>JBEINE010000007.1:0-31930 GCA_040378245.1 Hyphomonadaceae bacterium | reverse complement strand
GTCGGCCTTGCATTATATTGAGAATTGGAAGCGGTATCGTGATGGTTTAGTGGCGCTCTAACGCCCGCCCAGAGCGCAAATTGGATGATTTGCGATAGATTCAAGTGCGTTCGCTTAGGCAGATCATTTTGAAAATTCCGCCTAACACCACTATAGAGAGATGGAGCCTAGTCAATCTCTCGAGCCGTTCACAGTTCCTTGGAGTCAAGAAACGGTGGAAAACCGGCTCTATTTCAGAAGTTTAGAGCGCAACTTCGTTTCTAAGGAAACCTAACGCGCTCCAGCAGCGTGTTGATCACCTTAGATTACACGTAGATTTGATGGCCGATAAATGGGAATGGAATCATGCGATGGCAATTAGACGCGCAACCTGGTTCTAAAACAACCAGACGCGCGATAGAACTTCGGGTCAGAGCCTAGTTTTTGCGAAAATCGGCTTCAGATTTTCCGCCAGATGCTCTTGGTGTTTGATAAGTCCAATAAGAAGCGTCGCGCTTCCTCAGAGGTGCATGGCGTGGTCGCTTAGGGGCGGCCTCAATAAGTGGGTGATCATGCCGCTGCGGACTCGTTTCCCAGTGCCAAATCACGCGCACCAAACAGCGCAGAGCCAACCCGCACATGGGTCGCGCCAAAGGCTATGGCTGTTTCAAAATCCTCGCTCATCCCCATTGAGAGCTTGGGCAATTCATGTCGCTTGGCCAGTTTTTCGAGCAAAGCAAAATGCAGGGCTGGCTCCTCATCAATCGGGGGGATACACATCAAACCAGCAATTGAAAGCCCTTGCTCTATGCGGCAATAGTCCAGAAAGTCGGCCAATTGGCCTGGCACAATCCCTGCTTTTTGCGGCTCTTCACCCGTGTTCACCTGAATGAGAAGTTCGGGCAAGATAAGGCCTTTTCGAGCCAACGCTCCCAAAACCGCCGCCAGTTTTGGGCGATCCAGTGTTTCAATCACATCAAACAGAGCCAGCGCGTCATTGACCTTATTGGTTTGCAAGGGCCCGATCAGATGCAGCCGCAAATCGGGATAGGCTGCCCGGCGATGGGCCCAGCGGGTCTGGGCCTCTTGGACTCTGTTTTCTCCAAAGCAGCGCAGTCCGCCGTACAATGCCGCCTCAATGCGGTTCTCTGGCTGAACCTTTGAAACAGCCACCAGTGTGATATCGCCTGTCGGACGTGAAGCGCGAGCGGTTGCCGACTTGATACGAGTTGTGATTGCTGCGATGCGCTCTGACATGTCCATCAAAAGACTTCTAATCCTTCTAGCGCGATTTAAAAGCCGCGCGGGCGGCGGGTCGACATTGCATCGCTTGCCGCCATTGCTGGTCCTCAGTGATCGCGCGCGCGGGTTTGACATTGACCGACAATTGGCGCTTTGGCCACAGGCGGGTGCTTTCATTGAGCGGACATACGGGGAAGAACCCAAAGCCAAAGCTGCTATTCGCCGGGATCTCGTCCGGCTTGCAACCTGCTTACCTCGTCAGGCGCGATCCGCTAAGCTCGACGGCCTGCATTGGCCACAGAAGCATTTGGGCCGCCGACGCAAGAGCGCGATTTCACGGCTTTATGAAACCACATCGGCCCATAGCGGCCTCGCTCTAGCCAAGGCGGCGCGCCTTGGCTTGGATGCAATCCTAGTGTCTACGGCATTCACGAGTTCAAGCCCCAGCGCGTCAAAGCCGTTGGGGGCGCTTCGTCTCGCGCGGCTACAAGCTGCGTTTCCAGCGGCTAAAATCTATGCTTTGGGGGGGATAACCCTGAAAACAGCACGACTATTGTCGCGCACAGGAATATCAGGGGTGGCTTTGGTGAGTTATCAAACCCGCCAATACTTAGAAGCGGAAAGCTGATTCGACTTTGACGCCTGGTTCGCGTGGTTGCTTTTCATCACGCCGCACCGAAACGCCCAATTGTTCATCAGGGATCGTCACCGTGCCGCCCACTCTAAACTTTGGCGATATCTGAAAAAAAGCCCCAGCGCTGGCGCTTGACGTGCTTTGACCAGCGCGAAGCGGTAAATCCGCGCGTGGCTCCTGACTGACACCAAAAGTGACACCCCAGCGGCTGCGCGAATCAACAATCGCCGACTTACGCGTTTCGCCGCGTGGCACCCATGCATTGGCCCCATCACGTAGCTCAGAGCCAAAGGTGAACCGCTCATACCAAGGGGCTAGCGGCGTCTGGGGAACCGGGCCGACGCGGGTATCGCGTGCTAATGCGGGGCCACACACTGCAAAAGCAGCGACGGCAATCATTCCGACAAAAGCTGGCGACTTAGCTGACACGATGCGGGTTTCCAAAAAATAGGGCTTCTCCCTCACCCTAAACAACAAGGCATGAATGAAGGCAAGTCCAAATCTCTCAATCAGAGCGAGAATAATGGGAGACGTGATGATTTTGCAACGCCTTCCAGAACCTTACTCTGCGTGCCCGAAATTGAATTTAAAGCCATCGCATCATAACGCCTAGCGCAAGCCCCCCTTCCTGTTGTAAGCAATGTTTTTCCGTCCGGGGCGGGCGGGGTGGTTAAGTCTGGAGCAAGCCTATGCGCGTTGTCGCGCCACAACTGATCGTCGCACTTCTACTTGCAGCCAATCTGGGTGCCTGTGCCACAAGACCCTCTAGCGCCGCAACGGGGGAACCTGCTGCCGCAAAATCGGCCAAGCAAGGCTCCTTTTTGGGGCTTCGCAGCAACGCTGGCCGTTCAACCGGTGAAGCCGGCATTGGCGTCAATGCTTTTCTGTGGCGCGCCACATTGGACACACTTAGCTTTATGCCCTTGGCTGACTCTGATCCGTTTGGCGGTACCTATGCGACTGAGTGGCACGCCATCGCTGAAAAGCCGGATGAGCGCTTTAAGGTGCAGGTCTATATTCTCGACACGCGTCTGCGCGCTGATGGTCTAGCCGTTCAGGTTTTCCGCCAGACCCGCGACGGCAGTGGATGGGTTGACGCCAGTGTTGATCCAGATACCGCCATCCAGATCGAGAATTCAATCCTAACTCGAGCGCGCCAGCTTCGCATTGCTCAGCTCGAGACGCGCTAAATCCTTTGCAGGGCGCGCGATTGAGATAAAGGTTCATCATGGCTGCCAGATATAATCATCGCGAGGTTGAGCCGCGTCAGCGCGCCCGTTGGGACCAAGCGAAGTTGTTTGAGGCCGGAACGCCCGACCCGTCGCGGCCAAAATGCTATGTGCTGGAGATGTTTCCTTATCCCTCCGGGCGCATTCATATCGGACATGTGCGCAATTACGCGATGGGCGACGTGATTGCCCGTCGGCGCCGGGCCGCTGGTGATCAAGTATTGCACCCCATGGGTTGGGACGCTTTTGGTTTGCCGGCCGAAAATGCCGCGCGCGAACGCGGCGCCCATCCCGGCGAATGGACCCGCGACAATATCAACACGATGCGGACCCAATTACAACAATTGGGCTTTGCTTTAGATTGGACCCGCGAATTTGCGACCTGCGATCCCAGCTATTATCGCCACCAGCAATCGATGTTTTTGGACTTTCTGGCCGCTGGTCTGGTCTACCGCAAGAAAAGCAAAGTCAATTGGGACCCAGTCGAAAACACTGTTCTGGCCAATGAACAAGTTGTCGATGGTCGGGGCTGGCGGTCAGGCGCTCTCGTCGAACAGCGCTATCTTGAACAATGGATGTTTGCGATAACACGCTTTGGCCAGGAATTGGTCGAGGCCTTGGACGAGCTGACAGGTTGGCCCGAAAAAGTGCGGACGATGCAATCCAATTGGATTGGTCGCTCTGAGGGTCTGAAGTTCAGCTTTGACTTTGATGTGGCAACGCCCTCGCCTGTGGCTGGTGGGCTGGAAGTTTACACCACACGGCCTGATACATTGTTTGGGGCTTCTTTTGCGGCGATATCGGTTGATCACCCGATTGCTTTAGCTTTGGCGGAGGGCCATACCGATCTCGCTGAATTTTGCGCCGATTGTCGCCGTGCTGGGACCTCTGAAGAAGCGGTTGAAACCCAAGAAAAGCGCGGCTTTGATACAGGTCTTCGCGTTGTCCATCCCTTTGATGCGAGCCAGACGCTTCCTGTTTGGATCGCCAATTTCGTTTTGATGGATTACGGAACCGGTGCGGTTTTTGCCTGCCCCGCGCATGATCAGCGGGATTTGGATTTTGCGCGCAAATATAATCTGTCGGTCCTACCTGTGGTATTGCCAGAGGGTGCTGAGCCAGAAGCTATGGTGATTACCCATACGGCCTATGTCGGTGCGGGAACAATCTTTAACTCAGGCTTTCTTGATGGCCTGACGATTGATGCGGCCAAAGCCGTGGCCATCAACAAAATGGAGGCGCTGGGACAGGGCAAGCGGACCGTCAACTTCCGCTTGCGCGATTGGGGCATATCGCGCCAGCGCTATTGGGGCAGCCCAATCCCGATCATTCATTGCCAAAACTGCGGGCCTGTAGGAGTACCTGTCGAGCAATTGCCGGTTACTCTGCCCGAAGACGTGAGCTTTGACCGACCTGGCAATCCCCTCGATCACCACCCCAGCTGGAAGCATGTCGCCTGCCCCAAATGCGGCACTCCGGCCCTGCGCGAGACCGATACGCTGGATACCTTTGTCGATTCGTCTTGGTATTGGGCGCGCTTTTGTGGGCAGCCAGAAAACCAGCCAACCGACCTTGAGGCTGTTAAGCATTGGTTGCCAGTTGATCATTATATTGGCGGGGTTGAGCATGCGATCCTCCACTTGCTCTATTCCCGCTTTTTTGCCCGCGCTATGAAGTCGGTTGGTCATCAACCTTATTCTGAGCCGTTCACGCGCCTGTTTACGCAAGGCATGGTGACGCACGCCACCTATAAAACGCAAAATGGGGTGTGGCTCAGTCCATCTGAAGTTGAAGAACGCGATGGCGTGTGGGTGGATCGTGAGTTTGGTCAGCCGGTCACAATCGGCGCCATCGAGAAAATGTCGAAGTCCAAGCGCAATACGGTCGATCCAGAGGAGATCATCGATACCTATGGCGCCGATGTCGCGCGCCTTTTTGTGTTGTCCGACTCGCCGCCCGAGCGCGATGTTGAATGGTCACAATCAGGCGTTGAGGGCTCTTGGCGCTTTATTCAAAAAGTCTGGGCCGCTTATGATGCACTGCCCGAGGACGCGCCGGGGCCTCTGACAACTGCGACGGTCGCTCAGGGGCCTGCGCTCGAGTTGCGGCGGGCCGGCCACAAGGCGGTTGCTGCGATTACCGCCGCGATAGATTCCTATCGATTCAACTCCGCCATTGCCCACATTCATGAACTCGTAGGCCATATTCGGCGCGCCGAGACTTTGGAGGCCCCACACATGCTGGAGGCCCGCGCTGAGGTGTTGGGCATTCTCGCGCGCGTGATGCAGCCCTTTACCCCCCATCTGAGCGAAGAGGCTTGGACCCGTTTGGGCGGAGATGGCTTTTGTGCACAGGCACCATGGCCGCATCCCGATCCCGCTTTGTTGATCGACACCACATTGATCATGCCGGTTCAGGTCAATGGCAAAAAGCGTGGTGAGCTTGTGCTGGAAAAAGGCATGCCGCGCGATGAAATTGAGGCTTTGGCCTTAAAGTGCCCCGATGCGCAACCTTTCCTTGTGGGGCAAAACGTGGCTAAGGTGATTGTGGTCCCAGACCGCATCATCAATATTGTGACAGGCTAAGCCGATGCAGGGCGTAGATCATTTTACCAAGCGCTTGCAATTTGGGGCTTTGGCAATTTTGCTGGGCGTGTCGGGCTGTGGGTTTAGCCCGGTTTACAGCACCTCTGGATCGGGTATCGGGCCGCTCGTCATCAGCCAGATTGATGGCCGCGCCGGATATTTTTTGCGCCAAGAGCTTGATCGGCGGGCCTCGCTTGAGCAAAATGATAGGCCAGCCCGCACGCTGAACGTCAAAGTGGTGACGAGCTTTGCCTCAGCGGCTTTGGCTGTCGATGGACTATCGGCCCGCACGCTTTATACCCTGACCGCTAATTATACACTGTCGCCCGCGACAACAGCGGAAACGCCTCTGTCAGGAAGCGTGACAACCACCGTCGGCTATGAAAGCCTAGATCAGGCCTATGGCGATGTGGCGCTACAAGCTGACGCTGAAGAACGCGCAGCCAGCGAGATAGCGGGCAAAATCTTCGCCGATCTGCGCCGTCAAACCGGACGTGTGCGGTGAAGCTGACGGGCGCTGCGGCCACGCGCGCGGCGCAAAAAGACAAGCCGCCCCGCTTTATCATGCTATCAGGTCCTGATGGCGGGATATTACGGCGCTTGGGCCAGAATGTGGCGGATCGGCATAGAGCCACCAACCCAAGCCTTGAATTCAAGAGATTTTCTGAAGATGATTTGCGCAGTGATCCAGGTGGGGTCGAAGAGGCCATTGCCTCGCCATCACTTTTTGGTGGCGCCTCAATTGCCTATGTGCGGGTGAGCGGAGAGAAAGATGTGGCCCCCTTGGCGGCTCTGCTGGAGCGGGTTGATAAGGGGTGGCCCAGAGCCTGAAGGCGTGCTGATCCTTGATGTCGGCGATCTGGCCAAAGCCTCCAAGTCTCGCAAATTGTTCGAAGACTCCCCCCATGCTTGGTCACTTCAACTTTATGAAACAACGCGTGACGACTTGGCCATTGTCGCGCGTCAGGAAGCGGGTGCAGCTGGCGTCACCCTTGAGTTGGATGCCTTAGGCCTCCTTCTTGACAATGCTGCCCAAGATACTGATTCTATTGCCGCTGAAGTGGGGAAGCTCGCCCAATATGCCGGGCCAGGTGGTGTTATCGACGTCAGTGCCGTGCGTGCCGTCGGTTCTGGTGGGCGCGAAGCGGGCTTGGATGAAGCCATTGATGCGGCCTTTGGTGGCCATATCGCTTTGATGACCGCACGGCTTGAGCAGGCGCTGAACAGTGGAGCCAACGTGGTGGCTGTCACCAATGGCGTGGGGCGGCGCATCCGGCTTCTGTTACAGGTGCAGGCTGGCATGGCCGCGGGCGGCAGAGCTGAAGACATTGTAAAAAATCCGCGTCTGGGTGTGTTCTGGAAGCGGCAAGCCGACATGGTCCGTCAAGCCGGCATTTGGGGCCGCGCACCCTTGGAGGATGCGCTGCGGGCCACATTGGAGACCGATAGCCAAATCAAGCGCGCTGGATCGCCAGATGTAGCTTTGATTGAACGGCTGTTAACCCGGATTGCGACGCGGGCGTCGCGGGGGGCGTGATGGTGGCCAGTAGTTGATCAGCTTTTCGTCAATTTCTGTCTCATGACTTTGATGGTGAGCCAAACGCTGATCAGCACCACGACAACCAAACCGCCATCAATCCAGTCTATGGGCACGTGATAACGTTCTGCCAAGGGCTCTGCAAAACCATGCACGACTTTGCTCAACAGCATCACCGCATAATAGCTGATCGCCACGACAGAGAAGCCCTCAACGGTTTCTTGCAGGCGCAATTGTAATTGCGCGCGCATATCCATCGAGCGCAAAAGTTCTTGATTCTGTTGCTGCAAGGACAGATCAACCCGGGTCCTCAAGAGGGCGCAGGCCCGCTCAATGCGCTTGGCCAAGGCCTCAAGGCGATTGCGGGTGGTGGCGACTGTGTCCATGGCGGGGGCAAAACGGCGCTCCAGAAACTTACCGAGCCTTTGTTGCCCCTCAATGCGCTCCTCGCGCAGATCGCTAATGCGGGCTTCAACCAGATTGCGATAAGCGGCCCCCGCCCCAAAGCGGAAATCAGTTTCAGTCAGGAGGCGTTCGACTTCCTGAGCGGCGTCAGTCAAACGGGTCAAGACCTGCGCGTCACTGCCGGCCCCCTCATCAAAGGCACCCGAAACTATGGCATCAATGCGGTTCAAGTCCGTGCGGACGCCACGCGCAACCGGAAAGGCCAATAAGGCGAAGATGCGATAGGTCTCAATCTCGCATATCCGGCGCACAAGACGTCCCAACCGGGCCGAACCCATAGCTCGGCTGCCGTCAAACTCGGTCTCCAACATATAGCCGACAAAACCATCATCGCGCAAAGCCAGGTCGGTCCATAATTGTGCGCTGCCCCCAGACACCAGCGAGGCCGCATATTCATGACCCTCTTGAACGATGAATGCGCCAGGGCGTTGCACGACATCAATGCGCGCGGCGGACACACGCTGTCCTGGTGGCATCTCAGTGCCAGCCAAGACCGTCCAGCCCGAAGGCGCGTGCTTGTCGGTCAAAATGCGGGTCCATGACGAAAACTCGCCGTGACGTTCCCACTTCACAACACATTCGCCAATCTCGAAAATGTGCAGATCGCTTTCGGTGTTGGGTTCGACTAGCTCTGCCGCTTTGCACAGACTGGCCGCGAAGGCGCGTGCCGCTTTACCACCATCATCGTGCAGAAAGGCTTCGTGCAGCACAATACAGGGGCGCTCAATGCTCAGGGTCGGTCGGGCGTGCGTTTCCTCGACAAGGTGTGCGCGATCTTTATGGTCCATAGTGTTGCCCCCGCTGTTTAACAGCTACATTGTATAGGCTTAACAGTCGGCGGCCATTTGCCAAGATAGCGGTGGCACGAAAAGTCTTCCCAAGATTGAGTTGCGCTCAACGTCAGCCGCGCTTACTTGACTGTCTATGGCCATGCGCATTTTTGTCATTCCTGACGAGGAAATATCGGAAACCTTTGTGCGGGCGTCGGGGCCAGGTGGCCAGAATGTCAATAAAGTCTCAACCGCCGTTGAATTGCGTTTTGATGCCCGGGGCAGCCCAACATTGACCGACAAGGTTCGCGAGCGTCTGCTCGACATAGCCGGATCGCGCGCAACAAAAGACGGCGTGATCGTTTTGTTGGCCCAAACCTACCGCACCCAAGACCTCAATCGCCAAGATGCCCGCGCCCGCCTTCAAGGTTTGGTTGACCGCGCCGCCGTCCCGCCACCCCCACCAAGACGCCCAACGCGCCCGACGAGAGCGGCGAAGGAAAAAAGACTGGATGGAAAAGCGATACGCGGCGGCATCAAGAGATTACGCGGCAAAGTCGACGATGATTGACAATGAGACTGCTTGCCAATGTAGCCACGCGACCTAATGGATTGACCAAATTGGGGCTCACTGATCTCTCATTTTTACCGCGAGCCAAACCCAAAGCACTATAGGCGACAGGCTGCTAGGCTTCCACCAGTTCTTGGCACCCAAGATATTTGCCAGCCATTGGCTTATTAAAACTTGATCACCACCCGAGACGGCACATCACCCTTTTCCAGTCGCGTCAAAACGTCATTGATCGCCGAGAGCGGTTGCAGCTCAATATCGGCTCTAACCCGCCCGTCAGCCGCGAAGGCCAAGCATTCGGCCATATCTTGGCGTGTGCCGACAAATGAGCCGACGATTGAAATACAATTGGCAACCAGATCGAACACAGAGGCCGGAAACTCGCCAGGTGGCAGCCCCACAAGTACGCATACCCCCCGCTTACGTGTCATGCCAACGCCTTGTTTGAAAGCCGGTAGGGACGGGGAGGTGATCAACACGCCATGCGCGCCGCCCTGTGTGGCTTCTTTGACCGCCGCAATAGGATCAACCGATTTTGCGTTGACGATCACGTCTGCCCCCAGTTTTTTGGCGTGCGCCAACTTGCCATCGTCAATATCGACCCCGACCACTTTCAGACCCATCGCCTTGGCAAATTGGATCGCCAAATGACCAAGCCCGCCACAGCCAGAGATTGCAATCCACTGTCCTGGACGCGCTTTGGTTTCTTTGATCCCCTTATAGGTTGTGACACCCGCACAGATTAAGGGCGCGGCCTCGGTGGCCGTTAGACCATCTGGAATATGGGCGACATAGGCAGGGTTGGCGACGATATAGCTGGCAAAGCCGCCATTATGGGTATAGCCGCCGAATTGGGCTTGCGCGCATACCGTCTCCCAAGCGGAGAGACAATATTCGCAATGTCCGCAGGCGGAATATAGCCACGGCACACCTACCCGTTGCCCCAAGACAACCCCTGTTGCACCCTCGCCCATTGCAACGACAATGCCGATGGCTTCATGACCGGGCACAAATGGCAAAGTGGGTTTCACGGGCCAATCGCCATTGGCGGCATGCACGTCTGTATGACAGACCCCACAGGCCTCTGTTTTCACCAAAATCTCGCCAGGGCCGGGCTTTGGAATGTCATAATCCTTGAAGGCCAGCGGACTGGCGAAGGTTTCCACGACGGCGGCATACATGCGTGTGGCTGAAGTTCCTGATGAATTGTTTGGCATATGACTGGTCCGTTCATACAAGGCTGCGCTGCTCAGGCGTAAAGATGAAGTCGTTCGTCATCATCGAGGCCAGAATAGTCCGCGCATTGATGTGCGTCATATTGGAGCCATGCGCCTACAGTTCTAAGCCGGTTTTCGCAGCACATCGGCTTTGCTTGGTCTCAGTCGTCATCCCCACCTCGGCCATGACCTTCCTCTGACCCAGTTCGATGGCACGATACGCAATTTGTGGTGTTGGTGATGCCTTCTTCGCGGTGCTGCTGGGCGATCCGAATGGGAGAATGTTCGTGGCAGGTCGTGCATGAATGCTGACCAAAGTCACTTGCCACAATGTGACAAGTCGCGCAGGGCACATTGTGTGGACCCGTTAGGGCAAAGAATTTGGTGTGATCAAAGGTCGCGGGCTTCCAGGCTTGTTGGCTGTGACAAGAGCTACACTGACCCTTCATTTCGGCGTGGACGGCCGTCTTGGGTGCAATGTGGCAAGACGCACACTGGCTTTGAACATTTGCAGCTAACAGATTGTGCGAGAAACTCGGTTGGATCATCGCTGCAATATTGCCTCCTGGATGATCCGTGTGACAGCTCATGCAGTTTTGTGTTGTCAGGCTTTGGTGGAAGGGGACCTTGCCCGCGATGGGCGTGATTAAGGCACCCTTGCTGGTCTTGAGGCCGATATCAGCAACAGTATGGCAGCTGATGCACTTGTCTGCGATAGCCCCTTGAAAAGGCGCATGACATGAAGCGCATTGTCCTTCCAGATTGGCATGCGCTGGAATCAATTTGCCGGGGCTTATCATCTGTGCCGGCATCAGAAAGATCAACGAAACCAAGCCGGCCAATACGACGCCATAGAGCCATATCCCCCAATTTTTCATGAGCGGAACCCCCAATACCAAAGCTCAACCCCAATATGGGCGAGAGCCAGAACGGCAAATGACAGGGAAATCGGTACATGAACCACGCGCCACTTCTTGACCACGTCGACGGTTATGCTGTTGATATAAGTGCGCGCTTCAATCTCGTCTTCGGAGATACCCGACGCGCGCAGACGGGCATGAGTCGCCTCAAAGCGCTTGCGCGCACTTTGTAAAAGATACTTACCCGTCAACCCGCTGCACACATTGATCAGCATCGCCCATGTGGCAAGCCAAGCGAGCCAAGCATTGAAGTGAACACCGGCATGAACAAGGATCAATAATGACCCGGCCCACGCCATTTTTTCATGCAGCCGCAAAAGCGCGACAGGCTTTCCAAATGAAATGATTTTGCGTTTGCGTAGCGAATACCCAAACGAGCCGACGATCAAGACAACGCCAGGAATCCCAAGCCACTTGCCCAGCCAGACTATTTTGGCGAAATGAAGGGCAGCATCAATTGCGAGGGCAGACGCGCCCAAAATAGCCAAAGACACAGCAAACGGCAGCACTTCCCAGATGAGCAAATTGTCTTTGGGGTGGTCCTCCATGTTACCGTCCTAGCCAAAAGCGCCTCTGGGATGTTGCTGGGTCAAGTACCGAGGCGACGGCTCTAGCGCTTCAATCACGGTCCCGCTCCGGCACCGGAAGCCGCGGTTTCAGCGAGTTAGAGCATCTTGCGTCAAATCTAAAACAGATTTTCGCAAGAAGTAGGCTCTGAGTCAAACTTCTAGAGCGACCTGAGCGCTTCCCATAGGAAGAGCGGCGCACTAGCCGCCAATTCCATATGCCTGCTGATCCTTCCGCGCTTGATTGGGGCGTATGAGGAGAGGATGGATGACGGCCAAAAGTTTGGCTGTCTAGCATGCAGCCGATTCTCACCCTGATTGTAAATGATTGAGTGGGCCCATCCATAACACCTTCGGTGTCCTCCATGGCGCGCGATTCCCGCAGCAATGCACGAATTTGGCGTGGGCTGGTGCCAATAACGTCACGAGCCTGCTAAGCCTACGACGCCTCTTGGTTGTTGCTGAGTGATGCAATGAATGTCGCCGCCGCCCAGCAGGATTTCGCGGGCCGGGACCATGCATATCTGGTGATCAGGGCAGACAGCGCTCAACACCCGCTGCGCCTCTTTATCATGAGCCGGATCCAGAGCCGGGACAATCAGAGCGCCATTACAAAAATAGAAGTTTACATAAGAGGCAGCCAAACGAAGGCCGGGCAGGCGCGGCTGGGTCCCGTCGACAATATCCACACCCTCTGATTCCTCCTTACTCATAAAGAGGGGGCCAGGTTGTTGAATCTTGATCACCTCCAAGTTTTTGCCTTTGGCATCCTTGGCTTTAGATAGTCGAACAAAAGCATCCTGACTGATTTCATACTGCGGGTCGGTGTGATCGTCTGTCCACGTCAGAACAACCCGCCCAGGCGCGATGAAGCGCGCCAGATTGTCGGCATGACCATCGGTTTCATCATTGAAAACGCCATGATCCAGCCAGATGATATGGGTCACGCCAAGATAAGATTTGAGCGCGGCTTCAATCTCAGTCTTGGACAAGTCCGGGTTTCGGTTTTTGTTAAGGAGGCACTGCATGGTCACCAGCAAAGTGCCTTGGCCATCCACTTCAATGGAGCCACCCTCCAATATGATTGGCGGCGCATAGCGGACCGTGCGCTCCATCTCCAGCACTTTTTCGCCCACCAGATCGTCCTGATCCCAAGGCGCATAAAGTCCATCATCAGTCCCACCCCAAGCATTAAAGCGCCAATCCACACCCCGAACCTGCCCCGATGGATGGGTTACAAATGACGGTCCGCAATCGCGGATCCAACTGTCATTGCTTGTCATCTCGACAAGGCGGACACTGGCGGGCAGCATGTCGCGGGCCTTGAGATAGAGGGCAGGCGACACACACATGGTGACGGGTTCAAATCTTGCGATGATCTTCGCAATCTGGGCGAAAGCGACTTGAGCCGGTTGTGCTTTTTGCCGCCAATTATCGGGGCGTTCGGGCCATAACATCCAGGTTCCTGCATGAGGGGCCCATTCGGCTGGCATTCTATAACCGTCAGCCTCGGGGGTCGTGGACAGCGTGCGGGTCATAAGGTCGACCTTAATTCTCGTGAGAGAGGCTTGTGGGATTTGGACGCGCTGAGGCGATAACGGCTTCGCCGATCATAATGGTCAGGGCCACACCGATGAGTATGGGTCCGGTTTTGGACCAGTCGATCGGCACACCTGGCACCCAAACGAAAAAGACAATCGCCTGTAGGATAAAGAGGCAGCATATACCGGCCATGGCATAAGCGCCGAGCATGCCCCCGGGCAGTGAATAAGGACGCACAGTGGTTTTGTCGACGATCCGCAAGCGGACAAAGGCCGGAAACAACACCAAGTAAGGGATCAAAAAAATGATTGAGCTAAAAGCAAACAGCGACCAGAACAAGTCTTCCGCCGATCCGGCTATGAATCCATAAGCGACAATCACCAACGTGGAGACTATGCCTGTCAACACATAAGCCCCAATCGGCGTCTGGTTTGACAAACGCATCTTGGCAAAGACGGCTGGCAATTCGCCGTCGGTTGCAGCGGCTTGGGCCGAGCGGTTAGCACCCATGGACCAGGTTACAAGATTTGCGATGATCGAGAAAATCGCACCCATACCCACTAATATTGTGATGGTTTCAGCACCGGGAATGCCGACCAATAATGCCTTGACCGTATCGAGCAAGCCATCAATCAGACCGATCTCGCCGACGGGCAGAGCGACCAATATGCCAAACGTCGCGAATACATAAAAGACTGATATCAGTAGGCCGGCAACAATTACCGCCACTGGAATATCCTTGGCAGGATCCTTAATCTCGTCGCCCGCGCCACTCATAAGCTCAAAGCCCATGAAATTATAGACGATGACGGGTAGGAAAGCGAGGCTGGCGCCCCAATGTGGCGTGAGCGTCGAGAGTGACAAAACATTGGCTGGGCCCCGTGTGACGAGGGCAAAAACCCCGGCTCCACCGATCAACAGCATAATGACAACTTTGATAAAGGCCCCGATATTGGGGATCCATTTTGCCGCAGACAGGTTCGTCACCCCAATCCAAACGGTCACCCAAGTTGCCGCAATGGCGATAGCAATCTTAGGCCATAGACCTAATTGTGGCGCAAAGAGTTGCGCGGCCATCCCAGCCATCAAAATGAATCCAGACGGCATCCACAGCGCTACATTGACCCAATAATACCAAGTCGAGCGCGCCGCCCATCGATCACCAAATGCACGACGTATCCAGTTTTGAATACCGCCCTCACTGGGATAGGCGGCACCAAGCTCAGCGGTAATCAAGCCGTAGGGAATGAAAAACAAAACCAGCGTTATGAACCACCACGTCAGTGACGACGGACCAATGACCGCAGAGGCTGCTAAGGTGTCAACAACTAAAATCGCGCAGACTGTGAACAAGGTGATATCAAACAGGCCCAATACGCGCTTAAACGCGGGCGGCGGCGCTGTCGTTTCGGTCATGGCCCACCTCCGGCACCCGGCAGTGCGGTTTCAGCCAAATAGCGAGCGATTTTCTGGCTTTGCTGATCCTTCAGCGCTTGGCTGGGACGTTTGAGGTGTGGATGGATGAACGCCACCAATATGGCTTTTTCAGCGTGCAGCCGATTTTCGGCCTGATTGTAAATGATGGACTGGGTTCCATCCATCACACCGTCAGTGATCTCGACACCGCGAGAGGCCGGCAGGCAGTGCATGAATTTGGCATGGGCCGGCGCCAATGACATCAAAGTCTCATTGACCTGATAGCGGGGCATAAATGCCGCGGTTCGCTCTGGGATCTCGCTCTCCTGGCCCACCCACCACCACAAATCTGTATAAATGAAGTCCGCATCTGCGACACAAACTTCCGGGTCTTCGCTAATGGTCAAAGAACCGTTCGACACCAGATTATTGAGATGGGCGATATCGCGCCAGGCTTGGGGCACTTGGTAGAGGCTCGGCGCACAATGGGTGAAATGCATGCCCATTTTGGTGCAAATCATCAAAAGCGATGCACAAACGTTTGTCGCATCCCCGATGAAAGTGACGCGCACATCCTGTAGCGCTTTGCCAGGTGGCAGGTTCTCCAGCATCGTGAACACATCGCACACGACTTGGGTCGGATGATTAAAGTCCGTCAGGCCGTTAATAACCGGCACCGTCGCATAACGAGCCAACTCCAAGACGGATTGGTGTTTGAGGGTTCGCGCTTCCATCGCATCAACCATACGACTGATAACCCGACTGGTGTCCTTAATACTCTCACGCACGCCGAGATGAATCTCACCGGGCTTGAGATAAAGCGCATGACCACCAAGCTTGGTCATCGCGACTTCAAACGAAATACGTGTCCGCGTTGAGGGTTCCTCGAAGATCATACCAAGCGATGCGCCTTCAAGAATGCGCGGCATCGCGCGCTGTTTATCGGCGGCCTTCAACAAAGCCGTTAAGGTCAAGAGCGTCGTCAGCTCAGCTTTGGTAAAGTCTTGGGTATCGATGAAATGACGCATCATATCTGACTAGTGCCACAGGGGTTAGACCCAATTGATGCGCATCAAATCGCTATGATTTGTTTGGGCTTAAGGCTTCACGTCGCGTTCCCTTTTTGAGAGACAGGTCCGACATGAGTGACATCTGCATCATCCAAGGCCACCCCCATTTCGGCGGCCAGCACTTCTGCCACGCTTTGGCGCAAGCTTATAAAGAGGGCGCTGTCGGGGCCGGCCATCATGTTGAAATCATTGATATTGCAGGGCTCAGTTTTGACATACTGCGCGATCCGGCTTTGATGTCGGAGCCGCCCTCCGATGTCATCATCCACGCCGAAACGACCATTCGCGATGCCGAGCATCTGATGATCATTTACCCATTGTGGCTTGGAACCATGCCAGCACTTGTGAAAGCCTTTTTTGAGCAAATGGCGTGCGGGGCTTTTTTGTTGAATAATGCCGCAAAGGGCTGGCCGGTTGGCAATCTAAAGGGGCGCAGTGCGCGATTGGTTGTGACGATGGGCATGCCCGCCGTCGCTTATGAAGTCCTTCTTGGGGCTCACGGCGTGCGGGGCTTCGAAAGCGCCATATTGGGGATCGCCGGGGTTGGGCCTATTCGCGAAACATTGCTTGGTGGCGTTGAGCGCAGCGCTAAGCAACGCGAGAAATGGCTCACCAAAATGGCGGACTTAGGGGCAAAGGCGCGCTGACGGCGGTCATTTCGGTACTTAATCTCAACTCGAACTCATACGTCAAACAATCCACTCTGCGGGGGTGCCTTGGGTTCGGGCAGACCAAACAATTGATAGGCGCGGGCCGCTGCCACCCGTCCGCGCGGCGTTCGCATAATAAAGCCTTGTTGCATCAAATAGGGCTCAATCACGTCTTCAACGCCGTCTCTGGCTTCAGACACCGCCGCAGCCAGCGTCTCCACACCAACTGGCCCGCCGCCATAGGTTTCAACCAAAGCGCGAAGATAGCGCCTGTCCAGCATGTCCAAACCATCGGGGTCAATATCGAGTCTAGCCAGAGCATTGGTGGCTGCACCTGCGTCTAAATCTGTGCCAAGCGCGTCGGCAAAATCGCGAACCCGTCGCAGCAATCGAACAGCAATCCGGGGCGTTCCCCGCGCGCGACGAGCAATTTCAGTGGCGCCATCGGGTGTCAAAGATGCACCAAGCTTTATAGCGGCGCGCCGCAAAATCACTTCCAGATCACCAACGCTATAAAAGTCCAGCCGTGACACAATGCCGAACCGATCGCGTAAAGGCGTCGATAACAGGCCCGCGCGGGTCGTGGCCCCTACCAAAGTGAAGGGCGATAAATCAATGCGGATAGAGCGCGCCGACGGCCCTTCGCCGATAAGCAGATCGAGCGCATAATCTTCCATCGCTGGATAGAGTATTTCCTCAACCACGGCAGGGAGACGGTGGATTTCGTCAATAAACAGCACGTCGCGCGGCTCAAGATTGGTCAGCAAAGCCGCCAGATCGCCCGCTTTGGCGATAACTGGGCCCGAGGTTACTCTGATATTGACGCCCAATTCGCGCGCGATGATCTGCGCCAAAGTGGTTTTGCCAAGGCCTGGGGGACCAAATAGCAACAAATGATCCATAGCATCGGCACGGTTTTTGGCGGCTTTTACAAATATTTCGAGATTTGATTTTAATTCTGTCTGGCCCACAAACTCGTCAAAACCCGAGGGGCGCAGCGCGCGGTCGCTAGTCTCTCCCGGACGTCGCTCTGGCGTTGTCAAACGCTCGCCACTTAGAGGATCATTGGAGGAGGCGCTCATCGGCTCATTTCCTTCAATGCGGCCTTCACCAGCGCGCTCACTCCCGCATCGCGATCCAATGCCCGTCCAGCGAGTGTCACCGCGCGTAGAGCGTCGGGCTGGGAAATGCCTAAATTCATGAGTGCCGATATGGCATTGGCGCGCTGGGCCATCAACTCTGGGCTCGGGATAAGGGCCGAAGAGGTCTCCTCTGGCATGCCTTCAACCGGATCGCCGCCATGACTCGATCCGATCGTGCCCGCCGCCCCGATCAGGGATTGCGGCGGCGGGCGACCCTTGAGTTCAATGGCAATGCGCGCTGCGAGCTTGGGCCCTACACCATTGGCGCGCGCTATGGAGACTTTGTCTTCAAGTGCGGCCGCCTCCATCAATTGCGCAGGACTTAAAACATCCAATATAGCCAAAGCCACCTTGGCCCCAACCCCGGATATCTCCTGCAAACGCGCAAACCACGCCCGTTCCCCATCCGACAAAAAGCCAAACAGCTTGAGCGAGTCATCGCGCAACTGAGTTTCGATGAACACATGCACCACCGCCTGATTTCCCATACGGGCCAAAGTTTTGGCACCGGCAAACACCAGATAACCAACGCCTTGCACCTCAATCAGAGCCCGGTCCTCGCCAGTGGCGGTAACAACACCTTTGAGTGACCCAATCATGCTTGGGCTTTCCCGTGACATGCGGGCGCGCGGCGCTCCGCGGCATGACAAATCGCAGCGGCTAAAGCGTCAGCGGCATCAGCGGTGACACTACCAGATTGCGGCAATAGACGGCGAACCATGAATGCGACTTGGTCTTTTTCAGCCGTGCCAGTGCCCACCAATGCCTTCTTGATGCGCCGTGTGGCATATTCGCAGACAGAGACTCCCCCCTGCGATAAAGTCGCCAATGTCGCCCCGCGCGCATGACCCAGTAGCAAGGCCGATTGGGCATTCTTGGCCAGAAAAACCTCTTCGACAGCCGCTTCGCTTGGGCGGTAACGTTGTAATATCTGTGTCAATTCTAGCCCCAAAAAGCCTAAGCGATCAGCCAAGAGCGCATGCGGCGGCGGCGCTATGACCCCATGGGCAACCCAGGACAGCCGCGATCCTGAGCATAGGATGAGGCCCCATCCGGTGCGCCCAAGGCCCGGATCAATCCCTAGGACTAATGTCTCCTGCATCATGGTCTATGCGTCACGCCCCTCTTTGATCGCCGATTGACCCGATCTAGAGCGCGTCTGGTTCTTATAGAACCAGGTTGCGCGTCTAGATATCTAATTTAGGGTCTGATTAGCCCGCTTTTTGATTCAAAAAAGACGGGACAGACCCTAGCCATAGAACATAAGTGGAACGTTAAACTGAGCCTAGACTTTGTGCAAGAGCACCAAGGCAATTGACTGATCCGAAGAAGAATAATGGCTCGTTACGCTAAAGTCTTGATGCAGATTGCCCCAAGATGCCGGATCAAAAAAGCGCACAGCACCCATCGGCGTCCACGCCCCCGCCTCAATCGGCGTAAGCTGGCCGCGCGACATGACATGCGTGGATTGTGTTGCCAGCACCCCAAACTTTAGACTTTTGGACCCTGCATCAAAAAAACTGCGGGCTTCAAATCCTTCGCCTCTGCCAGTCCGCGCCACAATCGCACGCGTCAGGTGGCGACAATAATCATGATAAAGCGCTTCCATAAGGCCTGCATCGCGCGCCTGCTCCAACGTCAGGGCTACAAAATCGCCGGGTCTCAGGGCATGACTGGCGTGCCCTAGGAAAGCGGTCGCTTCAGTTTCCCCAAGAAGACCAAAAGCGCCACCACTGAATGTCACCAGTGTTTTGCCCGGAGCCATGGGTTCCAAGGGCCAATGTGGCGTCAGTGCAGTATGAGCGTGATGGGTGATCTGAGCAGCCCCGTCGATATCGTAGCCATGACCGCCAGCTTGAAACGCTTCACGACCTGTCATGGTCACACCCGCTTTGGGTCGCTCCATGACAGCCAAGATATGATGCAACCAATGGCCGGCAAACGGGCCACATTCAATAACACGCGCCGCAGGCCCCATCCGAGCCGACAAGGCCGGTAAGGCCGAATTGAAGCACTCCAACTCACCGCGGTCCACATGAGGCGCGCGAGACGAGATAAGCACATCGAGGCTCAGCTTGTCTCGCATAACGACCTCAAAATCTGGCGTAGCCGTCTTGTGGTTTTTAGGTCTAGACTTAAAATCATTCAAAGTTTCTATAATAGAGTCAATAAATTCACACGGTTATCAATCCAGAACCCCGTGCACGCAGGGCCGTCGAAGAAAGACCATTCCACCGCGCAGTCAGATAAACCCAAATTGGCGGTTTAGCAAAAGGGGTCAGCACAGCCGCATAGGCAGGCAGACGCGCGTTGGGAAATTGCTTGGCCAAGCGCCCCAAACGTTCGCGTGGTCCAGCATTGGGACGCGAGACAATGCAAATCGGCACACTTCGGGCAATTTCTTGCCAGCCGCGCCAATTCTCAAAACCCGCCAAATTGTCACCCCCCATAAGCCAAACAAAATGAGCACCTGGATATCGCCGCTTGAGCGCCTTCAACGTATCAATGGTAAAGAAGGTTCCCAACTGGGCCTCAATGTCGGTTACAATCATGTTCGAGCCGCTAGCCACACTGCGTGCTGACGCCAAGCGTGCCAATATCGGGCTTGACGCCGGCTTTAGCGGATTTTGAGGTGAAACCAGCCACCACACGCAATCGAGCCCCAAACGGCGCAAAGCGGTCTCAGCCACATGGGCATGTCCAGCATGGGCGGGATCAAAAGAACCACCCAAGAGGCCAACTTTCAAACCTCGAGGGGCACGGGGCGTATGTCGCATACTGATCGATTAAGCTAGGCAAAGCCCATTGAAAAGGGGTTATGCTCACAATGAGGATTGAGATCGGCCCAAGATAGTACCGATCAGATGGCGTTATCGGGCGCTCAAAAAGTAAGCAACCTGCGGGTTAGGCTTGCAATGGCGATGCTTTGCGCGCATAGGAGTCTCGTCTATTGACGGCTATATGCTTGTCTGGTCGCTAGGATAGCCTGCGATGCGCTCAAAAATATCTCCTGAAATTGCGACGCCCAAACACCCACATTTGTGGGTTGTACCTTCTATGAACGGAACTTCTCTATGACAACCGGTACGGTAAAATGGTTTAACGGCCAAAAAGGCTTTGGTTTCATCGCTCCTGATGATGGCGGCCCTGATGCGTTCGTGCACATTAGCGCTGTTGAGCGCTCCGGCATGAGCGATCTGCGCGACGGTCAAAAGGTCAGCTATGAGCTGGTCGCCGACCGCAAAAGCGGCAAAATGTCAGCCGAAAATCTGACCAACCGCGACTAAATCAAACCGGCCAAGGTGCCCTCGGGTACAGTGGTCTCTTTGATCTAAAGTTTTCAGCACTCCATTTATGGCCAAGGCAGTTGTGCTTTGGCCATAAATACATTGCCGCCTGCCTTTTCGACAATCGGGCCATCTAGAGGTGTTCCCGCAAACGCTGTTAGGAGACCCAGATGGCCAAAGGACAGAAAAAATCCAATAAAGAAGCCCGCAAACCCAAAGCGGATAAAGCCAAAGCCCCTGTCGCAACAAGCCTCTTCTCAAAAGGCTCAACCTCCGCCGATACGGTACCTAAAGGCAAGGGTTAGGAGCGTGGGGTTGTCGCATGGCGCGCCCCCGCCCCGCCTCATTCCGTAAAGTGGAAGGCGCAGGCGCCGCAGCGACGTTAAATGCGTTTCCAATTTTGCCTCGCGTGCAGGCAAATTTCTTCCAGTGGCCTATCCCTTGGCAACAAAGCACGATATGTGTACTTACATATGTTCTAACAGAGACAGGAAAAGGAGCGCGCAGCACGAGCTGCGCATCTTAACTGGACGCAAGGGCGCAGCCCGTGCTGCGCGCTCCTTAAGCAACAAACACAGGAGAGCGACATGAAAGCGAAAGTTCAAAAGATTGGCAACTCCCTTGGCGTGATTTTGCCTAAGGATGTGCTGGCACGCATGCATATTGGCTTGGGCGATGAGCTGACAATATCCGAGACACCGGGCGAACTGAAGTTCAAACTCTATGACGACGAAGTGGAACGCCAAGTTGCGCTCGGGCTTGAGTTAATGCGGGAGCACCGAGACGTGTTAAAAGCGCTCGCCCAATGACTGAGCCAGTTTGGATTGAGCGTGCGGCGCTTGAAGCCCTTCATGGACGCAGCTTGCAGCAATTTGGCGGACCACCCGGCATCCGTGATGATAATTTGTTTGAATCAGCGCTCGCGCGGCCCAAGAACTTATTTGCATACACGGGTATTAGCGACATTCCTTTGCTGGCCGCATCCTATGCTTTTGGTCTTGCCAAGAACCATGCCTTTATTGACGGCAACCAACGCGTTGCGTTTCAAGCCATGACGCTGTTTCTGGCTAGAAACGGCTATTCGTTGGTTGCAGATAAACTTGACTCGATTACCACCTTCCTCGCCCTCGCCGCAGGCGACCTGACCGAAGACCAATTGGCAACTTGGATTCGCGATCACATGGTGGCGCGCTGAGCGCTACACCCGATAAGGCACACGCACCGGGGGGTCATCAAACTCATTTTCCAATTTTGCGTCGCGTGTGATCAGTATGCGGCCGCTCGCTTGCGCGGTCGCGACAATGATGGCGTCAGTTAAGCTGAGGCCCCGCTCTTGGCGCAAGAGGACTGCATAATCAGCAATATCGACATCGGCGTCGACAATTTTGAACCGCAATAACAACGCCCGCGCCGCCTCGTCATCATGGGGAAACGTGCCCGCCATGACTTCTAGATAGGTGATCACGGAGATAGCGGGCTCGGCGCAAGCGGCGATTTCTCTGTCGGCTTGGTTATGCCCATTGAGGGCATCGATAATGATATTGGTGTCAAACAGCGCTTTCATAGCGACGTCGAGCCACGCGCGTCGCCCGCCACCGCACCAGACAGGCAAGTGTCGTTGCAAACATAAAGCTTCTGGGTTTTTTCTCGGTTCATTTTCAACCTTGTCTGCTACAATCGGCTGGCTTATAGGCGCAGGCGCGAAACTGCGGGGCACTTCAAAAAATGATTACACTCCATACCCTTAGTGACCAAGACTTCGATGCATGGAACCCTCTGTGGCAGGCCTATCTGGTCTTCTACAAGACAGAGCTGCCTGATGAGGTCACCCATACCGCCTTCGCCCGCTTGACCGACCCCGCCGAACCCATGGGCGGCTTCCTGGCACGTGATGATCAGGGACAAGCTGTAGGTATGGTCAATTGGATCGATCACCGCACCAACTGGGCCATTGGCAATAGCTGCTATCTACAAGACTTGTATGTCAGCGAGCCCGGACGAAACCTTGGTACGGGTCGGGCACTGATTGAGGCCGTAGCCGACGCTGCACGGTCGCGTGGCTGCGTCAGAGTCTATTGGCAAACCCATGAAACCAACGAAACCGCCATGCGGCTCTATGACAAAGTCGCGCACAAGAGCGGGTTTTTGGTTTATCATTTGGGGATTTGAGGGACGAGTCCACCGTTAAAGAAAGAACGTCGTGGATCGCTTTTGGTGATCATTCTGCTCACGCAAAAGCTGATCTAAATTGTGAGATGCAAGCTCAAGCGCCTCAAGGCACGCTTCGCTTGAGGGCCTTGACCCGCTTGAACTTGCGCCCTCTCGCTTAGGGCGAAGGCCGTCTGTTTGAGGCCGTCAAGGGCCTTAAGCGAAGCGTCCCTTGATGGCCTCAAGCAGACGTAATCACAATCGTTTCGCGCTTTGTGACAGGCACAGCCTGCACCAAAGCGCGTCCAAGACGGCATCTCGCCACTATGGAAAGTTCCCAACACGCGATGAAATGTCACTACTTCGCAGCCGTGATGCATCCATTCCATCGCCTGTTGTAGTCCAACGAACCTTTGGAGATCGGTCTGGCGTGTACGCTGCGTTGATGGAATTTGTCCGAGGTAAACCAGAATTTGAAGATGTTGCAAGGATGATCCCTGCCTTTATACCACCACGCAAACCAGTGCCTGAAGCGATCAAAAACAAGGACGGAAGTGTCTATTTGCTGAAGTCTGGGGATAATTACAAAATAGGGCGTAGCGATGACATCGAAAGGCGCATCAAAGAGGTCCGAGTTGCGATGCCTGAGAAAGTGAGCAAAGTGCATGACATCAAAACTGATGACCCACTCGGCATTGAGACATATTGGCATAATCGGTTTAAGGATAAGCGGCTGAACGGCGAATGGTTTAAACTTACACCCCAAGATGTAAAAGCTTTTATGCGGCGCAAATTTCAATAGCTCGGTCAAAAGTTCGTTCTGAAAAGCTTACCAATCCACGTTGTCGCATCTGTTTGGGCTATCTCGCGGCAATTTTCGTAAATCGATGGGGTATCAGTTAACACTATCACCGCTCCTCCCGCATTCTTTTTCGATAAGCCAAGCCATCCTCATTCCGATCTTTCCAAAGACCAAACCCTGCTTCTAACGGATCGCTCGTTTGTCGCGTCAAGTATAGGCCAACGGCTTCGCGGATAAGGGCCGCTCGCGACATGCGTCTGGCGGCAGCAAGCGTATCAAGTCGTATCAGATCATCTTCTGGAATATCGACGGTAACACGCGAGTCCTTCTCTCCAATTAGTCCTTAGACTATTGCAACACCGCAAAAGCCGCAATCCTGCAATCTCCCGCCCCGATGCCTTCCCCCATCGCGCGCAAACCGCTAAAAGCCGCGCAAACATCCAACACCTTCCAAGACACTAGAGAAAGAAGACCCCGCAGTGGCTGCTCAACATATTTTCCAAATGCAAGGCCTGACCAAAGCCTATCCCGGCGGCAAGAAAGTGTTTGAGAACATCTGGTTGTCGTTTTATCCCGACGCGAAGATTGGGGTTGTCGGCGTCAACGGGTCGGGTAAGTCCAGTCTTTTGAAGATCATGGCTGGCATTGACAAGGATTTCACCGGCGAAGCGCGCGCCGCCCAAGGCACCAAAATGGGCTATCTGGCGCAAGAGCCGGAATTGGATGAGAGCAAAACAGTCTGGGAAAATGTCATTTCTGAGTGCCCAGAAAAAATCCTGTTTGACCGCTTCGGCGAAGTCTCCATGGCCATGGCTGAGGATTATAGCGATGAGCTGATGGCAGAGATGACATCTCTCCAAGAGCAGATTGACGCCGCCGACGCTTGGGACATTGATGCCAAAATCGAAATGGCCATGGGGGCGCTGCGCTGCCCAGACAATGACGCCAGCGTCGTTAAGCTATCGGGCGGGGAAAAGCGCCGCGTGGCGCTGTGCCGCCTGCTTCTGTCAAAACCCGACATGATGATGTTGGACGAACCGACCAACCATTTGGATGCTGAATCAGTCGCTTGGTTGCAGCATCACCTTGAAGAGTTTCAGGGCTGCGTCATTCTTGTCACGCACGATCGCTACTTCCTCGATCAAGTCACCAAATGGACCCTCGAACTCGACCGCGGCAAGGGCATTCCCTATGAGGGCAATTACTCAAGTTGGCTTGAGCAAAAGGCTAAACGTACCGCCCAAGAAGAGCGCGAGAGCGATGCCAAGTCCAAGATGATGGCCAAGGAACTCGATTGGGTCCGTCAGAGCCCGAAAGCCCGTCAAGCCAAATCCAAAGCCCGTTTGGCCCGCTATGAAGAAATGGCGGATGCGGCGGACCGCGAACGCCAGACATTTGCCACCATCCAAATCCCGCCGGGTCCTCGCCTTGGCACCAATGTCATTGCGTTTGAGAACCTCTCCAAAGGCTTTGGCGACCGCATGTTGATCAAAGACCTTACGTTCAAATTGCCGCAAAACGGCATTGTCGGCGTGATTGGCCCCAATGGCGCGGGCAAATCCACTTTGTTCAAGATGATCGCAGGCCAGATGGAGCCCGATAGCGGCAGCATCAAGATTGGCGACAGCGTGAAACTGGGCTTTGTCGATCAAACCCGCGATGCGCTCGATGACAATAAAACCGTGTGGCAAGAAGTTTCTGGCGGCCTTGACATCATCGATGTCGGGGGCCGCGAAGTCCCCTCGCGCGCTTATGTAGGTACGTTTAATTTCAAAGGCGGCGATCAGCAGAAGAAAGTCGGCCTATTGTCTGGCGGGGAGCGCAACCGCGTTCATCTAGCCAAAACCCTGCGCAGTGGTGCCAATGTCTTGATGCTGGACGAACCCACCAATGACCTTGACGTCGAAACCCTGTCAGCGCTTGAAAACGCGCTAGAAGTCTGGCCGGGCTGCGCGGTGGTCATCAGCCACGATCGCTGGTTCCTAGATCGCCTCGCTACACATATTCTGGCTTATGAAGGCGATAGCCACGTCGAATGGTTTGAAGGCAATTTCCAAGCCTACGAAGAAGACAAGAAACGCCGTCTGGGCATTACTGAGATCATCCCGAGCCGGATTAAGTTTCAGAAGTTTGCGCGGTAGGGGGGGGTAAGAGCGCGATTGCATCGCGCGTCCCAGACCCCTTGCACCAACGGCCCGATGAAAAGACGAAGGTCAATTGCTATGTGTAGCATCGGAGCGCGCAGCACGAGCTGCGCAATTTTGTTATTAATACAATCGCTTATAGTAAAGATGCGCAGCGAGTGCTGCGCGCTCCTTTGTGCGTCTTTCATGAAGCGCGCTCCACTCAGCTACACCCCCATCTATCCTAATAACTCAACAAAATCTGCGCGTATCCATACAAGGTCTGGTCGGGTTTGGGGGAATTGGGGGCGGTTTTGGCGAAGCGACCGGGTAAGAGGGCGGCTGCGCCGATTTCACCGCGTAATGAGCCCGGCACCAGCCAATAGCGCATGCGGCTATCCCACGCATGCCCGATGAAGCGCCCTGATTGACCGGTTGGATCTTGCACACGCGCATCGGTCCAAATGTCTGTCGCGCTGGCCAGATAGGCTGCTTTATAGGCTAATCGCAAATCCATGCGTTTGGTGGGTTCAAATTCAATCCGCGCGCCTGGCGCATCGATATTGGTAGGGGTCAGTGCACCATAAATGCCGGTGTGACCAAGATCAGTGCGCCTGCGCTCAAACAAACGCTCATAACGGCCAAAGCGTCCGTCAGTGGGGTTTTTGTCGCCGCTGGCGAAATCGTAATCCACTGCAACGCGCCACTTCCAATCGGTATCAAACGTCCAACCTAGGTGCGCGTGGACCGTCCAGGCATCGACATCCAAGTCGGTTATGTCACTGATTGAGGTTGTCGCCCGCCTTGAGCCTGTCCGCCAAGAGCCTTCGACTTCAAAATCTGAGCGCCCCTTCTTGGCAGCGCGATAGATACGGGCGCCAGGTTGCCAATAATCGCGATTGGGGGTCTGCAAGTCTGAGGTATCGCGTTCCTTCAGACGGTAGAGAAAGCCCTCCACCCACGTATCTGGCACGATGGCCTCCAACGCTTTGGGCTGGCGATAATGCACGCCCCAGAAGGTGCGTCCCCATTCTTCTTTGTCGGCAACAAGATCATTGTCAGCCAATTCAGCAACATTCGTTGGTAGGCGACCGACGGGGGAGACATAGAGCAGATGGAGTTCGCTGCCTTGCTCTGAGACGCTGCGCAGATACGCCCCAGTGTAGGAATAGATCACATTACTCATTTCAACCCGCTCAAGCACACGGCGGCTGCCGATGTCGAGCGTTTGGCGGCCCAGTGTCAGGCTGACGTCCTTTTGCCCAAGCAGGCCGTCCACATCAAATCGGACATAGGCTTGCAGCGCATCAAAAGCATTGACGCTGTTGTTGGAGAGCGGGGTGCCGGAATCATCAAGTTCATAACGAGAATCTTGCACCTCAACGCCCAAAGTCACATCCGGGAGGTTGAAGCCATAAAGATTGGCTTCGGCCAGAAACAGGGTCCGGACCGCCAAAACCTGATCACCACCCGATCCGCCCGCGCGAAATTGGCCGTCCAAGGTCTCATAGCGGATCCGCGTTTCCCCGCGGGTCGTAAGCCAGTCTGGTTTTTCACGGCTAGGCTTGGACGCAGCCTTTGGCTCTTCACCGGGCGCTGCTGAACTGAAACACGGGGCCAGGGTGAGCAATGACCCAGCGAGACAGGCCCGGTAAAGTGTGTAGCGAGCCATAAAAGCTATCCTGAAATGTGACGAAAAATTGACCGTTTCCCTAACAATCAATTAGGCGATTCGCTACAGCTCACCAGTCAAAAAACAATCTTGGCGTGAAAATAATGCCAATACGTCTTGTGCTTAAGGTGCTTGTTTGGCCAGCGTCACCAATTGGGCGAGGGCTGCGTCAGCATCTTCACGGGTTTGACAGCGAAAAACCGTCAGATGGCTGTTTGCCGGGTCGGCAAATCGAGCGCCATATTCAGAGCGCTTACGGGCGTGATTGTCCCATGAAACGCGGATGGGGTGATCCTTGCGGAACCAGCGCCAAACATCTTCCCGGCAGCCCGGAAACACCTCGCCGCCACCAAATGCCCGCACGAAGGAGCGCCCAATGACCTGCCGCATCACTAAGGGTCTTGGCAGATCAAGCCAGACCACGTGCGTGGCGCGCTTAAGCACAAGAGGGCGGGCCGCACCATAATTACCGACAATGGCCCAGCGATCACCGGCCACCGCGGCCTCCACATCGGCGACAAAGCCCTCTTTATCCTGACCCGAACGGTCAAACCAACCGGGTCGCCAATTGATCATGTCGAGTTCTATGGCGGGAATGCCGCTGGCCTTTTCGAGCTTGGCACCAAAGGTCGTCTTGCCTGCGCCTGATGTCCCCACAACCGAGATCCGCATGGCTTTTAGGCTCGAAAGGCCGATTGCTGGATAATCTTGAAAGCCTGATCACGGGCTTCCTGCTTGAAAAGGCTGAGGCCCCAGAATGTGTGTGGCCCTGATGAAGCGCTGAAATGATCGCGTAGAGCGGCCACAATGCGATTGCGCAAGGCCTCGTCGGGCACTGCGCCCGTCAATGTCATGTGAAAGCGAAAATCTTCAAAAATATAGGGATAGCCAAAGGCCACCAAACGCTCATCTTGCAGGGGGGTGAGCGCAGCTTTGCGGCGGCGGGCGAGGTCAGCGTCGCTTAGTGGCGCACGAAAGGGTTCAAACGCGCGCACGCAGGCCTCGTGCAGGGCCTGCATGTCAGTGGGTGAACTCGTGATGCGAAA
Source organism: Hyphomonadaceae bacterium (assembly GCA_040378245.1). GTDB lineage: Bacteria > Pseudomonadota > Alphaproteobacteria > Caulobacterales > Aquidulcibacteraceae > Aquidulcibacter. The sequence continues at coordinate 3,317 of JBEINE010000007.1, read as the reverse complement.
GGCGATAAAGGCTGATAGCGCCATGGGCGCGATATCAGCCGAAAAAGGCCGATAAGTGGCGCAAAAATCCTTTACCGCAGCCACTAAGGCGGCCTCGGTTTGATCCTGATGCAGCTCAAACGGGGCTTTGAGGGTGGCGTGCAGCCCATAAAGACGTGGGCTGGCCGTCAAAGCATCAAGATCCAAGCCACTGAGCGCCTCAACAGGCGCGCGCTCTAAGTTCGCGCCAGAAAACGCGTCGCGGCCCAGCCATTGGCTGGCGGCCACTGACAATGGATCGTTCGATCTTGGCGCGTAATAGATCGCGTAGCGGGCTGTCACGCGACCCTCACGCCCTGCCGCCAAACGCTTCGGGGCACAGGCCAACCCGCTTTAGACATATGAACACGAACCAGATCAGCGCGCTGACCAATGGCAATCTCGCCGCGGTCGATAAGGCCGCCGATCCGGGCGGGGTTGACGGCGACTGTGGCAATCGCCTGCTCCAAAGGCCAATTAAACGGCGCTTCGGTGAGCATGAAGGCCGCGCGCAGCATCGAGAGGGGCACATAGTCCGACGACAAAATGTCCAACAGGCCTTCGCGCGCACAGTCGCGCGCACTGAGATTACCAGAATGGGAGGCACCGCGCACAAAATTGGGTCCGCCCATGACATTGAGCATGCCAAACTCATGGGCTTTTTTCGCGGCTGCTAGGCTGACAGGGAACTCAGCGGCGATGCAGCCATCATCATGGCTTTCTTCGACCTGCTCGACGGTGTCATCATCATGGCTCATGATAGCAATGCCATATTCGCGTGCCAAGGCTACGATGGTTTCGCGGTTCTTGGGGGCGGCGTCCTGATCGCGCCAAGCGGTGCGGGCGGACATAACCGTGTCGAGCTCATCTTCGGATGCGCCGGCCTTCAACATTCGCTCCTTAAAGCGGTCAAGGTTTGCGGTTTGACGTTGGCCGGGGGTGTGGTCCATCACTGATAAGAGCTTGAGGCGAGGATTGTCCAAATGTGGCTCAACCAAAGTCAAGAGCTCAGGATTGGTGACTTCGCAGCGTAAATGCAGGAAATGCTCGGCCCGCAGAAGACCTTCTTGGCCCGCCGCATCCATAGCCGCAATCATCGGACCCAAGGCTTCTTTCCGGTCCAGACCATCCTTGCGCCCATGAAGGCTAAGGCTATCGAAGACTGTGGTGATGCCCGCCGTGATACATTGACCGTCGTGGGCGAGCGCTGCACCCGTCGCATCCCATAAAGCGCCTGGCCGAGGTTGAAAATGCTTTTCCAGATTGTCGGTGTGAATATCGACAAGGCCAGGAATGACAATATCGTCACCGCAATCAACCCCACCAGAATCCGCTGAATAAGCGGGTTCTAGGGCCGTAATGATGCCGTCCTTAACCGCTATTGTGCCGCTCATGAGGCCGCTCGGCGTCAGAACTTTGCGCGAAAAAATGCTCTGATTCATCGAGAACCTCCGTGTTTAGGCTGCGGCCTTAAATTCGGTGACGTTAAACAGGCGGGTAGCGACCGCGTCACGGACGTCATGATCGTGGAAAATCCCAATCATGGCGGCCCCTTTGTCTAAAGCGGCTTTGATCAAGCCTACAACGATTCGCCGATTTTCAGCGTCAAGCGAGGCCGTTGGCTCATCCAACAACAAGACCGGATATTCGCGGATGAAACTGCGCGCGATATTAACGCGCTGCTGTTCACCGCCCGAAAATGTTGCTGGTGGCAAATCCCAATGGGCCTCGGGCAGACGTAGAGCATTGAGCAGAGCCACGGCGCGGCTGCGGGCTTCTTCAGGCTCGACACCATTTTCCAACAAAGGCTCAGTCACGAGGTCCAAGGTCGAAATGCGCGGAATGACGCGCAGAAACTGACTGACATAGCCCAAAGTGCGCCGACGAATTTCCAAAACGGCATGAGGATCAGCGCTTGTAATGTCCACCAGCTCGCCATTGTGACGCACGAACACCCCCCCACCCGATGGAAGATAATTGCCATAGACCGTGCGCATCAGAGTTGATTTACCAACCCCAGACTCCCCCGCCAGCACGACACATTCCCCTGGCATCACTTCAAGTTTGAGAGCCTCAAACACCGGGATTTGGGTTGCGCCTTGGTTGTGAAGCGTGAACATCTTTGACAGATTCTCAACGCGAATAGACGGCTCGTTGGTCATAATTATCAGTCCGATTTTTGTGGCGATGCTAGATTTGCAGGACGCTTGACACCAGAAGTTGAGTATAGGGATGCTGGGGATCATCAAGAACCTGATCGGCCAATCCGGTTTCGACAACGCGGCCATCCTTCATCACCATCAGGCGATCGGCCATCAAGCGGGCGACAGCCATGTCATGAGTAACGATGATCGCTGCCAAGCCCAGGTTGCGCACCAGTTCGCGCAACAAATCGAGCAAGCGCGCCTGAACCGACACGTCGAGCCCACCTGTTGGCTCATCCATAAAGACCAAACGGGGATTGTGAATGAGATTGCGGGCAATCTGAATGCGCTGCTGCATGCCACCAGAGAAATTGCGCGGCTTGTCGTCAACGCGCTTAAGGTCCAGCTCAACGCGTGACAGCCAATCCATTGTCGCTTGACGCATATCGCCATAATGGCGCTGGCCCAGATTCATCAAAGGCTCAGCGACATTGGCGCCCCCCGATACCCGCATGCGTAAGCCATCGCGCGGATTTTGATGCACAAAACCCCAGTCCTCGCGTTGCATGCGCCGACGATCAGGCTCCGACAATGCATAAATGTCAGTCAGGCCGTGGCGGCGCGCGTTAAAGGCGATTGAACCTGATGTCGGTGCGAGCTTACCCGAGATACAATTCAGCAAAGTTGTTTTGCCCGAACCACTTTCCCCGACAATGCCCAATACTTCGCCAGGACGCATCTCAAAGGATACGTCCGTGCATCCGGTGACATGGCCATAACGCTTGGTCAGTTGATTGACGCGCAATAAGACTTCTGGCTCTGTTTTCAGTTGAAGTGCCGCACTCATCCCACCGCTTCCTCTTCAACATTGGTGTCGCCATTGGCTAACACGTGGCCAGCTAGCGGGCCAACATGACCATCGGCGCGGCGTTGCGCGCAATGATGGCTGTCAGAGCACACAAACATCCGCTGGCCCTTATCGTCGAGCACGACTTCATCAAGATAGGAATCATCGGCACCGCAAAGTGCGCACACTTCTTCCCACTTTTGGGTTTCAAACGGATAATCTTCGAAATCCAAGCTGCGCACTCTCGTGTAAGGCGGAACGGCGTAAATCCGCTTTTCACGGCCAGCGCCAAACAGCAGGATCGCCGG
>JBEINE010000033.1:0-19963 GCA_040378245.1 Hyphomonadaceae bacterium | reverse complement strand
GATCGGATGGAGTTTCACGTCTATGAAACCGGTGAGACGATCAAGGCCAAGGATCGCCCGATTGTCATCATTACCTCCAATAATGAGAAAGAACTCCCCGACGCTTTCCTGCGTCGCTGCTTCTTCCATTACATCAAGTTTCCCGACGATGAGACGATGCAAAGCATTGTCGACGTCCATTTCCCCGGCATCAAAAAACGGCTCATCGCCACGGCCCTCAACAGCTTTTACGACATGCGCAAGGTGCCAGGCCTCAAAAAGAAGCCGTCGACGTCAGAATTGCTGGATTGGCTGAAGCTGCTTGTCACAGACGACATTGATCTCGATGCCATCAAGCAAAAAGACCCCACCAAACTTATTCCGCCTTTGCACGGTGCGCTCTTGAAGAATGAGCAGGATGTGGCCTTGTTTGAGCGGCTGGCGTTTTTAGCGCGGCGGGAAAGCCGATAGGCGAGCCGGGTCAGACGGGACCAACGACGACCTTTACAAAGGGGCAAATCATGGGTTCTAAAGCCATTTCAAAAGGCACACGCATAATTGACTGATAGCCGCCGTCGCTGGGCTCACGGTGGACCCACGTCTCCCCAGCATTGACATCAATGACCCAAAGCTCAGGGACTTTGGCGCGCGAATACAAAGTGGCTTTAATGCCAAGATCGTAACCCAAAGAAGTGTCGGCTACTTCGATGGCGAGAAACACTTCGTGGCTTTGAACATAACGACGGTCAGGGCTGAGATTTGGCGAGACAAAGACGTCGGGATCGACAAGCGTGAACTCATCAAGCTCGACAGTGAATTCATTTGAAACATCAAACTCTTGAGGTAATTGGGCCAAGAGAGATTTCAAAAGGCGCATTTTGACGACGCCGTGGCGCATCATCTGAGAATTCACTTGAATAATCTCTCCATCAATCAGTTCAATTTTTTCCTCTCGTGACAAGATCTGCGCGTCAAACATGGCATCAAGCTCAGCCACGCTGAAGCTGCGCCGCTTAGCGTAGGCTGCGTTTAAGTCGGGAGAGCTTTGAAATCCGTCGGCCAATGGCTTGATCTCCAAGCCGACAACTTAGGCCAGAATGGTTTTTTTGCCAATGCGTTTTGAATTGTCGGCCATTTCCCGCGTGACTAAGGCTTTAAGGCGGTCGGTAACGACCTGCGCATCACCCGACAACATGTGGGGCAGGATGGCAGGGCCAGCCATGAAGGTGAAGGTCTGGTCTTTCTTGTTCAAGAGCTCCTTGAACAAGGTGATATTGCGTAGCTCGGTTGATAGCCGATCAAATAGGTGGAACCAGAAACTATTGGGTCCTGTAACATAAAGCGGGATAATCGGCACATTATTCTTGCGCGCCAAAGCGACAGCCGAACTCATCCAGTCGGGCTCAATCAATATGCCGTTTTTCTTCCGGGCAAGCTTGCCCGCCGGAAATATAAATAGCGCCCGCCCGGCTTCAAATGCGATGCTGGTTTGACGCAAGGTTTCACGGGTCTTTTCGCGTGTGCGCTTGTGGATTTCCCATTCCACCGGGATCAGCACATCCTTAAAGCCCGGACAGACCCTGTGAGCATCGGCGTTGGCATAGAACATCAAATCCGGGCGGATGGGCTTTATGGCGTCCCAAGCGGCAATCCCATCGGCAATACCGGTGGGGTGATTAGCGATGATGATACATGGGCCCTGCGTTGGTATATGTTTGAAGCCTTGAGTCTTTATTTTGACGCGCAATAGGTTTGATATCTCGCCCATCGCCGATACGCCGTCTATTGGTGCGATCCTGTCTGCCATGGCGACGGTGCGGCGATAGTTAAGGAGGATATTCAGGCAGAACCGAATCAATGGCCAAATCGGTGAAGCCGAGAGCTTTGGTGCCCGCTCCTCAATGAGAATATCCACGATATGTTTAGATGGACCCATACATCGATCTCAGCGCGCAAAGGATTTCGAGGTGGCCGCAGAAAAACGAACCCATTGCTGTTCCTTGTCAATATCATGCCAGCGCAAACCGCTGCTAAGTTCAGGCAAAAGTGGGTGAACAGCGTTAGGGGCCCGATCATCAAAACGGGCGTCAGAAATGATGGAGGCAGTGAACATCATCGGCTTTCCAGATTAGACCTTACGCTATTGGACTTAAAGCACGACGTCCAGCGGCGACAGCGGTATTGCGCAATGCTTTGTTTCCTTTCAAGAGGTCGTAGCTTAAGCTGGTTGGCTAAACTTAAAGGTTGATCTTCATGCGCACTATTAACCATTTTATCGACGGTCAACATACCATAGGTCAGTCAGGGCGCTATGGTGATGTGTATGATCCCTCAAGTGGCAAGGTTCAGGCCCAAGTGGCCTTGGCCAATTCACATGAAGTCGCCCAAGCCGTTCAATGCGCGAAAGCGGCACAAGTCTCATGGGGTGCGACCAATCCACAGAAACGGGCGCGGGTTATGTTTGCTTTCAAAGCGCTTTTGGAGCGAGAGCTGGACGATCTGGCGCGCTTATTATCGAGCGAACATGGCAAGACATTGCCCGATGCTAAAGGCGATATTCAGCGTGGTATGGAAGTGATTGAGTTCGCCTGTGGCATACCCCACTTGCTCAAGGGCGAGTTTACAGAGGGTGCTGGCCCGCGCATCGATATGTATAGTCTGCGTCAGCCCCTGGGCGTGGTTGCAGGCATTACGCCCTTTAACTTCCCAGCCATGATCCCGATGTGGATGTTTGGGGTTGCGATTGCGTGCGGCAACGCCTTCATTTGCAAGCCTTCCGAAAAAGACCCGTCGGTTCCGATGCGTTTGGGGGAGCTTCTCAAAGAAGCGGGTTTGCCTGACGGCATCTACAATGTTGTCAATGGCGACAAAGAGGCGGTGGACGGGCTGTTGGAGCATGCCGACGTTAAGGCCATCAGCTTTGTGGGATCATCTGCGGTCGCTGAATATATTTATGCCAAGGGCGCAAGCTATGGCAAAAGGGTTCAGGCGATGGGCGGGGCCAAGAACCATGCCTTGATTATGCCAGATGCTGACCTAGACCAAGTAACCAATGATCTGATCGGCGCCGCTTATGACAGCGCGGGCGAGCGCTGTATGGCCATTTCTGTCGCCGTTCCGGTGACTGAGGCGGTTGGGGACGCTTTGGTAGCGCGCTTGAAGCCGCGTGTGGAAGCGCTCAAAGTCGGGCCAAGCCTTGATCCCGACATGGATTATGGCCCTCTGATCAGTGCGGGGCACCGCGCCAATGTGATCGGCTGGATTGAAAAATCCGTCGAGGAAGGGGCGGACTTGGTAGTGGATGGTCGCGGCATCTCGCTTCAGGGCTATGAGGAAGGCTTTTATCTTGGCGGTTCACTGATTGACCGGGTCACGCCCGCCATGGCCAGCTATCACACCGAGATATTTGGACCCGTCCTTCAAATTGCGCGTGCCACCGATTTTGAAGCCGCCATCGCGCTGCCTAATGCCCACCAATATGGCAATGGCACGTCGATTTATACCAGTAGCGGGGCCTTGGCGCGTGAGTTCGCGAGCCGCGTTGAAGTGGGCATGGTGGGCATAAATGTGCCTATCCCCGTGCCGCTGGCCTATCACAGTTTTGGCGGCTGGAAGCGCTCAGCTTTCGGCGACGCCAACCAGCATGGCACAGAGGGCGTGCGTTTCTTCACCAAAGTCAAAACCGTTACAGCGCGTTGGCCCGTGGATGCGGGCAGCGCTGACTTTGTTATTCCGACGATGAAATGAGGGTGCGCTGCAATCAAAGCCCCTCAGCCCCGACCCCTCTCCCCGCAAGCGCGGGGAGAGGGGGGGCAGTATTGATATGATCACCGCCCGCTACCGCCAAAAGGCTGAGCAAGGCCTGATCCAGTTTGATCCAGCGCAAGCGGGCGCGGTTGAACTCTTGGCTGTGCTTGAAAACCGGCTCAAGGACTGGAAGCCTGGTAAAGCGCGCTTCCTGTTCGGGCGTGCTGAACCTGCACCCCAAGGCCTTTATCTCTATGGCGGTGTGGGTCGTGGCAAGTCGATGTTGATGGATTTGTTCTTCGAGGTCGCCCCGGTCACTTTCAAACGCCGCGTCCATTTTCATGAATTCATGCAGGAGGTTCATGCGGGTGTCAGTGCATGGCGGCAATTGCCGGCCAATGCCCGCAAAAGCCAGCCCAATTTTGTTAAGGGGGCAGGCGATGATCCCATCCCGCCGGTTGCCAAGGCCATAGCCGATCAGGCTTGGCTCTTATGCTTTGATGAGTTCCAAGTCAGCGACATCGCGGACGCGATGATCCTTGGGCGCTTATTTGAGCAATTATGGATGCGCCAAGTGATCGTTGTGGCCACATCGAACCGCCATCCGCGCGACCTCTATAAAAATGGCCTCAATCGCCAATTATTTGTTCCCTTTATCGCCATGCTTGAGGAAAAGCTTGAGCTGCATGCCTTAGATGGGCCTAGGGATTATCGCCTTGCGCGGCTTGAAGGACAAAGCGTCTATCATGTACCGCTCGACCGATACACCGCTGAAGAATTGGATCGCGTCTGGTCGCGTTTGACGCAAGGCGCATTGCCGCGTCCAACGAGCGTGACGGCTAATGGCCGTGTTTTAAGCATAAAGCGTGCAGCGGCTGGATGTGCGCGTTTGACCTTCGAAGAGCTTTGCGCCCAGCCACTGGGTGCAGCAGATTATCTGGCCCTTGCCAAGCGGTTTGATACGATTTTGCTCGAAAACGTACCGATCATGGGCCCGCAGCAACGCAGTGAAGCGGCGCGCTTTCGGATCCTGATTGATGCGCTTTATGAGAATAAAACCAAGCTGATCATCTCCGCAGCCGCAGAGCCCGATCGACTCTATGGGCAAGGCGATCAGGCGTTTGAGTTTGAACGAACGGTTTCGCGCCTCTATGAAATGCGCTCGCGCGATTATCTGGCGGCGGCGCGGGGCGATGTGAGTGATTAAGGGACACGACCTTTTATGCTGAAACTGCCCATTGCAACGAAGGCTTTAGGCGGACGACTCTGGGCGCGACTTTAGCCGGGGAGCCGCTTTATCGATCATGCGGCTATGTTGAAATTGACCGCCATATCAAGCATGCGTCCAATGGCGCGACGATCCCACTATTGGTGACGGTGAAGGCGATTTAAGGGGTAACAAGTGAAATGACCTTCGAAGCGGCCACATGAGCGCGTCATCCCGCACGCAGCGAAGCGAAGATGCGGGACCTCCCGTCATAGGGCGCGCCGCTCTGCAAGGTCCCCGCTCTGCGTTCCGCTGCGCTCCACTGCGGCGGGGATGATCAAGGTTAAAGGGTTATCTCACTTCATCGGACATTTAGTGTTATCCCAAAAACAAGAAAGGCCGCCGATCACTCGACAGCCTTTCCATTGTCAGACCGGACATGTCCGGCACGCGATGATTAGAGATGGCGCTTAGCGTCGCGCCTCTTGTCCAATGATCCCGACCAAAGACATATACGGGTGCAGACAATGAGACATAGGATCACCTCCTTTCAGTTGCTAATGGGACTTTCCACCCATACCAATTTCAACATTTTGTCCAGAACAAACTTTGAAAATGGCTGTAGATTTCAGATTAAGCGCCAACTTTAGCCGATATGATCTCGACATCCCAGCTTTCAATCACAGGATTGGCCAGCAATTTTGTCGCCATATCCTTAGCGCGCGATTCGCCGCGCACAACATCGGTCTCATCCAGATCAATTTCGATGACCTTCCCGACGCGAGCATCAAGGGCTTCAGAAAAGCCAAGGCCATGGAGCGCCTCGGCGATTGCACGACCTTGAGGGTCAAGCACGCCTTTCTTGAGGCGGACTGTCACACGGGCTTTCATCATTGCAAGCTAACCTTCACTCAAGGCCGTACGTGGGTCCTTGAAAATCCCCAGACGTTGCGCGACTTCGGCATAGGCCTCAGACACGCCGCCCAAGTCTTGGCGAAAACGGTCTTTGTCGAGCTTATTATTGGTGCGGGCATCCCATAGACGGCAGCTATCAGGGCTGATCTCGTCGGCCAGAACTGTGCGCACCATGTCGCCCTCGTACAGCCTGCCAAACTCAAGTTTGAAATCGACCAAGCGAATACCAACCCCGCCAAACAGGCCCGACAAATAGTCATTGATGCGCAAAGCGAGCGCCATAATGTCGTCAATCTCTTGGGTCGCGGCCCAATTGAAAGCGGTTATGTGCTCTTCAGCGACCAATGGATCGCCTAAAGCATCATTCTTGTAATAAAACTCAACGATAGAGCGGGGCAGCAATTCGCCCTCTGGTATGCCCAAGCGTTTTGATATCGACCCCGCAGCGATATTGCGAACCACAACTTCCAGTGGAATGATCTCAACTTCGCGGATCAATTGCTCACGCATATTCAGGCGGCGAATGAAGTGGGTCGGCACGCCAATTGAGTTTAGATTGGTCATGATGAATTCAGAGATGCGATTATTGAGAACGCCTTTGCCTTCAATAATCGCGTGCTTTTGCGCGTCGAAAGCCGTCGCATCATCTTTGAAATATTGGATGAGGGTTCCAGGCTCTGGCCCTTCATACAGGTCCTTGGCCTTACCTTCGTAAATCTTCTTACGGCGTGACATAGTCGCGCACTCCTTAAGGGTTAAGAGGGCAGGGCCGAACCCAGCGCCACCGTGGCATGAGTCGCATCTCACAACGCGGTTTTACCCTAACAGGGTGCGGCCCCTGCCTCAATCATGTGGCGCATCCCCTTGCGCAAAGGCATTTAGGATCATATCGACAAGTCCATATCCGGTCAAAATAGAAAGGCCCCTCCCATGAGCCAGTTTGATGAACGCAAAAATGCCCAAGAAGCTAATTATGTGCATAATGAAGAGCTTGATTTCAAAGTCATCGCTCGGCGCAACAAATTATTGGGCCTCTGGGCCGCAGGTTTGTTGGGCCTGGACGGAGATGATGCGGCTGAATACGCCAAATCCATTGTCATGGCCGATTTCGAAGAAGCTGGCGACGACGACGTTTACCGCAAGGTAAAAGGCGACCTTGATTCTAAAGGCTTGGATATCAGCGAGCATCAAATCCGCCGCGAAATGGAAAGCCTGCTTGAGACCGCCCGCGCTCAATTGTCGGTTTGAGTTTATGATTAAAGCCCTCATCGCTGTGGCTTCACTTCTGAGCGCATCGGCCTGTGCACTGGGGCCTGTCGAAACCGATCCAGTCAAAGCCGATCAGCGCGCTGCGGCCATGCGGGCTGATTGCTTTAGTCGGGGCGGCACATGGAGCGAGGAGTCGCGGACCTGTGTTGGTGCCGATCCTCGCCGCTAAATCTGCGACATAATGTCCGTACAAACAAAATCCGCTTATCGCTTTGATCCAAGCCCTCTCGTCTGGCGTAGATGACAATGAAGCCACTTAATGTGGAACTTCGCGGTGTTGAGGCGTTCCTCAATTGGGTTTGGGTCAATGCGGCTTGCCGACTACCCTGCCCAACCGATGGACTGGGTGAGACGATGGCCATGTATGAAACCGCCGAGGCCCTGAGCGCGACACGTCGCTATGTCAAGCAAGCGATGAAAGTGCCGATGCTCGCGCAAGACCATGAGCGTGAACTGGCGCTCAAATGGCGCGATGAGCATGATGAGCAGGCTCTCCATGAGCTGACGTCAGCCTATATGCGTCTGGTGATTTCTATGGCGGCGCGGTTTCGCAATTATGGCCTGCCGATGAGCGATTTGGTACAGGAGGGCAATATCGGCCTGATGCAGGCAGCGGCCCGCTTTGAGCCGGAGCGGGAGGTACGGTTTTCCACTTATGCCGCCTGGTGGATTCGTTCAGCTATTCAGGATTTTGTCCTGCGCAATTGGTCCATCGTGCGGACAGGGACGACCGCTGCGCAAAAGTCACTCTTCTTCAATCTGCGGCGATTGCGCGCGCTGATCAGTGATACTGGGGAAGCCATGATGACCCGCGAGAATCGTGAGTTTATCGCGACAAAACTGGGCGTTTCCGACCGCGATGTTGAGCAAATGGCGTCTCGGCTGTCGTCCGCCGATCGCTCCCTCAATGCCCCGATGTCTGAAGGCATTGATGGCGGTGGTGAGTGGCAGGATATGCTGGCCGACGGCAATATTCTGCCAGATGAAGACGTCATGGAGCGTAATGACGCTGCCAAGCGCACGAGGTGGATGCAGGACGCGCTGAAAGCCCTAAACCCGCGCGAGCTCATCATTATTCAAGACCGTCATCTGGTCGAGGAAGGGACGACTTTGGAGGCCTTGGGCAAACAGCTGGGCATTTCCAAAGAGCGTGTGCGCCAGATAGAGTTTCAAGCGATGAAAAAACTGAAGGCCGCTCTCATAAAGCGGGTCGGTGACCCGGTCGAAAGCGGCCTTATTCCGGACGTTTAAGGTTGCTTAGAAAGCCGCAATCAAGGACAAAATCCCGGTGCCCAGTAAAGCGCCCATAGAGAGTAGCATGCCGACCGACCGACCAAATGACGGGCCCTCGGCGTTGTAGAGCCCATAAGCATGCAAGGCGCGACCCAGTGTTAGCGTTACGCCAATCACATGTATGTTGAGGGCCGAGGTCCCGACGCTTGCTAGTCCGAGCAAGCCAATCAAGACAACAGGCATGACTTCGACAGCATTTCCATGCGCTCGGATCGCCCGGATCAAAGATGGATGCCCACCATCGCCTATAGCGACTTTATGCTGGGTGCGCTGGGCAATCACTAAGACGATCAGACCAAGCAAGATAAGGATGTTAAAACCGATATAGAGGCTGGCTGCCTGAAATGCGCTCATGATTTTGCCCTCTTGGTTAAATGCCTAGGTGGGAATGTCTTAACAGGAGACGCGCCGACGTCAAAACGATTAGACACTTGCGTAAGTGGTCTGGGACGATTTAAGGCATATTTAGGGCGGCTCTATTAGCTGCAATTTAGGATACAAATTGGCTTTAGCGTATCACCCAAAACGTGGAACAATTGTCTGTGTAGACTTTGAGCCAGGATTTCGCGAACCTGAAATGGTGAAGAGAGAAGGCTTTGCGTCGTTGTGTCGCCTCCCATTGGATCTCGGGTAGGACTTTGCACCGTTGTACCGTTAAGTACCAGTGCGCCAAACCCGCCTCAATTATATCATTATGAGTTAGATATTCCTTTTCCATGACCTGAGCATTGGGGAAATATCACCCGCTGGGTAAAGGGTGATATGATATGTGCCTTAGGTTTGCATCGCATGGATTTGTTGCGATTGGGCAAGGATGCAAATGGGAAAAGGAAATACCAATTAGACAGGCTTTCTGACGTACACATGAAGGCGATAAGTAACTGCGTGCTTCACAGCCTTGGCCTCCCCCCTTTGACATAGGAGGCGTGACGTACTATGTTGTCTAAGTTGCGGCCCTGCGAAGGCATCCGTATTAAGACCCTAACAAGGGCCACTGGTCTTGGGGTGATAAGCAAGCCTATGATCAGTGCTGTAAAGCCCCTCAACGAAAGTTGGGGGGCTTTTGCTTTTCTATAGGCTCTATAAACATGTAGGCAATAATAATTGCTTGAAGTCGCGGAGCGCGGCAGTCCTGTGCCGCTCCTATGCAAAAATGCGGCAGGGGACTGCCGCGCTCCCAAAGGTCTTGTTTTACCGCCAGATCGGCGTGCCATCACCGGGTAGGCCAAGGCGCGACCATTTAGCGGTGATTTCGGCAATCGTCTTGTCATCCATCCGAATTTCTTGACCCCATTCGCGGTGGGTTTCATTGCCAGTTTTGTTGGTGGCATCCAAGCCGATCTTGGAGCCTAGGCCCGATTCAGGGCTGGCAAAATCGAGATAATCAATAGGCGTGCGATCAACTAAAGTGATATCGCGGATCGGGTCCATGCGCGTTGAGATCGCCCACATCACGTCCTTCCAGTCGCGCGCATTAATATCATCATCAACCACAATAATCCATTTTGTGTACATGAACTGGCGCAGAAACGACCAAGCCCCCATCATCACCCGCTTGGCATGGCCCGGATAAGCCTTCTTCATTGAGACAACCGCGATCCGATACGAGCAGCCTTCTGGGGGAAGCCAGAAGTCGGTGATTTCTGGGAATTGCTGTTGCAAAAGGGGGATAAAGACTTCGTTGAGGGCTTCACCTAACACGCTGGGCTCATCGGGGGGGCGGCCCGTAAACGTTGACAGATAGATGGGGTCCTTGCGCATCGTGATGCACGAGACGCGAAACACTGGGAACTTTTCAACCGAATTATAATAGCCAGTATGATCGCCATAAGGACCCTCATCCTCATATTCATCGAGCATCACATGGCCTTCAATAATGATTTCGGCTTCTGCCGGTACTTCTATCGGGATGGTTTTGCAGGCAACGAGATCCAGTTTCCGGCCCCGCATCAGGCCTGCAAACTGATACTCGCTGAGGGTATCTGGAACCGGGGTTACGGCGGCTAGGATGGTGCCGGGGTCGGCGCCGATGACGACAGCTGCGGGGAGAGGCTCAGGCTTGTTGTCCTTCCAGCGCTTATAGTGTTGCGCGCCGCCACGATGAGCAAGCCAGCGCATGATGGCGCGGTCCTTGCCCAATTGCTGCATGCGGTAAATGCCGAGATTATAATTGTCTTCGCGCTTGTCACTGGGCCCTTTTGTAACAATTAAGGGCCACGTGATCAGCGGTGCGGGCTCGCTCGGCCAACAGGTTTGGATCGGCAATTTGCCTAAATCAATAGAATCTCCTTCCCACACGACTTCTTGGCAGGGGGCGGCTTTGCCAAATAAACCACCAGAGATCGTATTGGGCCGCATTTGCATCACGGTCTTGGCGAGAGGCAAGAAACCCAGCGCTTCTTTGAGGCCGCGGGGCGGTTCGGGTTGGCGCAGGAACGCCAAAAGCTCGCCGACTTCGCGCAAATCCTTTGCAGTGCGCCGGTCCTTATCATCCATGGTCACGCCCATAGCGACACGTTCAACCGTGCCAAACAAATTGGTGAGAACGGGCATGGAGGCGGGCGACCCATCAGCCATCAGCGGGTTTTCAAACAGAGTCGCGGGCCCACCTGTCGCCAAAAGCCTTGTTTGAATCTCAGTCATTTCAAGGACCGTTGAGACGGGCTCTGTCACGCGCACCATTTTGCCTTCGCGCTCAAGGTGCGCCATAAACTCGCGCATGGATTTGTAAGCCATAGTTCCTCCCATCAAGCCTAACTAGCTTGATGCCAGACCAAGGTCATTAGGATGTGGCAAGATGATGCAGTCTGCTGGCGTAGCGAAAACTAATTTAAATCGCCGCCGTTGCCGCTTTCAACCAGTCAAACACCTCTCCCTCAACGCGAGGCCCAATCTCGGCCAGTACGCGCGCATGATAGGCGTTGAGCCAATCTCTTTCAGTCTCGCTGAGAAGTCCCTTGTCAATAACCCGCACATCGATTGGGGCCAAAGTCAGCGTCTCAAAGCCCAACATCGCTCTTTCGCCACCGTCAATGTCACGGGCCGCGGTGACAAACTGTAAGTTCTCGATACGAATGCCAAAGCTGCCTTCTTTATAGAAACCCGGCTCATTTGAGACGATCATGCCCGCTTCAAGCGCGACATGATTGGGCATTTTGGCAATACGGTGGGGTCCTTCGTGGACGCCCAAATAGCTGCCAACACCGTGGCCCGTGCCATGATCATAATCAAGACCGGCTTCCCACAAAGACACGCGCGCCAAAGCATCAAGCGCCGATCCGGTCGTTCCCTTGGGAAAACGCACCCGCGACAGTGCAATATGGCCTTTCAAAACACGGGTGAAGCGATCCTTCATCAAAGCGCTTGGCGTGCCGATAGCGATGGTGCGGGTGACATCTGTTGTGCCGTCGAGATATTGACCGCCTGAATCGATCAAAAACAGATTGTCTTGGTCAAGGGGTCGATTGGTTTCTTCGGTGACTCGGTAGTGCACGATCGCGCCATTGGGCCCTGATCCTGAAATGGCGTCAAAGGACAAGTCCTGCAGTGCCCCAGTCTCGATCCGAAAAGCCTCCAGCGCTTTGCAGACGTCGATTTCTGTCAGATGGCCCTTCTGAGCCTCTTGGTCAAACCAGTGCAAAAACCGAACCAGAGCCATACCGTCGCGGGCATGGGCGCGGCGTGCGCCATTGATTTCTGTTTCGTTTTTGGTGGCCCGTGGCGCGATTGTGGGGTCAGCGCCACGCACAATCGTTGCTTCGCCAGCTTGCAGCAAGCCAAAGATATGCGCTGAAGACACACTGGGATCGACCAAAACGCGCTGGCCCGACAGGGCGGTCAGGGCGACTTCAAATGTGTCATCGCTGGCAATGGCGACTTCATTGCCCAAAAAGGCCCGCAGTGCCGGCGTGACTTTCTCCAGTTTGATGAATAATGTCGCCGTGCCATCTTTGTGCAAAATGGCGCTGCCAAGTGGCAGAGGTGTCCGGCTCACGTCTCGACCGCGAATGTTAAACAGCCAAGCCAGCGCAGCCGGTGATGTCAGGATGGCGGAATCAATGCCGTCATGCGTGAGCTTTTCACCCAGTTTAGACCGCTTGGATGCACTGGTCTCGCCTGAAAAAGACTCTAAATGCGGGACGATCTCAGCGATGGGCGCGCTGGGTCGGTCCGTCCAAGCCAGATCAACCGGATTGGCATCCAAGGCAATCAAATTGACAGCGCTCGCAACCGCCGCCTCCTGAAGCCTCGCCAACATATCCGGTGCTAAAAGGCGGGGATCATAACCAATTTTTGCCCCTGCTGGTGCCTCAGTCTTGAGCCAAACCACTGGCCCGGCTTCCACAAGGTCGCGCCGTTCTATGAGTTCGGGTGCTGTCTGGGTCTCACTTTGCAGCTTATAGCGGCCATCAGAGAATAAAATGGCGCGATCCTTCATGATGATCGCCGCGCCCGCAGAGCCTGTGAAGCCGGTCGACCACGCTAAACGCTCAGTGCAGGCCGGAAGATACTCATTCTGCCATTCATCTTCATGGGGAACAAAAAGGCCATCCAGCCCCATAGCCTTGATCTGGGCTCGAATAAGGGGGATAGCCCTGCGGCCTTGGTCAGCGCCACCGCGCACATCATAAGTCTGAAACATAGGCTAACCTAAGGCAATGCCATTGTCCCTGCAAGGTGAGGTTACTCGCGGTTCACGAAATATTTCCATCTTATGGTTTATAGGATGTGTAAGTGCTGTCCTTTGAGCGGACGGAGATACCATCGGGACGCTGCAGCGGCGGGTGGCTGACTTGAGGAGCGTTGGTGCTAAAGTCCAAAATCCGTAGTCTTAGATCCCTGAACGAAACGGCTTCAACAAGCCGTGTCCTCAACCTTAGCCGTGTTCATACGCTTTTTGGCTCTGATAGAGCGTATAACGAAGACCCGTTTTTTACTGACCCGACTTTAAATCGGGCTATCTTTATCAAGCATCGGTTGCGCGCTAATGAGACCTATCTATTACCCCGGTCTCAAGCGGTCGCCACTAAGATCATTTTTCCCTTTGATGCTCAGCTGCTGAAATTGGGTGGCCGATCAATTTTTGTCGGCCAGACGGGCTATAGCGACGCCATGGCTCAATTCATGGGGCCCGAAACCAAGGCTGTGCGACGCGATCTTGATCTGTTGGCACTGTTGGAGACATTGCCGTCACTTGATCCTTTCTTGTTAAAGGAACATCTGGCCCGAAAGAACATAACGCCGGCCGATTGCTATTTTGACATTTCCGCACCTGACATGGCCCGGATGCGGGCCTTCGCAAGCGCTGAGATTGGTGAGTTGATCGCCATCGCGTTTGGCAGAGATAATGAGGAAATCGATAAAGAACATATCGCGCGCCTCGTTGATGCCCTGATGGGGCAAGAAGCTGGCGACCGTCTCGATCCGCTGCGCTTGACGTTAGGGCTTAATGGTCAGGCCTTTCACGATGGCGTGTTCAGTTGGAAGGGCTTTTTATATTACAAATGGCAATTTGGTGAGGCTGCCAAAAGGCTCAATCGGATTATGAGCGACTTTGATCTGGTGAAGTTCGAAGACAAGCCCTTAGCCGTGGTGATGGAACAATTTGATAAACAACGCCCCGTTTTGTGCAAATCCATTCGCCAAGCCGCCAGAGAATGCACCGCCATCCTCTCGCTCTATGATGACGCCTTTCGAGACTTGGTTGACCGCGGCAAGGCAGCGGCCTTCCGCAAATTCCTATTAGAAGCCCCGCGCTTGTTCGTTGATCTTGGCGCGTGCATGGGCGTGATTTCCCATATTGTCAGCTATTGGACGTATCGATTTCCAGACGATGAGCCGCTTGTGATCCATTCGGCGGAGTTTTCAGGCATTCTTTTGGAGTTTCAAAATAGCCTTCAGTCCCAATAAGGTTGCCGCTCACTCAATCAGCAATGGGAAACGAGGTCGTCGATAGGTCAAAGTTGACCAGTTTTCGCGTCTATAGCGATGCTCCAGAACCAGCCCGCGCTGACTATAAGCGCGGCGAACGGCCGGCTCCTGATGGGTCAAAAGGCCCGACAATATGATGCGCCCACCAGGCTTTAGCACCGAAACCAGCTCGGGCGACAGGCGCACCAAAGGCTTCATTAATATATTGGCGAACACCACATCAAAGGGTCCTCGCGAACGGATCAGGGCGCGCCGCACCCCGTTTGCGACATAGGATCTGGCCGCTGAAGCAACCCGGTTTAGCTTGGCATTTTCATTGGCGACTTGGTTGGCGCGCGGGTCAATCTCGGTTCCGACCACGATTTGACTTCCCGTTTTGGCAGCCGCAATAGCCAGCACCGCTGAGCCTGTGCCGACGTCCAATATCGCGCCCCGTTTTGCGCCCAAATTGATCAAACGGTTGAAGGCTAAAAGGCACCCTGATGTTGTGCCATGATGCCCCGTCCCAAAGGCTTCACCGGCATCAATAATGATCTCGACTTTACCGTTTTTGACTTTCCCAGCATCATGGCTGCCCACCACGACAAAGCGCTTGGCGCGAACGGGGGGTAGGCCGTCCAGCGACATTTTGATCCAGTCGGCATCTTGGAGTGGCGTCAGCTGCGCGTCGAGATCAGGCGTGCTCAGCGCTAAAGCGCCTAGGCCCGTTTGCGCGGCGTCTTCGGTTTCATAAACGGCTTCCAGCTTAAACTGTCGCCGCTCAAGCTCCCACCAGCCGACGGCTCCCGCCCCACCAATGGCATCAAGCAAGTCTGACGCACCTTCAATCAGGGCGCGCGGTCCGGTGGCGATAATGACAAACATCACCGATCAGATAAGGGAGAGTGCCATGCTTGTCGAGGATTTGGGACATGGTGCCCCCCTTTTCAGCCTCCACCAACGCGCGCTAAGACGAGCGGCATCCAAACAAGTGAGCCAGATCATGCACGACCTTAAAGCCCTTCGCGACAATCCAGACCATTATGACGCAGGCTGGGCGCGCCGTGGCCTGTCGCCGCAAACACCGGCCCTACTTGAGATCGATGCGCGCCTGCGCGCCGCCAAGTCCAAGCGCATGGACGCCGAGGCGATCCGCAATAGCGCCTCTAAGGCGATTGGTGCAGCAAAAGCGCAAAAAAATGAGGTTGAAGCCAATCGCCTGATGGAAGAGGTGGCCGCCGCCAAAGTGATGATGGAAGAGGCCAACGCCGAAGAAATCATCGCCCAAAAAGAGCTTGATAACATCATTCATGCGCTGCCCAATCTGCCAGATGCGACGGTGCCAGATGGTGAGGATGAAGCCGGCAATGTCGAAGAGAAGCGCTGGGGCCAGCAACGCAACTTTGCCTTCACACCCAAGGATCATGTGGCGTTAGGCGAGGGTCTTGGCCAGATGGATTTTGAAGCCGCCGCACGGATCTCAGGTTCCCGCTTTGTGGTGCTCAAAGGCGGTTTAGCGCGGCTTGAACGCGCGCTTGGTCAGTTTATGCTCGATCAGCATGTTGAGAAGAATGGCTATAGCGAGACCAATACGCCAATCCTTGTGCGCGATCATGCACTCTTTGGCACCGGGCAATTGCCGAAGTTTGAGGAGGATTTGTTCAAAACCAATGATAGCCGCTATCTGATACCAACCTCTGAAGTATCGGTCACCAATTTGGTCCGCGAAGAAATCCTCGAAGATGAAACCCTTCCGCGCCGGATGACGGCTCTATCACCGTGCTTTCGCTCAGAAGCGGGCAGTGCCGGGCGCGACACGCGCGGCATGATCCGCCAGCATCAATTCTGGAAAGTAGAGCTGGTCTCGATCACGACGCCGGAAACCTCAGAGGCTGAGCATCTGCGCATGACGGCCTGCGCCGAGGGCATTTTGGAGGCTTTGAACTTACCTTACCGGCGTATGCTGCTGTGTACCGGCGATATGGGTTTTTCGGCGCAGCGCACTTATGATCTGGAAGTCTGGTTGCCCGGCCAAAATGACGGGCAGGGCGCCTATCGCGAAATCTCCTCCTGCTCAAACTGCGGCGATTTCCAAGCCCGCCGTATGGACACCAGGACACGACCCAAAGGCGAAAAGGCCACGCGCTTTGTCCATACATTGAACGGCTCTGGCCTAGCGGTTGGGCGAACGCTGGTGGCGGTGCTTGAGAATTATCAAAATGAGGATGGGTCAGTGACCGTGCCGGAGGTCTTGGTGCCTTATATGGGCGGGGTCACGTTGATCTCCGCCTAACGCCACTAATCCACATGCAGCCGCAAAGCCGCTGCCGCCGCAAATGGCGCTAAGGCCAGAGCGCCTAGGGCCAGTGCGCAGAGAAACAAAAACGGCTGGCTCAAGAGCGCCCCGCCATTGGCCAATAGGTTGGCTGAGCCTGCGCCGAAGATGACTGTGGGTGCGTATAGGGGCAGGGCCAATAAAGCCACCAACAGCCCGCCGCGCCGGACGCTCGCACCCAAGGCCGCGCCAATGGAGCCAATCAGAAACAGCGTCAAACTGCCAATTGCTAATTGTACGCAAAGACTTACGATCATTTCTGGTGGCACGCGCAACATGAGGGCAGCGACGGGGCTGATGAGCAGAAGTGGCAAAGCCGTCGCGATCCATTGCCCTAAAGTCTTGGCCAGCACGACCAATGTGAGTGGCACGGGCGAGAGCACGAATTGATCCAAGGTGCCATCTTCAAGATCGGATTGAAACAAGCGCTCTAACGATACCAAAGTCGCTAAAGCCAACGCCAGCCAGAGAAAGCCCGGCCCGATGCGGCCCAATGTATCGGGCGCTGGCCCTAGCGCAAAGGGTGCCACCATGACAGCACCGGCAAAAAAGCTGGCAGATAAAAGCGCGCCGCCCCCGCTGCCCCAGCCGAGGTCAATTTCGCGGTGCGCGATGGCGATGCAAGCGCCAAAGGTGCTCATGGCCTATCCAACCAGATTGTTCGGGTCGGCTGTCCCGGCAAGTCATCATGCACGGCGGCAACAAAAAGGCCGCCTTGTGCGCGATGGCGATCAAGTAAATGTCCCAAAAGATCGCGCCCGGCACTGTCAAGGGGTGCAGCGGGTTCGTCCAACAGCCAGATCGGGCGACCCTCGATCAAAAGACGGGCCAAGGACAAGCGCCGGCGCTGTCCGGCTGAAATCACCCCGCCCTGCAGGTCGAGTTGGCCCAAAATCCCGAGTTCTTTGGCAATGTCACTAATCACCTGAGTGTCACGCCCCGCCAGAGTGGCCCAAAACACAAGTTGCGTGCGCACGCTCTGGCCCGCTTTGATCGGGTCTTGGTGGCCTAGAAATGAGATTTGACATGGACCATCGTCTGTATCATTGCCGTTAATCTCGCCGAATTTGACCTCATGCAGACCTGCAAAGGCTCGTAAGAGCGTCGTCTTACCACTGCCATTGGCCCCGCGCAGGCAGACGCCGTCGCCGGGCTTCAGGCTGAGGTCAAAGCCTTTCACAAGTACACGGTGGCCACGCTGCAAGGTTAAGGCATGGGCGGAGAGGGGCATCGGGCTCGCCACCGCCATCACGCGCGGTCCAAAACGAACACAGCCTCTTCCGATAACCAATTGAGCAACCCCGTCGCTTGGTGATAGGGCCCGCCCGCGCGACCATTGGCAATGCGCGTGACCGAGGCCACTTTAAATCCGCAGGCGATGGCCAGCTCTTGAAAATCCAGCAATGTGCAAAGATGCAGATTTTCTGTCTGGTGCCAATTTTCGGGCAGGCCCTTGGTGATCGGCATTTTGCCGGTTAGCAGCAGCGAAAAGCGGACTTGCCAAAAGCCGAAATTGGGCAGCGACACAATGGCTTTTCTGCCAATCCGGCGCATTTGGGCGAGCACGGCTTGCGGCTTGCGCGTGGCTTGAATGGTGCGCGAGAGAACGACCACGTCAAAACTATCATCAGGATAAAGGGCCAAATCAAAATCCGCGTCGCCTTGAACCACCGATAAGCCCTTAGAGACACAGGCATTGACGCCCTCTTGGCTCAGCTCCATGCCGCGCACAATCGCCTTGGCATCAGCTTTCAGACGCGCCATCAAGACGCCATCGCCGCAACCCACATCAAGCACACGGGCCTTTTGAGGTATGGCTTTGAATATAATCTCATGGTCGGCGCGTATCGGATAACTCATAATAGTCCCCGTTCCGCAGCGCTGGCGTTCAAAAAGCCCACCATCGCCTGATGAAAGGCCGGCTCATCAAGCAAAAAGGCGTCATGGCCTTTATCGGTTTCAACTTCAAAAGCTGAGACTTCTACGCCCACGCCAATCATGGCGCGGGTGATGTGGCGACTATCAGCGGGGGGATAGTGCCAGTCAGATGAGAATGACACCACGCACACTTTGCCTTGATAGCGGGAAAATGCATCGGCGAGACGCCCGCCGAAATTGGCCGCTAAGTCAAAATAATCCATAGCGCGGGTGATATAAAGATAAGAATTGGCGTCAAAGCGATCCACAAAGCTGGTGCCTTGATGACGCAAATAGCTCTCAATTTGAAAATCAGCGTCAAACCCAAAAGTCAGCGCGTCGCGATCCTGTAGGCGGCGACCAAATTTCCTGTGCAGCGCGGCGTCAGACAGATAAGTGATGTGCGCCGCCATCCGCGCCACGGCCAGCCCTTTGACGGGCCTTGTATCGTGCATCAGATAAGCGCCGTCGCGCCAATCCGGGTCGGCCATAACGGCTTGGCGGCCGACTTCATGAAAGGCGATATTTTGGGCTGAATGGCGCGCCGCTGTGGCAATGGGCATGGCCGCAAACACGCGCTCGGGTCGGCTGGCGATCCATTCCAATACCTGCATCCCACCCATAGAGCCGCCAATCACGCCAAACAGGCTGTTAATAGCGAAGCTATCGATTAATGCGGCTTGCGCCCGCACCATATCGGCAATGGTGATGACGGGAAAATCAAGGCCATAAGGCCTGCCATTGGGGGCGATGGAGGCGGGGCCACTTGTCCCCAAACACCCACCCAAAACATTGGAGCAAATAACGAAATATCGATCCGTATCGATGATTTTTCCCGGCCCCACCAGATTGGACCACCACGGCGGCCGACCATTCACGGGATTAGCGCCCGCCACATATTGATCGCCCGTCAATGCGTGACAGATCAGAATTGCATTGGATTTCTGATCATTGAGCGTGCCCCAAGTTTCAAAACCCACTTCAAGGGGTGCCAAATGCGCGCCACTATCAAGCGCGATGCCAGCTTCAGACCTAAATATGCGCAGATGTTCGGACATATCCTCCCCACCTATCGCGCTAGAGGCGTGCCGTCGAGTCGGCGGTGGCATTTGGTGTGAGGTCGGGTTTTAGGCGAACCACATAGCGGTATCGTAAACTGTCTTTTGCTTTGGAAGGTCTTTGCGGACGGCTCTGCCTTCGCAAAGACCTAACTCAATCATCTGCGTGCGATTTGGGGCGTCAAGGGGCGCAGCGACGCCGCGTCGGCGAAGCCGATTTTCCCCCTTGACGCCCCAAATCGCGCAATCCACCCTCGATTAACAGCTTCAATGCAAGCACAGTGGCGCATTGAAGCGTTCCAAAGCCTCTTTGTCTTTCAACGACAGCCTTGG
>JBEINE010000042.1:0-17715 GCA_040378245.1 Hyphomonadaceae bacterium | reverse complement strand
TGCCTTCTGCGCCTCTTTTGTGCACAGATAGCGTGCGCGGTGGATATCTACGGCATTATCGACCCAGCCAGTGACGCGTGGATTGACGAGATTTCGGTTGGTCAGGAAGAACATCGGCATAAGACCATGTTCACGCAGAACGATTGCCTCTGCATCCTGCATCAATTGTGCGCGCGCCGCACTGTCTTTCTCTTTGTCTGCAAGGTCCATCAAACGATCAAACTCGGCATTCGAGTATTTGCCATAATTGAGCTGATCCGTGCCGGTCTGGAACAAGAAGTTGAAATTCTTGGCATCGTTAAAGTCCGATACCCAGCCTGCATCGCCGACGTCGAAATCGCCATTGCGCAGCTTTACATAAGCGATTTGAACGTCTGAGCCCAAAATCTCCACCTGTACCCACGGGGCAATCTGGCCCCAATTTTGTTGAACGACCGGCGCAATTCGCGGGTTGTCGCCCGAGTTTCTGAAGCTGAAGGTAAATTTCAATGGCTTGTTGGGGCCGAACCCCGCTTCTTGCAATAGTGCTTTAGCACGCTCCAGCCTAGCCGCCAAAGGCTGACCCTTGAAGTTAACATGCGCGGCACCCGTCTCATATTCGGCAATGCCCGGGGGGACCAGACTGTAAGCGGGTTGTTGCCCAGCTCTTAAAATTTCCTTGGTAATGAACTCACGATCAACGGCCATTGAAAGCGCTTCGCGAACCCGCGCGTCTGTAAAAGGGGCTTTGCGCATATTGAAAATATAATAGGTCAGGCCTGTATAGCCATGAATGCGGGGATAGCCCGGCAGGTTCTTGTTAATCTCCGCCAACCTTGAGCCCAAGAAATTGGTATTGATATCCAGCGCCCCAGTCCGCACCCGCCGCTCCGCTGCCGTCTCATCAATGGTGGGATAATAATAGATCCTATTCAGGCACACATTGGCATTATCCCAATAATTGGTATTGCGGACCACCTCGATGAAGTCGTTGGGCTTCCATTGCACAAGCTTAAAGGGTCCGTTGCCAACAAAATTCTCCGCTTTGATCCAATCATTGCCGACTTTCTCAACAACATGTTTGGGAATTGGAAACGACGTGTAATGAGTCAAAAGACCGGGCAGATAAGGCGCAGGATGCTCTAGAGTGACGACCAAGGTTTTATCGTCAATGGCTTTAATGCCCAACTGATTGACGTCCTTGATGCGCCCGTCATAGATTTGTTCCGCATTTTTAACCACATAGAGGATGGATGCATATTTTGCTGGCGGCTTGGACGTCATAATGCGTTGCCACGCGTACACGAAATCATTGGCCGTGACGGGCACCCCATCAGACCACTTGGCATCGCGCAACTTGAATGTCCAAACCAGCCCGTCGGCTGAAGTCGTCCATTCCGTCGCCATGCCAGGGATTGGACGGCCCTTTTGATCGTCCGTCGTCAGACCAATCAGCATGTCGCCAATGATCCGGTTCTCCCACGTGCCAGAAGCCTGATGGGGGTCAAGCGACAAAGGCTCTGCTGAGTTGCCGATATGCAGCGTGCGCGCCTTATCGCCCTCCTCACCACCACCACCACCCCCGCAGGACATAAGTCCCAAACATAAAGCGATTGCGCTTGTCACAGCGGCAATATTACGGCGGGTTGTTTTCATGACAAAATGACTCCCATTGGATTTTACTGCAACGACCTATAGCGCTTGCTTTGTCCTTTGCCATGGTTCAGGGCAGTAAGTGATCAAACCTCATCGCATTGTGAAGGCAACAGGACATGAACGAATTTCTGACAAATGTTTTCGTGCTGGGTTTGGCAGCAGCCACACCAACCGCAACGCCCCCTGCGTCGGCCACGTCGCCTTTATCGCGCATTTACGCTTGCGCCGAGAAAACCGATCCAACAGAGCGTTTGGCCTGCTTTGATTCAGCGGTGGCAGCTGTAAAAGTGGCCGAAGCTCGCTCCGAGATTATCATATTGGATCAGCCGCGCGTGGCAGCCGTGCGCCGCGAGGCATTTGGGTTTGCCATCCCTTCCCTGCCCCGCTTTGGCTTTGGCACCCTAGCAACAGCCCCAACGGGTGAGCCGACGACGGCATCGCCAGCGCGCGACAAGCCCGAAGAAGTGCAGACCTTTACCGTCGCGCGATTAGGCCAAGCTGGCAACAGGGTTGCTATCTATCTGGAGAACGGCAATGTCTGGCACCTGACCGATGCCGGTGACCTTAACGCACCGCGCCGCCCCCCCTTTAATGTCTCAATTCGTAGCGCCGCATTGGGTTCCTACCTGTTGACTATTGAAGGCCGGAACAAGGGCTACCGTGTTCGCCGCGTTCAATAGAAACCCTATCGATCCTTGGGATCAATCGCGTCGCGCAAACCGTCGCCGATGAAGTTGAAGCAGAACAAAGTGATCATCATCGTGGCGGCGGGAAAAATCAGCAGCCAAGGGGCGATTTCCATCTCCCTAGCCCCAATGGAAATCAGATTACCCAGCGACGTCATAGGCTCTTGCACACCAAGGCCCAAGAAGCTGAGGAAGCTTTCGGTCAAAATCACGGCTGGAATGGTTAATGTGACATAGACAACCACCGGCCCCAAAACATTGGGGACGATATGGCGGGTCACAATGCCGGTACTGGAGACGCCCGCAGCCTCAGCGGCCTCCACAAACTCCTTCTTGCGCAGCGATATGGTCTGGCCCCGAACGATGCGCGCCATGGTCAGCCACTCAACCGCGCCGATGGCGACAAAAATCAGGATGAGGTTACGTCCGAAAATGACCATCAGGATGATGACAAAAAAGATGAATGGCAAAGCGTAAAGCACATCGACGATGCGCATCATCACTTGGTCAACTTGCCCGCCAATATAGCCTGCCGTCGCGCCCCATAAAACGCCGATCAGGAGCGAGACACCTGTTGCGACCAAGCCAACAGCCAAAGACATGCGCAGCCCAAGAAGCAAACGAACAAACAAATCGCGCCCTTGGGGATCGGTACCAAAAATATGCCAATTCTCTAGGGTCGGGGCGATCATCACGCGATCATTATAAATCGTATCAAACTTGTGCATCCACACAAGCGGTCCAAAAATCGCGACAAAGGTCAAAAGCCCCAGAATGAACATCGAGGCCACCGCGGCTTTGTTGCGAAACAAGCGACGGCGCGCATCATCCCATAGGGATCTGCCCGCAACGGCGGCATTTAGGAGGGCGGCGTTTTCACCGGGCATTGCCAGAAGTGTCATTCGTATGTCACCTTGGGGTCCAACAGACCATAGGCAAGGTCCGCCAAAAGATTGAGAAGGATGATCAGACCAGCATATAAAACCACAACCGCCATCACGACGGGATAATCGCGTTGCAGAGCACTGGTCACAAAGTTTTTACCAATGCCCGGCAATTGAAACACCGTCTCAACCACGACTGAACCCGTGATCAGGCCCGCGCAAGCTGGGCCCAAGTAAGACACCAACGGCAAAAGTGCTGCGCGCAAGGCATGCTTAGAGAGCACTTGGATTTCAGGCAGCCCCTTGGCGCGGGCCGTGCGGACAAAGTTTGAGCGCAAAACCTCAACCGCGCTGGAGCGCACAAGGCGAGAAATAATGGCGATCTGGGCCAGCGACAATGTAACGACAGGCAAAAGCAGTGTTGGCACGGTCATCTCACCAAGGTCCAGGCCCGCTGTCGGTAGCCAGCCCAGATAAACCCCAAACACCAGCGACAAAATCGGCCCCACCACGAGTGAGGGAATGCAAATACCGGCCATGGCAATCGCCATGATTGTATAGTCGGGGGCGGTATTCTGCTTAAGCGCCGCAATCAAGCCCAACGGAATGCCGATGCCGGCAGCCAATATAAGGGCAGACAAGCCCACAACGATGGAAACCGGAAAACCCGATCCAATGATTTCAGAAACCGATTGATCCTTATAAATCAAGGATGGCCCCAAATCGAAGGTTACCAGCCCTTTCAGGAAATCCAGAAACTGAAAAAATAATGGCTTATCAAAGCCATAATAGGCCATCAGCTGAGCGCGAATTTCAGGGGCTAAGGCGCGCTCTGTGTCAAACGGGCTGCCTGGCGCCAAGCGCATCATAAAAAAAGCGACCGCAATGATGAGCAGCATCGTTGGAATCGCCACCAAAATGCGCCGAAGCGAATACGCTAACATAGACTAACTCACCCCGATTGAACCGCCTTGTAGCCATCGGAATCATCCGATTGCACAGGCACTTATCATGTCATTTATACGACGTTTTTGTATCTCAGCCTTCTGACAAGGTTGGCAGCTTGTCAACGGACTTGACCAGTGTTGCGCGAGTGTTTTGTTGCCTATTGCATAGCGCCAATACGCACTATGGTTTAAGTCTTTTGCGAAACCATCAGGAGCCAAGCCATGAGCCATTTCCGGGATGTCACACCCCGTTTTGCCGCTTCCCCGCAAATCAGTCTCGACGACGTTACGATTGCGGCCAAAGAGGGCTTTAAAGCCATCATTTGCAATCGCCCTGACGGTGAGGATAATGGTCAATTGTCAGCGGGCGACATTGAAGCCGCCTGCACCGCTCAAGGTCTGTCTTTTACGCATATCCCGGTGTCTGGCGCAATGAGCCAGATCCAGATTGAGCAAATGGCCGCGGCGTTAGAGGCGGCAAATGGCCCCGTTCTCGCTTATTGCCGGTCGGGCACGAGGTCGACCAATATCTGGGCTATGGCCATGGCCACCAACGGCGAAGATGGCGAGGCTTTGGTCGCAGCCGCTGCGCGTGCTGGCTATGATCTCAGCGGCCTATTGCCAAGCCTGCGGGCGATGGCGGCGCGCTAAAGTGGAAGCGTTGAAGGTAGGGGTGCTTGCAGCCAAGAAGCTGGACCCGCACCCCCGCGTGTCCTAACTGTTGACCTATGATCTCAGCCTTTGCCAATCCACATAAATTCCTTGGGCTCAGCAATTGGTTGTTGCCTCTAGCCTGCGTGGCCGCAGCGATATTGAGCGCCATTGGTGTGCCTTGGGCGCTGATTTTTGCGCCGGGCGATTATCAGCAGGGCGAGACGGCTCGGATCATGTTCATTCATGTGCCGGCGGCGTGGATCGCGGTGGGGGCCTATATCACTATGGCCATCGGCAGTGTCTCGTATCTGGTTTGGGGTCACGCGTTGGGCGATATTGCTGCCAAAGCGGCTGCTCCCATTGGCGCCGCCTTTACCGCCATGTGCCTCGCCACCGGCTCAATCTGGGGCCGCCCGACGTGGGGAACCTGGTGGGAATGGGACGGGCGTTTGACCTCGGTCTTAGTGCTCTTATTCCTCTATCTAGGCTATATAGCACTGCGGGGCGCGATGGAGGATCAGGCCAAAGGGGCAAAGGCCGCCGCCATCTTGTGCCTTGTGGGCACGATCAACATCCCTATCATTCGCTTCTCTGTTGAGTGGTGGAACACGCTTCATCAGAAGGCGTCCATCATCCGCGCCGGTGGGCCCAGCCTTGATCCGTCCATGTTGCACCCGCTATTTGTTATGGGCGGCGCATTTTTGTTTATCTTTATGGCACTGACCTTGGCTGCGATGCGGGCTGAGATTTGGCAACGCCGCGCCGACACTTTGGCAGCCCGAGGCCAATAATGACACCGCAATTTGAAACCATCGCCGACTTCGCAGCCATGGGTGGCCATAGCGCTTATGTTTTTGGCGCTTGGGGCCTAAGTCTCAGTTTAATCATCTTATTGATTGTGCGCGCTATTCTTACCGGTCGTCGCCAGAAAGACCGGCTGAAGGCGCTTGAGTCCGACCCGTCTTCATGACCAAGCGACCGTCCACCTCCCGACTATGGGCCATTGTGCCCATCGGGCTATTTTTGGCCTTAGCTGGACTATTCATGTGGGCGATGTTTGGCCAGCGTGTTGACAAGCATGCCAGCCCCTTGATCGGCAAACCTGCCCCTAATTTCGTTCTGCCCGCCATCACCGGGGGCAACCTTGATCTGGCCACCTATAAAGGTCGCGGCATCATCCTCAACTTCTATGCATCCTGGTGCGCGCCTTGCCGCGTTGAGCACCCCCAATTGCTGCAATTAGCCCGTGATCGTCGCTTCGTGGTTTTGGGAGTTTCCTACCGCGATGACCCGTCAAAAACCGCCGCTTATCTGGACGAGTTAGGTGATCCCTATGTCCAAAGCGGGATTGATCGGCAAGGTCGTGTCGGCGTTCAATTTGGTTTGGCCGGCGTGCCAGAGACTTATGTCATTAGTGCCGACGGATTGGTTTTGGCCCGCCATCAAGGCGAAGTGACACCTAAAGTCGCCGGCGAATTAGCACGCTTGGCGGCAGGCGGGCAGCCGCGCTGATAGAGCAATCGCTATTTGGAACTCATTAACCCAAATCACCCCACGATTTTGCGATGAAAATCGATCCAACACTTTCTGGTTCTCGTCCAATCTCTGCAAAGCCTGCAGCCCCGTCTAACGGGGAGATCAGCGAAGCTAGGCGGGCCTTCGAAGCCATGTTGAGCGCGGGCTCTGCCAGAACGCGATTGTCAGATGCTACCCCTGTGAGGGCAGTGACTAGCGCACCAGAGAGCGTGCAGCGCCCAGCCACGACTGAACCCGACGCAGCCCTAGCACCCATGACAAGGCCGGGTCGCGTTTTGGATATCAGGGTCTGAGTGCTTGGCAGCCTAAAAGCTCAAAACCAGTCCCTCGAACTTATCTGATCCCCGGCACATGCAGCAAGGCCTCCGCCTCCGCCTTGGCCTTGATCGCAGCACCAGCGTGACGACCGAGCTCTAGCCGCGCGATGGTGCGATTGTGAACCTCGTCTGGTCCATCGGCTAGTCTCAGGGTGCGTTGATTCGCATAAGCCGAGGCCAGACCAAAATCCTGGCAGACGCCGCCCCCGCCATGAGCCTGAATGGCATCATCAATGATTTTCAGCGCCATAGTCGGCGCTTGAACCTTGATCATCGCGATTTCAGCGCGTGCAATCTTATTGCCGACCGTGTCCATCATATAGGCGGCTTTGAGGCACAATAGGCGGGTCATCTCGATATCGATGCGCGCGCGTGCGATACGCTCCTCCCACACCGAATGTTCGGCTACAGTCTTTCCAAAAGCGGTCCGCGTTGTCAGGCGTTGACACATGGCCTCCAGCGCCATTTCCGCTGTGCCGATTGTACGCATGCAATGGTGAATACGACCTGGGCCCAAGCGGCCTTGCGCGATCTCAAAGCCAGCCCCTTCGCGCATAATGATGTTTTCAGCAGGCACCCGAACATTTTCCATCCGCACTTCATAATGGCCATGGGGCGCATCATCGTAACCAAAGACATGTAATGGCCGCACCAAAGTCACGCCAGGGGAATCCAAGGGCATCAGGATCTGGCTTTGTTGGGTGTAGGTTTTGGCAGACGTGTCCGTTTTGCCCATGACAATCGCGATCTTGCAGCGCGGATCGCCAACCCCTGAAGACCACCATTTGGTGCCATTGATGACATATTCATCACCGTCGCGGACGATACTTGTCTGAATATTGGTTGCATCAGAGGAAGCCACCGCAGGCTCTGTCATCAAAAAGGCTGAGCGGATGTCACCATTCATGAGCGGACGCAGCCACTTTTCCTTTTGCGCCCGCGTTCCATAACGCATCAGCACTTCCATATTGCCGGTATCCGGCGCCGAGCAATTGAAGCACTCAGAGGCAAAGCCAACACGGCCCATAATTTCGGCCAGTGATGAATAAGTCAGGTTCGATAACCCCGGCCCCTCAAACTCAAACGTGTCATCAACATGGGCCGCGCCATGACTGGGCGGCATAAACATGTTCCAGAGGCCAGCGGCTTTGGCTTTGGCTTTCAGCTCTTC
Organism: Hyphomonadaceae bacterium; assembly: GCA_040378245.1. GTDB lineage: Bacteria > Pseudomonadota > Alphaproteobacteria > Caulobacterales > Aquidulcibacteraceae > Aquidulcibacter. The sequence goes on along the minus strand of JBEINE010000042.1, from coordinate 9,885 downwards.
CAGAACGGGTATGACTTTCCAACGCGCACCTTCAGCCACCTGTTTTTCATAGGTCGGGATGGCGGGAATGATGTGGGCCTCCATAAAGGCTTCAACGCGGTCGATCCAATGTTTGGTCTCGGGCGAGTGGTCGAAATTCATAGCTGGCTCCCTTGTTTGCGTGTTTTCTATTCTGCAATCTAACTAGCGTTGGCGGTGCCAATGGGCAATGCAAAACCACTTAGGATTTGGCTTATTCCAGCACCAAGATGGTGTGGGGGTGCGGGTTGGCTTCTATGGCCGCCGCAAACTTTTTATCTGCCGTCACCAGAACAAAGCCCTCGCGCTGCGCCAACGCCGCATAAAGCGCATCATAAATGGCAGCATGTGTCGTCAAAGCCAGCTCCAGCGCATCGCTGAGCAAGCCTTCATGGGGTATGATGCGATCAAACAAATCGGGTAAGTCTGCAACCGCTTCACGGGCTTGCGCTAGACTTATCTCGCGCCGCCGCATCTTTTTTACCGCCACATTGGCCACTTCTAGCAAGATAAGCTCTGGCGCTATCAAGCGATCAGCGTCACACACGAGCGTTAGGGCCGCGTCAGACCCCTTTTCGGCAAACAGGATCTTCGCGGCGACGCAGGCATCCACGACATAATCACCGGCCATCCCGGTCTTCTCTGATCAAATCAACGCTGTCACTACCAGCCCCAATCTTCAAGCCGCTGTATTTTTCAATCACGGCCTTCCTTTTGGCCTTTGCGACCATGGCCTCTATAGAGTCGATCACAAATTTTTCCCTGTCGCCTTCATCGGGCCTCATCATGTTCAACCACTCCTGTGCTTTGGGTGACAGCTGCAACTGTGTGTGTTTTTTCATGGTTTGATAAACAAACCCCGGACTCGCCCAGTCTTCGACTTTTAGACTGGTGTCTACCCGCATTTTTTGCGCCTGTGGTTTGGCCCGATAAGCAAAGGTCAGTGTTTCATTCACCATATCGACATTTTCAGTTTCATAGCCGGCCGCAAGCCAGGCCCGCGTCATGACATTATTATCGCCGTTATTCGACCACCAAGCCCGATGGCTGCGCGCCGAAGGGGGCAGAGGCCGACCCAGAATCTGCTCAATCTGCTGGAATGTCAGGTCAAGACTTACGTCTTTCGACGCGTCCAAATAATCTTTCAATTTTCCGTATCTCGACATGGCCATGGCTGTACCTCATGAGATCGTTCAATAAAAACACACACTGTTTTTGTCAAGGGGTTCATGAAGCGCTATATCGAAGCGCGTCTAGGTATTTGGGTTAGGCTCTGTTTATCCCAAGGCTTGAACAACCGCCTTCAAACGCTCAATCAAGCTCAATTCATCATCGATAAAATCATTGTCGACCCACCAGCGCTCGACTTCTGCTAGGATCGCACCCACAGCTGGCCCCGGACGGGCACCCGCTTCAATAACTTGGACGCCATCAATAGGAAAGCGGGGGGCTACAAAACCGCTCTCAAAGGCCAATAAAGTCCGCCATTGGGTCATACGGCGTGGCTCGTTATCGTCCGCCCACGCCACGCGCACACGGTCACGATAGAGTGAATTTCCCATCCAATAGAGCGCTTTGCGGACGTCGCGTGCTGAGAGATAAGATACCAAATTGGTGGTATCAGAGGCCCAGATTTTGAGCCGATCACTCTCAGCCTTTGATAATTTCAAACGCTCGCTGAAAGCGCTCACACTCCCAACATCGCGCGGCAAAAGCGCCATTAAGCGCTGTATTGGATCAGGGTCCAGAAAGGCGCTGGTGTCGATGGCAACAAGATTTTGAAACCTCTCAGTGCCCGTGGCCTCTGGCAGAACGACCGATAGCACACCCGATTGCGCCATCGCAGCCAACGCAAAACGAGGATCGGGTGCGGCCAATATTTTCTTAAGCTCCTGCCAGACCCGCTCAACAGACAGCTCGGTAATCGCCTGTGCATGCCGCCCGCACGCCGCCAAAGCTGGCCCTTCAAGTTGGCCTTTTGAGAAGCGCGCCGCGAAGCGAAAATAGCGCAAAATCCGTAAATGGTCCTCAAGAATGCGTTGATCTGGATCGCCGACAAAAACGAGGTTTCCAGCTTTAGCGTCTTCGACCCCCTGCCCCGTCGGATCTAAAACGGTCCCCTCAGCGTCGAGATAAAGGGCGTTCATCGTAAAATCGCGCCGGGCTGCGTCCTCATGCCAATCATCTGTGAAGGCCACAACAGCGTGGCGTCCGTCGGTGGCGACGTCTTTGCGCAGGGTTGTGATCTCAAAGCCTTTGCCATCTACCAGTGCGGTGATCGTTCCGTGCCGAATGCCTGTCGGCACGGTTTGGATTCCAGCACCTTCGCACGCAGCGATAATGGCGTCGGGCAACAGCTTAGTGGCAATATCAATATCGCCCATGGGCGCTTTCAAAAGCGCATCACGAACACACCCGCCCACAAAGCGCGCGCAATCAGGCTCTACGCCATTAAGCACCTCCAAAATGCGCTGGGCCTTGCCGTCGCGCACGATTGCGCGGGTTGAATCCAATGCTGTCATTGAGCCTCAAACAGCGATTTCAGCTCCCGCTTCAAAATCTTACCATTGGCATTGCGTATCAGCGGCTCATTCATGATGCGGACATAGGTAGGCACTTTAAAGCTGGCAAGCTTAGCCCCAACCCAGCGGCGAACGTCCTCATCAGTCAAGCCTGACCCCTGTGGAACCGTCACAACGGCGGCCACTTCTTCGCCCAAAATCTTGTGGGGAACGCCCACAATGGCCGCATCGGAAATATCAGGGTGGGTGTAGAGGACATCTTCAATTTCAGAGCAATAGACATTCTCGCCACCGCGAATAATCATGTCCTTGGCGCGGTCAACAATGAACAGGAAGCCCTCTTCATCCATGCGCACCAAATCGCCCGTCTTAAACCAGCCGCCGCCAAAAGCCGCCTCTGTGGCCTCGGGTTTATTCCAGTAACCGACAATGACATTGGGCCCCCTAACCCAAAGCTCACCGACCTCGCCGAGGGGTACATCTTGACCATTGCCATCAACAACGCGGACGTCATTAATCGGGTGGATCGGGCCGCAGGACAATGGACGCAGCTCATAATCCTCAGACCCGATACTGGTGACTGCCGCGGACGTTTCGGTCAAACCATAACCTTGGCCCGGCGATACTTTTGGAAACGTCTCAACAATTTTGCGGACCAATTCAGCAGAGGATGGCGCGCCGCCGTAAGAAACGGACTCAACGCTCGATACATCATAATCGCCCAAGTTTGGATGCTCAATCACTTGCCAAGCGATGGCGGGAACCCCGCCAAAGGCATTGATCTTTTCATTCTGGATCAATTGGATGCCTTTGAGGGCATCCCAACGACGCATCATAACAATCTTGGCACCTTGTGCAACCGCCGGAACCAAAAAAGCATGACAGCCTGTAACGTGGAACAGCGGGATGGACAACAACAGGGCCTTCTTGGGCGCAGTCGGGTCAGGCGCTGGCGGGGCTTCACCGCGGCGCAAAAACTGACGCGACGTGTTGAGCATTAGATTCATGAGATTGCTTGTCACATTGCGGTGAGTCCCATAGGCGCCTTTAGGCGCACCGGTGGTGCCAGAGGTATAGAACAACGTGCACAGATCATCAGGCTCGAGCGTAACATCGGGGGCAGCGGTCGCTGGCAAATCCGCCCAAGACGCGGTAGACCCAATCAGTGTTTCCAAAGCCACAGCGCCAGCCGACAGATCATCACCACTGCGCGCGACGATCACGGCGCGAATATTCGGGATAAGGGGCAGTTTCTCGGCAATCCGGTCTGAGCGCTCAACATCGACAATCACCAAAACTGCGCCACTATCGCGCAAGCCATATTCAAGCTCATCAGCCGTCCACCAAGCGTTGAGCGGACAAATCATAGCACCGATCAATATGCTGGCCCAGAATACCACCGGCCACTCAGGCAGGTTGCGCATAACCAGCGCCACCCGATCACCTTTTTGGACGCCATATTGATCACGCAATATACCCGCAAGCTTTGCCGCCGCATTGGCGTGGGCGGCGTAAGAGATGCGCTCTTCTTCATAAACGAGGAAATCCAGATCGCCGTGCGTGCGGCTTAAGTCGAAGATGTCGCGCAAAGTGCGTGGGCCCGCCTTATAGACACGCAGCTCTTGCCCGCGGATCGTCTGGGTCTCAATTTCCAAGGGGCTGCCGGGGCCTGTAAGCATCGCATGGGCTTGCGCAATCGACATAGCTGGAAACGGCATTATCTAATCCTCCCTAAAGACCTTTTTCAAGCGCTTCTCTGAGCGCTTTGTTTTCGTTTTAGTTGTGCCGCGCGACGTTGCCGATGGCAATAGCGATTGCGCAAGAGCTCAACAGCTATCACAACAATGTTTACTAAGCGGAGGCGGCGGGGAGTGCACACGCCGGGGCTGCGTCTAATGATGGTGCACCCAAAGGCTTACCGATAAGAAACTAGGAGAATACTGGGTTTGGCGCCGCTATAATCCAGACCAGATTTTGCACTGGACTGTTTTCAGGTAATGTAAGTTATGAGCGAAGATTCTGACGACGACATTTGGTCACGTGTGCGCAAAGAAGCGGCCGCCAAAACGGCCCTCGCGCAGGGTGATGCTGCGAGTCTTGATATTGCGATGGAGCCCACTCAGACCACACGCGGCAATCTGGAAAAGCGTCAAGCCAGCGAAGCGGCTACAACCAAATTGGCTTGGGAGACCACCGAAGAAGAAATTGACGGCCCACCGCCACCGTCAAAACGACGTAGGCGTAGTCGGCCCGCGCCTGGCTTTCTCATCGGCTCGACACTTGTTTCCCTGTTGTGGGTTATAGGGGCAGGTCTATTCTTGCTGCAGAACGCCACGACATTTGGGTCAGATGGGTCGAGTTTATTATTCAGTCTGGTCGTCCTTCTGCTAGGTCCAGCCTTCTCACTTTTGGCGGGCTTTATGGGAGAGAGCATCGCGAAATCGGGGCGCGAAGCGCGCACGCTTATCAATGCAGCACGGAAAATGCTGGAGCCCGATCAGACCGGGGAAAGAGCGGTCCGCTCAACCGCTATGGCTGTCCGTAGCGAGATTGGCCAGCTCGAAGGGGCTATTGGAGGCATAACCGATCGCCTGCGATTGATTGAAGGGGATGTCGGAAACCATGTCCGTGCATTGACTATAGCCGGACAGAATGCGCGAAGCGGGGCTGATCAATTAGTGGCCGGTATGGAAAGCGAACGTCAGCGTCTGGATGCCTTACTGGCCGCGATGGCCGAACTGATGACACGTGCGCAAAAATCAACCCAGTTTGCGGGTCAAAGCGTTGATGAGCGCGCGTCCCGACTGGCGTCAGCGACGGATGCTTTGCTTGAGCAATCCTCGCGCGCATCGCAGGCAGCAACAGGGGCGGCGCAACATCTAGATATAGCCGCACAACGCGCCGTTGAAGCCATTGAGCAATTGGACCAAGCGACCGAGCGCGGCGAAGAGGCCTTAGCGCGCACGCATGACCTCATTGTTATGGCCCGCATGCGTGCTGATGAAGCCGCAAGCAGCGTCAACACGGCTGTGAGTTCACTCCATGATGCGGCACAAACGGCAACTCAAACTGCTAGATCAGCGTCGCAGACGATCCAAAACGAAACCGCTGCCAACCGCGATGCCGGCTTTGCAACAATCGAGGCTATCGCGGCGGCGACAATGGCTCATGCCCAAAAAGTCACAGAGGCCTTGCGCATTGAAGCCGAAGCCGCGCGAACCGCCGGAGCTGAGACCCTGGCTGCCCTGCAGACAAGCGCCCAAGCGGTGCGAATCGCCGCTGAGGACGCCCGACAACAATCCAGCCAGCAATTGATAGATCATCAGCGCCGCTTGGATAGCGTTCGCCAGACCGCGTTTGAAGCCGGCAAAGACGCAGATAGCTTCATGCAGACGCGGATCACCGATGCGCGGGCCCTGATTGAACAATCAGCGGGCCTTCTGGATGAAACAGGCACAAAAATTCAAGAGCGGTTCAGCCGGCTCGCTGCCGCTTGCGCCGATCAGGCCCGCGCCGTTGAAGACCTATTAGACGGCCTCAATCGCCGTCTCGAAAACCTGCCCCAAGAAGCCAATGCACGCGCTCAAGCCATTGAGGCGGCAATGAGCGAAACGCTCAATCGCCTGACCGAGGCAGGTCGCAAGGCGGCGCAAGAGACAGCGGCCTTGGATAGCGCTTTTCAGGACCGCTTGCGCGATTCCTATTCAGCGCTCGGGGAAGTTGTGCAAAGATTGGGGGGCTTATCGGGCGTTCTGCCAATGCCGTTAGCCGCTCCGGTAGCGATGCCGGTTCCCACCGTCGAGCAACCAGCAGCATCGCGCCCAGCTGCGCCGCTGGAGCCCATGATGGACTTTGCTTTGCAAAAAGCCGCCCCCGCTGCGCCCCCAAAAACAGTGCCCAACGCGCCTTCGCCCAGCACGCCAATTGAGCGTGATAAGGCCAAGCCTGAAAAATCCAAAGTTGAGCCCAATGCCTTTGCCCAGAGCTCTGCTGTACAAGAAGAGGAGCTTGGGATACGCACCTCGGGCTTGAAGATTTCAAGCCCCGTGCCCATAGAGGACGATCCCTTCGCCGAGCTTCAAATTGGACGGCCCCCGACGACGATAGTGGGTGGCGACAATGGCTGGAGCTGGAAGCAAGTCTTGTCGACCTTGGACCGGAAGGGATCCCAGACCGATCATGGCTGGATGACCGACTTAGTGGGGGAATTGGGGCTAGAGGCGACAGTGACCAATGGCACACTTGAAAAACTGAGCGCGATGGCAGGACGATCACCGGATCAGGCTAGGCGGGGCACACGTGATATCTTAACCGAGGAGGTCCGCGTCATGCGCCGAAAACTCACGACAGAGCCAGACCTGCGGGCCAATCTTGTGCGCTTTGTAGAGGCAAAGCGCCAAGCGGCGGCTCAAGAGCGACTGGAGGGCAACGAAGCGCGCCTTTACTTTGTCGCAGATGCCGCTCTTGAGGCATAAAAGGGCGTTGCATTGCGTATGGACCAATTCATGGCCTGCACCGCCATTTGGCGCGTCGCAGCTTCCAAGGCCTTCGCCGGGACGGTCCGATCTCCACGAGGTGCTGGGACCTCAACGGCTATAATGGTCGCAGTGATGGGCTGCCCTGTAGAGGCGTCAACCAGTCTAACCGCGGCCTCGATGCGCGCAATACCGGGCCTACGACCTTCAGGCTCAGTGACTTCAAAAGCATTGATGTCGAAATGAACTTCGTAGTCGGGCCGCGCAACTGTCAATGCCCTAACCGCTGCACGCGCTGCGCCGGTCCGGTCAAACGTTTCCAGCACGACATTCTGAATGATTTGGGGCGCTGGTGCGGACAGTATCAGCATGTCGACATAGGCATAAGCGCCTGTTTCACTGCGCACAGCCACCTTATTGCTGGCTAATGCTGGCGACATCGTCGGCACGCCAACCCCAATCGAAAAGGGCGCCGAGTTTGGCACACGGGTCAAAGTCGGATCAGCGCGCATTGTCACAACCGTGGGCGGCTTTCCGGGTTTCGGAAGCAGAGTAATGCAACCACTCGTTAAAGACATGGCTGCCAGCAGAAGGAGAGTGGTCACACTTTTTATGACTGGTGTCATCGTTTCCACTCCACAGTGGCGGCAGGGGGCTGAGATAGCAGAGCCGCTGGATTCTGACTGATTTGCTGACCTAATTGATCAAAGGTGATGGACGTATTGCGAACCTCTTGGGCGGCACGGCTGAGATCTGGTAAGGTTTGCTCAGTCCCCATGACGAAAAAGCGATCAATCGACACGGTCGCTCGGTTCGCAGTGGCAGCAAAGGTCGAGGTGGCCTCTCGGAGAGTCGCAGCGGCCTGACTAAACTCATTCATGGATTTTTCAGCCGCATCTAAGGTTTCCAATGTGCGGGCCAAGGTCAATTCCGCGCCGCCGGACAATGAGTTGACGTCTTCATTCAAGCCGGCCACTAATTGATTACTTGAGGTAATCAATGCTTGGGTTTCGCTTGTCAGGCCTTGTGTCTGCACCAAAAGGCTTTTGCCCAGCGCATTATAGGTGTCAGCCGTGGTCACGGTCTGTTCAGTCAGGCGCTCAACCGAAGATCGCGCCGTTTTACTCAAACGTGAGGCCTCAACGCTGGCATCGCGAAACGCTGAAATAGCTGAGTTCTGATTACTCAATTGCCCAGTTAGACGCTCAATATTGGCCAATGTGCGCGAGACATTGCGCATGTTCTCCTCACTCAGCAACTTGTTGATGTTGGTCACGGCCGTCAAAGTGGTAGATATAACGTCTTCGCTTTCACCAAACAGGCGGTCCAACTGGCCGCGGCGGCTGGAGATTTTCGGAGGCTCTTGCCCCAGCCGCCCCAAAAGTCGGGCCGACCCCTCTTCACCCGCTGAGATCTGGACATAGGCTGTGCCAGTCAAGCCTGCCGGCTCCAGCTCGGCAATGGATGTGACGCTGATGGGCGTATTGGCCTGGATCTGAATGCGGGCAATGACATCCTTAGGATTGTCTGAGCTCAACGACAACTGAGTCACTTCGCCGACTTTAATTCCGTTGAAGCGAACTTCGCCGCCAACTTCCAAGCCGCGCACAGGGCCCTCAAACACCACGTCATAGGGCGAAGTCTGGTTGTTCAAGCCCGAATTGGCGATCCACAGCACGAAAACGGCGGCGGCTATCAAGGCTAGGATCGAAAAAAGCCCAATCAGGACGTAATTGGCTCGCGTTTCCATGACTATCATTCCTAACTAAACCTGAAAGGTTCAATAAACTGAGTTCAACCCTTGCTTATCCCAATGCCGCCCGCCCTCTCGGGCCGCCAAAATAATCGGCCAGCCAACCCGTTGCATGGGCGCGGACATACTCGAGCGGCCCGATGGCCGCCACCTTCCCACCTGCCAAAGCGACAACACGGTCACAGGCGTCGCGCAAGGTATCAAGATCGTGGGTGATGAGAAAAATCGTCAATCCTAGTGTGCCCTTTAGCTCATTCACCAGCTCATCAAACCGACCTGCCGTAATCGGGTCAAGTCCGGCGGTCGGTTCGTCCAAGAATAAGATATCAGGATCAAGGGCGATAGCGCGCGCCAGCGCGGCGCGCTTGCGCATGCCCCCCGACAGCTCAGAGGGAAGCTTTGACGCCGTGTCTATAGTCAACCCGGCCATGAGTATTTTGAGATCGGCAATTTCGGTGACCAATTTCTCTGGCAGATCCGTGTGTTCTCGCAAGGGCACAAGGACATTCTCGCGCACTGTGAGATTTGAAAACAAAGCGCCATCCTGAAACATCACGCCCCAACGCGAATCAAGATCATTACGTGCCAAGCTGTCCTGCGACCAGACATCCTGGCCTAGGACTGTGACAATGCCTTCGGATGGTCGGCGCAAGCCAATTATGGAGCGCAATAACACAGACTTGCCCGTTCCCGAGCCGCCAACAACGCCGACAGTCTCGCCGCGCAAAATATCAAGATCGAGATTTTCGTGAATGGTGACGGGGCCAAAGCGATTGGCAATGCCGCGCAATCGGATCGCCAGTTCATCCTCTGGCACATCCAATGTGGCCGTGCGAGCCTCCGCGGGCCTCATATATCCAGCTCCATATAGATGAGTGCGAAGACGGCCTCCAGAATGATAACCATAAATAAGGCTTGGACCACCGAAGCCGTTGTATTTTTGCCCAAGGAAATCACGTCGTTCTTAACATTAAGACCCTGACGGCACCCAATGATGGCAATGACAAAGGCAAAAGCTGGAGCCTTGGCCATCCCAGCCCAAAATTGCTCAATCCCGACATTTTGTTGCAGACGTGTCAAAAACAGCGTCGGGCTTAAATCCATCATGGTGATAATC
>JBEINE010000068.1:0-14449 GCA_040378245.1 Hyphomonadaceae bacterium | reverse complement strand
CCAGACGCGCTCTATCCCAATTTGAATGCGCCCAAAGCTGCCTTTCGATCCGTTTCACGGAGACGACTTTTGGTGAATCTGAATGGGAGCCAAGCCTGTCACACGCGAAACAGCTCAAAGCTAACCCAAATCATCAATATGGTGAGCGCTATTAGAAACAATAGTTTAGATATCAAAGCCGATACGCTTAGCGGCTTGTCGCAATGGCATTAAGTCGGGCCAGCCTCACGCCCGCTTCATCGATGAGGTCAACACGTGCACTATTGATATCCAAGTGCCGCGCCTTGTGCAATGCATCGAGGAACTGGCCTTCAACAGCGGTCATGCCAAGATTGACACACGGCTTTTTGTTGATTTTGATCAAGCCCAAGCTCGGACCGCTTTTAGGATCTGAGCTTAAAGTGGATGTGTAATCGCCGCAGCCACTGCTGCCAGTCACGCTGCCACTGGCCATCAGACGCAGCGTCGGCAGCGCGGTAACAAGCCGCGCATTGACCGGGAAATGAGGCGGCATGGCCTCCGGACTTGTCGCCAAAACTGGGGCCAATTTTGATTCTTGCGTCCAGCGCGCGCCGTAATGCGTCAAAGGTCTGCCATAAAGTTCGGCCAGTTCATAATCACCGTAATAAGCGCGCACAGGTGCTGGCGCGCCGGGTTGGGGCACCGCCAATTCGACCGTGGTCTGCATTGATGGTTCAGCCGACCATAAAGCGATATCAGTGCCTTTGACATCAAGGAAAGTTAGGCTGTTACCGGCGCGCGCAATATTGGCGACATCTGAGAAAAGGCGGTTGATCCTCTTCTCGCCACGTCCATGCGCGTCACGACAGCGTGTTGCGATTGGGGTCAATGGAGCAAAGCCCAAGACATAGCCTTGCTTTCCCCGTTCCTGTAGTGAGGTTGTAAATCTGGCACAGTTTGTTTCGACGATGACGGTGCCACGGGCCGCAAAGATTAGTCTGGATCGAACGATTGTGCGATCACGGATAGTGCGGCCGCCAGCACGTGTTAAAACATATGTCCCATCCAAGGCCATGGACGCAGTCGTCGATGCCCGCTTCGGCTGAGCGGCAACTTCGTGCACGTTCAGCAAAGCCGCCAATGTCAGAGCCACAAAAGCTAATGTAGGTTTAGCGTACCAAGAATTACCCAAAGTCAAACAGGATCCCATGTGAACACCCCCGCGGTTGCTTCAGGTCCGGTAAAGCCACCAGCAAGGGCCGGGAGGCCATGTTCAATCATGGTTTCGGGTGTCCATCCATCAATACGCGAGACACTGCGCGCTGGGCGGGGTTGATCAAATACCACGACTTCATTGCCCCTGACCCCAAATATCTGACCCGATACATGAGCGGCCTGCGTTGAACACAGGCTGATCGCGAAATTGGCAACTTGATCGGCGCGCATACGGGTTCGGATGCGCTCAACCCGCTGCGCACTGGCTTCATCTTTGACTGGAATTGTCGCGATCATGCGCGTCCACGCAAAGGGCGCAATCACATTGGATCGCACATTCTTCAGCGCCCCCTCCATCGCAATGATGCGTGACAGACCGGCCACGCCCATTTTGGCGGCAGCGTAGTTGGCTTGCCCAATATTGCCGATTAGGCCGCTCGTGGACGTAAACAACACATAAGCGCCATCTTGTTGTTCGCGAAACAGCTCAATACTGGCGCGGGCCACATTATAAGCACCGCGCAAATGAACGTGGATGACAGCATCCCAATCGGCGTCTTCCATTTTGTGGAACATGCCATCGCGTAAAATGCCAGCTGGATTGATAATGGCATGAAGACCGCCAAAGACGTCGCGGGCTTGGTCAATCATCCCTTTGACAGCAGCCATATCCGCAACGCTCTGTGAGTTGGCGATCGCTTCGCCCCCAGAGCCTTTGATTTCGTCAACCACGCTTTGGGCGGGCCCAACACTGCCTTCATCGCCGCCCGAGACCCCACCGCCTAGATCATTGACGATAACTTTAGCGCCCGCAGCGGCGGCCTGCAAAGCACACTCGCGACCGATGCCATTGCCGCCGCCGGTTATCAGGATGACTTTGCCGTCCAAAATACCCATGATCTTGTTTCCTAAAGGCGAGGCTGTTGAAGGCTTGGGCGATAATTGATGCGGTAGGAAGGGATTAAGCCTCCTTGGCCTCAGCATCCTCGAAGCGATCGGCCTGCGCAAGGGGCTTGAACAATTTCATCCAAACTCCGGCGACCACGACAGCCCCAATGCCGCCGACGACTACAGCCATGACAGGGCCAAGAAAGCGCGCCGCAACGCCCGATTGAAACTCCCCCAGTTCATTAGAGGCAGAGATAAACACAAAGCTGATCGCCGAAACACGCCCCCTCATGGCGTCAGGCGTGGCGAGCTGGACAAGGCTTGAGCGCACATAAACGCTGATCATGTCTGCGCCTCCGGCAATGGCAAGGCAAGCCACCGACAGCCAGATATCGCGTGAAAGCCCAAAGCCAAGTGTTGCCACGCCAAACACAAACACGGCACCAAACATCCAGGTACCGACATGGCGCTTGATGGGCGCAAGCGCTAAGGAAACGGAAACCAGACCTGCCCCTATCGCTGTAGCGGAGCGCAATGCACCCAAGGCTTCGGGTCCGGCATTCAAAATATCGCGGGCAAAGACCGGCAAAAGGGCTGTTGCACCCGCCAACAGAACGACCGCCAAATCGAGCGACAGCGCGCCCAGAACAATCTTGTTATCGCGCACATAGATCAAACCGGCGCGGATCATTTCCAGTGTGCGCCCGCTTTCAACTTTCTCTTGCTGTGGTGCTTGGGTCGCCAGTGTAAGTGCGAGGCCACACACAAACAGGCCACAGGCACAAGCGTAAGGCACGGGAGCGCCCAAAGCGAACAACAGCCCGCCAAGCGCTGGCCCCACAATGGACCCGCCCTGAAAGCTCAGCGACATGAGAGCAATAGCCTGAGGTAACTCAGCGCGCGGCACTAAATTGGATACCATGGCAGAGCTGGCGGCCGGCAGGAAAGCATTGAGCATGCCCGTGAGGACTGCCACCCCAAAGATAGCTGTAATCAAAATATCAGCCTGCGAACCCGCCACGATCACCAGGCCGCCAGCGATCACGATTTTGGCGGCAATACCAATAAGTATGATCGATCGGCGATCAAAACGATCAGCAGCCTGCCCGCCAAACAGCGACAAAAGGAGCAAAGGCAGAAATTGAGCGAGACCGATTAAGCCCAGCAAAAAGGCGCCTTCCTCAATGCTATTGCCTCTGGCCCGGGCGATATCATAGACCTGCCAACCCATAGCGGTGATTTGAATTTGAGTGCCCAATGTCCAAAAGACACGTGCCCACCAATAGCGGGCGAATGCAGTATGGCGAAAAGGTGCGAAGGAGGGAGACACGAAACTGTGATGGCGGAGCTTGGCGGCTCCGTCAATCATAAGGTCCAGAAGACGTCTTTTATCGACCGCGCGCCTGTGGCCAACATCACTAAACGATCAAAACCAAGTGCCACGCCGCTGGCGGGGGGCATGAAAGAGAGGGCGGCCAAAAAATCCTCGTCGATTGGATAAGTCTCGCCATAAATCGCCAATTTTCGGGCCATATCGGCTTCAAAGCGCAGGCGCTGCTCAATGGGGTCGGTCAGTTCGCCAAAGCCATTGGCCAGTTCAACACCGCAGACATAAAGCTCAAACCGCTCCGCGACGCGGGGGTCTGATGGACTTTTGCGGGCCAGCGCCGCCTCGCAAGACGGATACTCGCACAGGAAAGTTGGCGCGTCCAAGCCTAGAAATGGTTCAATTTTCTCAACCAGTATTTTTGAGAACATGTCTGACCATGTGTCATCCTTTGAGAGCGAAATGCCAGCACCACGCGCGCGATCGGCTAAATCATCCCGTAATCCTTCCCCCGCGCCGTCCACACACGCCAACAGGTCAATGCCGGCATAATGATCAAAGGCTTCCGCCAGCGTGATGGTGATCGGCCTTTGCGCGACCAGCACTTCATGTCCGCCCCATCGCAGCGTCTGACTTGGAACCACCTGCGATGCGACGCGCAATAGTTCCAAAGCATCGTCCATGACCACGCGCCAGTCACTTTGGGCCCGATACCATTCGAGCATGGTAAACTCAGTGCCATGCAAGGGGCCTGCTTCGCGGTTGCGGAAAACCCGCGCGAAGTCATAGATTTGGGTTTCCCCTGCTGCCAGTAGTTTTTTGCAGGCAAACTCTGGGCTGGTATGAAGATAACGTGTCGAGCGCGTGCCATCAGGGGTCAGAACGCTGGTTTCCAGCGCGTGCAGGTGGGTTTCATTGCCGGGCGATATTTGCAATTGCGCGGCTTCAACCTCGGTAAAGCCCCGATCATCAAACCAAGACCGCATGGCGCGCTTGATGCGGTGGCGGGCTTCCAGAAATGGCCGTTTATCGGCATGGCGGGCTTTGTCCCACCAAGGGGAAGGCGCGGGGGGGCTTGGTGGTGGGACGGACGTCATGCGTTAGCCGTCAGCGCAATCCTTGTGTCAAAGGCACCCCCCGTTCGAACCAGACCAGCAAGCGCTTCAATGTCGGCAAGGGCTTTGGCCTCAGGCGCGTGACGCGACAGCAGCATCTGCGCGCGCATGGCCGATTTGACATGGGCATCTTCATGGATGACGCCGGCTCTGCAAGGTTCAAAGTCCAGCCATGAGCTGCAGGCGCGGGCAAAAGCGGTGTGAATGCGAGCCGCTTCGACGCGGTTCTTCACACGGTTGGCCACCACCCCGATCCGAGCTTTTGGTTGGCGAGAGCGCAAAAGCTTGATGAATGCATAACCATCGGTCAATGATGAGGGCTCATCCAAAGCCACAACTAACACTTCATCGGCTTCCGCCGCCAGTTTCAAGACGCCATGTCCAATCCCGGCCGCCAAATCGATAATCACGCGGTCATAGGAGAAGCTCAGCGCTTGCACCCCAGCGGCAATGCGTTGGATGTCGCGCGGATGGAGGTCAGCGAGTGCTGCGACGCCATTACTGCCCGGTAACAGATCAAAGCCGCTTGGATTGGCCGCCCCCCCGGCGATCCGTACCACGGCCTCGGCTAAAGTCGCTTGCCCGGTCATGACGTGATTGAGATTAAGCTCTGGTTGCACGCCCAATTGAATGTCGACATTGGCCAAGCCTAAATCGCCGTCAACGAGCAAAACTCGGTCCCCGTGTTCGGCCAGCGCGCGGGCGAGAGACACCGCAATAAAGGTCTTGCCGACACCACCTTTTCCAGACGCGATGGCTGTCACCCGCCCCATTGGTTTTTTGCTCGGAAAAGCGACAATGGATCCACTCATGCGGCATCCTCCGCCAAGGCGTCTTCAAACGGCTCAAGCAATAAGGCCGCTGCCCGCGCAGCGGTCGCAATCGCGACTCCCCCGCTGATATAGGGCGTTGCGGACATTTGAGCGAGTGCCAGATCGGCGCTCTTGAGGGCGTGAATGATGGAGGCGCGCCGCGTCGTGAGGTCTAGGCGTGTCGCAATCGCCCGATTGATGCCAATGGCCCGATAGGCTTTTGCCAAGTCTTCCATATCATCAGGGCGCATATCGGCGGGCAGGCACAAGACCGCCTCTAAGCGGGTTTCCTCAATCATTCGAAAGGTGGCGCGAATCTCAGCGTTCTGCGCTGGGCAGGCCGAGGGCGCGTCAATGAAGACGACAATACCGCGCGCGCGTGCTTCACCGACCAGTTCATTGAGGTCAGCCAGCGTTGTGACAGCCTCAAAGCGAGCGCCCAATCTTCTGGCGAGCGCCGCTAATTGATCGGCACCGCCGCATCGTTCGCTATCGGCGGAAATCAAAAGCACGTCATGGCCAGCCGCGATGGTTCGCGCCGCCAATTTAGCGGCACAACTGGACTTACCAGCACCGGGTGGCCCGACCAATATCAGTGGCTTTGGCGGGGTGGCTTCAATAGGATTGAAGACCAAAGCCTTTGCCAAGCCGTCAGTTAAAGCCCGACGTAAGTCGCCGCTTGCCGTGCCAGCCAAGTCTAGGGCTTGTGCTTTGCTAAGTCCTGCACGGATTAGGAATGTCGCTAACCGAGCTTGCGGTAGGGGTGTGTCCGGCGCGGTTTTATCTTGCGTGATCGGGGCAGGAGCTTTGGGCGTCGTGGGAATGGGTTGAGGTGGCGTATGACGTCGAGACTGGAAGGCGATTTCTGCGGCTGAAGACGGCTGACGACTCACCAGAGCGGCGAGGCCTCGGGTTGGGGTGTAGCGTGGGGCGCCGGAGCGTGCGGGTGGCGTTGCCTTATGCTGTGGCAAAAAGTCATCTGGTGAAAAATGGTTGGTCAACAAGTCTTCTTGTTTGTGAGCTGTTGTCGTTCGTGTGTGTTGGCGCGGCTCGGTCGCGCGATCTGTTGCTTGGCGTAAAGGGGCGGGCTCAGCGGGGTTGGCTTCTAAGCTGGCGCTAATCTCAATGCCGCCGCGCGTACTACGCCAACTCAAAACAACGGCCTTGGGCCCAAGCGCTTCGCGCACTTGCGCCATGGCCTGCGGTAAGGTGGCTGCGAAGAAGGTCGAGACGCGCATGCTTTACCCCGCCCTCATACACTGCCCAAAGTGCGCAACTTCGCCTTGGGATGAATTTCATTCTGGCTCATGACAATCGTCTGGGCACGGAAGCGCTCTATGAGTGACCGGACATAGGGACGTATGCCCCCTGAGGTCAAAAGTACGGGTAGCTCACCGGTCTGGGCGGCGCGGTCGAGCGCCACGCGCACATCATTGACAAATTCATGGACCTGAGTGGGGGCCAGCGCCAATTGGCGATCACCGCGCTCGCCGACGATGGCTTCTGAAAACGCCTGTTCCCACTTGGGCGATAAGGCCACAATGGGAAGCGACCCATCGCCCGCCCGGTTTTGAAAACACAATTGGCGCGCCAAGCGCGCTCTGACATGCTCAATCAATGACACAGCATCCATGTTGGAGCCCTCAGAGACCGCCTCCATAATGCTGGCCAAATCACGGATCGATACACGCTCACGCAACAGACTTTGGAGAACGCGCTGGACGGTAGCCCACGAGACCTGACTTGGAACCGTGTCTTCAACCAGCTTTTGATGTTCGGGTGATAATTCCTTAGTTAGACGCTGGACCTCGGCAATCGATAAGAGGTCGGCCATATTGTCTTTGATCACTTCGGTTAGGTGGGTCGTCAGCACAGTCGCCGGGTCGACGATTGTATAGCCCTTAAACTCAGCTTCTTCCCTGAAGGCTTCGGCTACCCATGCCGCGGCCAAGCCAAAGGCAGGCTCTTTGCAGAGTTCTCCAGGCAGCGTGGGATTAGCCCCGCTTGGATCCATCACCAGCAATTGGCCCAAGCGCAATTCGCCTGCACCCGCTTCCATTTCCTTGACCCGGATGGAATAACCATTATTGGGCACTGCCATATTGTCGAGTATCCGAACCGCGGGCATGACAAAGCCCAGTTCTTGAGCGATTTGGCGGCGTAGCGCTTTGATTTGATCGGTAATCCGCCGACCTTGAACATCATTGACCAAGGCCAATAGGCCGTAGCCCAGTTCAATCTTCAGCTCATCAATGCTCAAGGCGGTTGCAATGGGTTCATCGGCCTCATCAGGCTGAGGCGCGCTGGCCGCAACCAAAGCATCGGCTTGGCTCTTGAACTGCTTATCGGCTTCGGCTTTCCAGAGCTTATAGGCCAAATAGGCAGCGCCGGCTCCGATCAACCAGAAGGCGATCAGGGGCATGCCGGGCAAAACGCCTGCAATAAACGCCGTTGCCGCGACCATGCCCAGAGCTTGTGGGCTGCCCGCCAATTGTCGGGCGATGGCAGTTTCTGCGGCTTCATCCACACCCGCTTTCGCCACCATCAAGCCGGCAGCGACAGATATGATCAAAGCGGGGATTTGGCTGATCAGACCGTCGCCGACGGTCAATTGAGTATAGGTTGTGCCAGCCTCAGCAAAGCTCAAGCCCTCCTGAGCCATGCCAATGATCATGCCTACGATGATGTTGATGGCGGTGATCAAAAGGCCCGCAATAGCGTCACCGCGCACAAACTTGGACGCACCATCCATCGCGCCGAAGAAGTTACTTTCCCCTTCAAGCTCCTTGCGACGACGACGCGCCTCATCTTCATTGATCAAACCAGCCGACAAATCGGCGTCAACAGCCATCTGCTTGCCGGGCATGGCGTCCAAACTGAAGCGTGCGGCAACTTCAGCAATGCGGCTCGATCCCTTGGTGATCACGACGAAATTGACGATAATCAAAATAATGAAAACCGTAACCCCGATGATGAAATTGCCACCCATGATGAAATCGCCAAAGGCGGCAATGATCTCGCCTGCCGCGTCTGGGCCTTCGTGACCATGAGACAGGATCAATCGCGTGGAGGCGATATTGAGCCCTAGCCGAAACAAAGTGGTAACCAGAAGCACGGCTGGAAAAGCGCTAAACTCAAGCGGTTTTTTGATAAAGAGAGCCGTCATCAAGATCAGGATGGAGCTGGTAAACGAGAGCGCTAGAAAGAAATCCAGCAAAACCGGCGGCAAGGGTATGACCAGCAGACACACCAGCCCGACAATGCCAACACCCATCAGGATTTGTGGGGTCATCACGCCCCCCAACATGGTTTTGAAATCCAGTTTCGGTAGCTGTGGCCCTGTTGGGCTATTGGTGGCCAGCGAGGTATCGGTCATCTAGGTGCCATTATCCGTAAGCAAAGCGCGGCTCGCCGGTGCCCGGTGCCGTAACCTCAACGCCAGCGTCCAGATAGATTTTGAGCTTATTACGCAGTGTACGGATGGAGATACCGAGAATCTGTGCGGCGTGCGTCCGGTTACCATAACAATGCTTGAGCGTATCAAGGATCATCTCCTGCTCGACCGCCTCTATGGTGCGTCCGATCAGGTTTGGCGTGGAGCTGGCCGCTGCGCCGGCCCCAGCATTTTTGGCGACGGCGGCGGCATGGGTCACATGGCTGGCGATTGACGCCGGCGCGTTGATGCCTTGGCCAGTGGTTAGCGCGCCTGACGGGGTCGAAATATCACTCACTTCGATCTGGGGCCCCGCTGCCAACAGGATGGCACGGTGCATAGCATTTTCCAGCTCACGGACATTACCCCGCCAGCCATTGGCCTGAATGGCCGTCATCGCTGCTGCTGAAATCGGCTTGGCAGATATGCCATTAGCACTGGCATATTTCTTTACGAAGAATGCGGACAGCGCGGCAATATCAGCCGGGCGCTCACGAAGTGCGGGTAGGCACAGGTTCACGACATTGAGGCGATAATAGAGATCTTCACGAAACTTGCCCGACGCAACTTCGTCTTGAAGATTGCGATTGGATGTCGCCAGGATTCGAATGTTGACGGGCACAGGCTTTGTCCCGCCCACCCGGTCAATCACCCGCTCTTGGAGCGCGCGCAATAATTTCGCTTGCAAGCGCACATCCATTTCACTGATTTCATCAAGCAGCAGTGTGCCGCCATCAGCCTCCTCAAACTTGCCGACACGTCGGGCGACCGCGCCGGTAAACGCACCCTTTTCATGGCCGAATAATTCTGATTCAAGGAGGTTCTCGGGTATGGCCGCGCAATTGACACTGATGAAGGCTTTATCACTCCGCCGCGATTTTTGGTGCACATAACGCGCCATAACTTCCTTGCCGACGCCACTTTCCCCCGTAATCAAAATGCTGGCTTCAGAAGGTGCGATTTGTTCGGCTAATGCCAGAACCGCTTTCATCGCCGGGTCTTGAGCGATGATTGGGCGGTTATCGTCCGCGATAGCCGCCAGCACCGCGGCAATCAGTTCCGGGTCCGGCGGTAGGGGCAGAAACTCCTGTGCCCCTTGGCGGATTGCATTGGCGGCGGTGCGTGGATCGGTTGACACCCCACAGGCAACAACGGGAACTTTGATGCGCTCGGCTTCATTCTGAGCTATCAGGGCGGCAATGTCATGGACCACATCGACTAGCAAAAGGTCGGCACCTTTGCCGGTGCGCAAAGCCGCCGTCGCCTGATCAATGGTGTCGACTTGAAACACCTTCGCACCGCGATCCATCGCGATCTTCGAGGCTACAGCAAGCTGTCCGCTCATATTGCCAACAATTAGCACGCGCATTGTTGCTCTCCTGGCGCTCTATGGCGCTTTGTTCTTAAGTCTGGCGATGGGTGGATGCGGTTAATTGGCGTCATTGTCTTTGATGATTTCTGTCATGGTGACGCCCAGTCGCTCCTCCACGACGACCAATTCGCCGCGGGCAACCAGGCGATTGTTAACATAAATGTCGATGGCCTCTCCGACCCGACGGTCCAGCTCAATCAATGATCCGCGCGCCAACTTCAAAAGTGACGCAACATCCATGGTCGCGCGGCCAAGTACGGCTTTGATATTAACAGGCACATCAAAGACTGGGGCCAGATCCGTGGCCGAGCGCGTATATTGGGGCCCCTCTTGTTGAAGCTCTGGGGTCTCCTCAGGCTCCATATCGGCAAGATCGGGCAAGTCGTAGGACTGGGCGTTGTCATCCATATCAGGCTTCCTCAGGTCTGGAACATGTCAATTTGAAAGCCCTCTGATTGGGCCGACTGGAGCCATTTCTCAGCGGCTTTATCTATGGCTGCAAAAGCGCTTTCGCGATTATGGGTGATTGTAGCGTCGCCCCAGTCGAGGACGCAGTCGCCATTTCGGGCACCCTGATCACCGCGCACCACGATCTCGCCCGAAAATCCGGCTTCCCGCGCGCACCCAGCTAAGCGCGCTTCAACACCTTCAACGAGTTCGGGAGCGACGCGCACCACTAGGCGCGGCACATCGCGCAACTGAGCGACAGCCGTTTGGACAATATCAAGGACCGCCTCTTCGCCAAAGGCGTCTAAGGCATGTGTGGCGACAATTCTGGCTGCGGCGAGTGCGACCTGCACAGCATCCTCACGCAGGCTTGACGCTTCATCGCTTAGGCGGCCCAACATCATTTGCATCATATTAGCAATGGCCCGCAACGCCTCACCACTGGCGCGGTCAATGCTGGCATTGGCTTCAGCTTGGCCCTGCTTGAAGCCTTCAGCGCGGGCTGCGACGAGATCGTCGTCATTCAACGCTTTTTTGCGCGGCGACTTTTGAGGGACTTGCGATACAAACATCGGTTCAAATTCATGCTTGGTGCCACCGCGCATGGCATGGGCATTAGTAAATGAGTTCGTCATCACGCCCTCCCTCAGCCAGCATGATGTCGCCTTTTTGCGCCAAGTCTTTCGCGACTTGGACCATAGCAGATTGGGCACCATCGACATCTTTGAGACGAACTGGGCCCATATTGGCCATATCTTCTTTCAAAATCTTGGCAGCACGCTCGGACATGTTGGAGAAGAATAGCGTCCGAAGGTCATCAGAAGCCCCTTTGAGGGCTAGACCCAGCTCACCTTTGTCAACGGCACGCAATAATGTCTGCACCCCACCGGGATCGAGTTTAATGAGGTCTTCAAACACGAACATGAGGGAGCGGATACGCTCTGCCGATTCCCGGTTGCGCTCTTCAAGAGCGCCGATAAAGCGGTTTTCGGTTGATCGATCGAAATTATTGAAGATTTCAGCCATCAACTCATGGCTATCGCGCTTGGATGTGCGCGCCAAATTACTCATGAACTCAGTGCGCAACGTACCTTCGATTTTCTCGAGAATATCGCGTTGAACTGGCTCCATATGGAGCATCCGATTAACGCACTCCAGTGCAAAGTCATCTGGCAACGCCGCAAGGACCCGCGCCGCATGCTCGGCCTTCACCTTGGACAAGATGACGGCCACGGTTTGGGGATATTCATTCTTGAGGTAATTGGCCAATGTCGTCTCAGCGACATTACCCAATTTCTCCCACATCGTACGACCAGCCGGACCCCGGATCTCGTCCATGATCGCATCGACCTTGTCGGGAGGTAGAATGGCTGATAACAAACGTTGGGTTTGCTCATACGACCCCAGAACAGCGCCAGACCCAGACATGCGGCTGATAAACTCAACCACCAAGGCTTCAACTGTTTTGGCTTGAACATTGCCCAGATTGGACATGGCCTGAGATATTTCTTTGATTTCATCGTCATCGAAATGCTTCCACAGTTCCTTATGGTCTTCGCCCAAGGCCAACAGGAAGATGGCAGCTTTTTCAGCGCCTCTGAGATCATTGAGTTCGACCTGGGACGTCATATCAACGCGGCTCCTGTAACCAAGAACGGATCACCGTTACAGTTTGCTCTGGATTATCGGTCACAACCTCGGACACTTGTCGCATCGCTGCTGCATTGAGCGTGCCTTGAATGCGGGCGATCTCGAGGCGATTACTAGCGTCAGGATCGCCGGTTCCAGCAACCACCATCGATCCGCCACCTGGCAAGGGAATTGTCA
This sequence comes from Hyphomonadaceae bacterium, assembly GCA_040378245.1. Taxonomy (GTDB): domain Bacteria; phylum Pseudomonadota; class Alphaproteobacteria; order Caulobacterales; family Aquidulcibacteraceae; genus Aquidulcibacter. Next base: position 2,052 of record JBEINE010000068.1, on the reverse strand, counting down.
TTGTGCCGTCGCCAACAGGCGCGGCGACCGCTTGCGGGGGCTGGAAGACACCGGCGATCAAGGGCCGTGCAACAAAGAACAATAAGGCAGCGGCAACCAAGGTCATCGCCAATATTTCGGCACCGCGCATGATGTCATTTTTGTCAAAGGCAAAGGGCGAAGGGGCTTCTGTGCCAATAGCGGTCGCTGATTTTGCGAAACGAACATTAACGACTTCGATTTTGTCGTTGCGGTCATCACTGATGCCGGCCGCAGAGCGGACCAAGGCCGTGATCTGCTCCATTTCGGCAGGCGTTCTGGCTGTCCACGTGGGCGTTTCGCCGGCTTTGGTGACTGGCGTCGTGACGCCGTCAACAGCGACGGCGACGGACAATCGCGTGACTTTGCCGGGCGCGTTTACCTGTGTCCGTGTCGTTTTCGAGATTTCGTAATTGACAGTTTCATCAGTCTTGCTGGAATTGCTCGATTGTCCTGTTCCGGCACCGGGAACCGCCCCATCGGGCACATTCTGGCTCTGGGTGACGGTTTGATCAACATCGCGGTTGGCGTCGCTTTCCTCGATCGTGCGGGTTGAGCGTGGGGTAGCTTGATCAGGGTCAAATTTCTCCTCAGTCTCGGTGACTTGTGAAAAGTCCATATCGGCCGAGACTTGGACACGCGCGGCACCTGGTCCTACAATTCCTTCTACGATTTCCTGCAAGCGACGGCGCAGGCGCTCCTCATACATGGTCGTGCGGTCATCCATGGCCGCACCATTGGCGGCCGCCCCACTGGATGCCCCGGCCAAAAGCTCGCCGCGACCATCCAAGATTGAGATGTTCTCAGTGGCCAAACCTTCAACTGCGGAGCCAACGAGATTGCGAATGGCGTTGATTTGTCGGTCTGACAGACTTCCCCGCTCAAGTCCGACGACGACAGAGGCTTTGGGCGGCTCGGCATCGGTTTGGAACAGCGCTTTTTCGGGGATGACCAGATGCACGCGTGAATTACGGACCGTATCGAGGCTATCGATGCTGCGGGCGAGTTCCCCTTCTAACGCCCGCAACTTATTAACGTTTTGGACAAAACTTGTCGAACCTAAGGCGCTTTGTTTGTCAAAGATCTCGTAACCAATCGAGCCTTGGCCGGGCAACCCCTCTGAAGCCAATTGCATGCGCGCTTGGGCCACTTTTGAGCGCGGCACAAACACACTTGAGCCATCTGGCGATAGCTTGAACTCAACATTGGCGCTTGTTAGGCCTTCAGTGACAGCCGCGGCATCCTTGGGCGATAGATCTGAGTAAAGAAGTGATTGCTCTTCTGCACCGACGCGGAACATGATCATGAATAGTGCAGCTGCCACCAGCGCTGTCACGCCAAAGGCCGCCGCCAATCTGGCAGGTCCAGCTGATCGTAGAATTGTTAGAAATCGTTCCAAACCCACGCCCCATACGCGACAAATGCTGACCCCAAGCCAAAAGCTTACCCGGCCGTTTTTGCCTGCTAGGCAGGTTTTTCCCAGTACTACGTAAAAGCTAAGTTAATTTTTCTGCGCAACATCAACTTATTGTTGTGCGCAGGTCCCTAGAGCGCGTCTGGTTCTTTTAGAACTAGGTTGCGCGACTAGGTATTTGATCTAGGGTCTGTTTATCCCGCTTTTTTGATTCAAAAAAGACGGGATAAACCCTAGAGATGGCCTTCTTTCAAGGACACGCAGCGCAAATCAGCGATAGGTTTGCAGTCGCGTGACCCGAAGGCCCGGTAAGCCGTGGCGATCGACCTGGCGCTGCCAGCCCAGAAATTCCTCAGCCGTAATGCGATAGCGATCGCAGGCATCCTCAAAGCTGAGCAGTCCACCTTTAACAGCGATAACCACTTCAGCCTTGCGGCGCGCAACCCAACGCTCCGTGTCAGGAGCGGGCAATGTGGCCAACGTGAGGGGTATACCCTCCGGGCCGATTACCGAAAGTTCTCGTTTCATGGCGTGCACCATGTGCTCACCTCCATATCTTGATCTGACGATCAACATACGCCCTTCACTTTAAGCTCCCGATAATCGACAGGCTTAATTTT
>JBEINE010000138.1:0-7895 GCA_040378245.1 Hyphomonadaceae bacterium | reverse complement strand
GAGGGCAGATTTACAGTCTGCTGCCATTAACCACTCGGCCACCTCACCAGATGACGATCCAACTCCAACCGATGTCAGCGCAAACCGCAACGGCGTTTCAGGATTACCACAGCGGCCCAACGCGCACGCGAGATGCGCGGCAAGCCGCTCTAGAGGGGCGCGTTATAGCGAGCACACCTTTAAACGCAATGGTGATTGGCTGTGGAGCTGCAGCCGTCGAGCGGACTGTTGCATGTGGGTTCCAACATGCCGGTGTTTAATCAATTCGAAACTCACCCGAACCTAATTTTGAAACTCGAGGTTGACCCTCTACCCGCGCAACAATGACGTCGCCCGCGCCGACAATGTTCACCTTTGGATTGATGACGGTGCCGCCATGACGCACATCACCAGAGCCAGCAATATTGGCAGATAATTCTGACCGCCCTGCCAGCAGATTGACGTCACCAGAACCCGCGACATTGACCTCGACCCATTTGAGCACTGACTTAACATCGACGTTGCCCGAGCCCGCAGAGTTGATCTGCGCTCGGCCTTTAACGCTGCCAATGCGTGTGTCGCCTGACCCACCAACATTGACTTCAAGGTCGGTTCCGATGTCGCCCAATTGCATGTTACCCGAGCCCGCTATATTCGCCTCTGTTCGACGACCGATGTTGCCAACACGCATATTGCCCGACCCTGAAACGCTGGCTTGAAGATCGCGCGCCACATTGCCAATAATCAGATCGCCACAGCTTGTGTGACTGATAGTCGCCCCGCCCACATCGCCAACCTGCCCTGTTACCAACGAGCGCTTAATACGAAGCCCCATGGTATTGGGCCCTGTGACAAGGATGCGAGGCAGGTCACCCTCGACATAATCTGTGCCGTTGATTGTCAAGACGTTTGAACGCGCGCTGCCTTGGCCGCGATTACTGCACTGGCTTCGCGTGTTGTTGCCGAGCGGGCCCTGAATGCGAAGTGTTCCGCCGTCTTGCACCAATTCCGCCGTCATTTTCCGACCGGGAATAATCTCAACTTTGAAGGGCGCTCCCGCCGACGTCTTCACGTCAATGTCTCCCGCCACGCCGTTGATTTCTAACAGGCGGGCGCTGCCTGTCGCGCTTGTTGATCCTGCGGTGCCCAAAGTCGCCAACGCTGCAACTGTAGCACAGCCAATTGCCTGTAGATTTCTCATGCCCAACCTCAAAGAAATGTCCGATGTGATGAAAGCCTTTGCTTTCCACATCTCCCATAGGCGACATTGAACGGGTTTTCCCGTTAAAAGAGTGTCATGACCAAGAATTCATCTGACCGTTCAAGTTTCAATAACCGGCGTGGACCGCGAGCTGCTGGGGCCCCTAACCGGGATCACCGGCCCAAAAGGTTCACTCACAGTGACAGTGGCGGCGAAGGTGAGCGGCTGACAGACGGGACAGTCTGGATTTATGGTATGCATGCGGTGCTAGCGGCCATTGCCAACCCGAAACGGAAAGTTTTGGACCTGCGTGCGACGCGCAACGCGGCTGAAAGCCTCCCTGAAGGCATACGTGTCAATTTGATCGAAGGCGATGAATTGTCGGCGAAACTGCCTGCCGGAGCCGTTCATCAAGGTATCGCGGTGCGCGTAACACCATTAGAGGCTATTGATATCGATAACGCGATACCCGATGTGGCTGGCATTGTGTTGGTATTGGATCAAGTTACAGACCCGCAAAACATCGGCGCGGTCTTTCGCTCAGCCGCCGCATTTGGTGCTCGCGCGATTATTCAACAAGATCGAAAAGCGCCTCCCATTACAGGGTCTCTGGCCAAGGCGGCGGTGGGCGGGATTGAGTTTGTTCCCGACGTTCGCGTGGTCAATATCTCTCAAACCATCAAGCAATTGGCCGATGATGGCTGGATGACTGTGGGTTTGTCCGGAGAGGCTGACAAGGAGCTGTCTGAAGTCCTCGATGGCTCTCCCGTGGTGTTAGTCATGGGCGCTGAAGGCAAGGGCTTGCGTCATCTCGTGGCTGAGCGCTGCGACTATCTAGCGCGCATTCCCATTGGCGCGCAGATGGAAAGCCTGAATGTGTCGGCAGCCACTGCGATCGCGCTATATGCGGCCCATAGTGCGCAGAGCCTAAAAGCGCGGCGCGCCTCTTAGGCCCGCCAACGCGTTCTGAGCTTTTGAAGTGGCTCTGAAGGAACCAGACGCGCGCTAACGCAAAAAAACGCCCATCGGTAAAGCGGCGACAATGGTGGCTGACAAACACGTGGCCAAAAAACCAGGCAATAAGGCTTTCCAAGCTAGAGCGAGGATTTCCCCGCGCCGCTCAGGCATCAGCACCGTCATGCCGCCCGTCATGATCCCGACAGAGCCGACGTTGGCAAAGCCGCATAAGGCATAGGTCATAATCATGCGCGTCCGCTCACTGATGGTCTCGCTAGTCATCGCGCCCAAATCGATAAAGGCGGCGAACTCCGTCAGGAATAGCTTAGTGCCAAACAGGCTACCGGCGGCTTGCATTTCTTTGGCGGGAATGCCGATGATCCAAGCTAGAGGCGCAAAGGCCAGTCCAAAAATGCGCTGCAAGGTCACAGGTCCACCGGCTACGTCACCCACCGAACTCAATAGCCCGTTGATAATCCAGACAAATGAGACGAACACCAAAAGGAAGGCCCCGACATTAACAACCACCATCATGCCATCTTGAACGCCTCTGGTAATGGCATCCATAGAGGATTCATATTTTAGCGAAGAGGTATAATCCAAACCCCCACCAATCGCATTAGGCTCCAGAGGGATCATGATCCGCGCCAAAAGGATGCCAGCCGGTGCTGTTATGATGGATGCGACGAGAACGTGGCCAGCGGCATTAGGCAAAGTCGCTGACAAGATGCTCGCATAGGCAACCATGGTGGAGCCTGCAACCGTCGCCAGCCCTACCACCATCATTGTGAATAATTCAGATCGCGACAGTTTGTCGAGATAGCCCTTTATCACAATCGGGCTTTCAACCATGCCCATAAAGATATTAGCCGCCGTTGCCAAAGCAGAGGCCCCACCGAGCCCCATAGACTTTTCAAACAAAAACCCAAACCCACGTGTTATCCATTGCAATATCTTCCAATGCCACAATAATGCGGACAGAGCCGAGATCACGAGAATGAGCGGCAGAACTTGGAATGCAAATACAAATGGAGGCGGCGCCCCCGCATCAGCTGGCAAATAAGGTGGCGTGCCGCCGCCCAAATAGCCGAACACAAACTTGGTGCCCTCGGCGGTTGCTGCCGCCAAGCCATCAACGGCAGCATTAACGCCATTCAAAAAGCCCTGCGAGGCGGGTACGGCGAATAACAAGATAACCAGAACAGCCTGAACGGCCATGGCTCCCAAGGCCAAGGCCCAAGGAAAGGCTTGGCGTTTTTCCGATAACGCCCAGCATAAGCCAATGATCATCAGTGCGCCGACGATCGCGCGCGCATTATCCAAGCCCCATTCCATCTTGATACTCCCCGCCTGCCCTGATTTTTTTGGCGCAGAACCTATGCTTATAAGTGACTGACGCAATGGGAAAGGGGCAGGCTCAGCGTTGACGCGGCTTTCAGGTTTTTGTGCTAAGACAATGTCGCGACCCAATACATCCCTGCCTAAGACATTGAACGGCCCCCGCGAACTGGCAATCCTAAGGCTTTGCGCCTGAGGGCTGCAAGAGCGCGTCTGGTTCTTTTAGAACCAGGTTGCGCGTCTAGGTATTTGATCTATCGCGCGTCTGGTTCTTTTAGAACCAGGTTGCGCGTCTAGGTATTTGATTTAGGGTTTGTCCCGTCTTTTTTGAATCAAAAAAGCGGGATAAATAGACCCTAAGGGGCGTTTGGTTGGCTTGGAAACGACCTTGCGCTCTAAACTTCTAAAATAGAGCCATTTTTTCACTGTTTCTTCAGTCCAAGAAACGGTGAACGGCCCTAGGACCTTTGGCTTTGACGCAAACGAACGGCGCGGAGAATAAACAGCCGGGTTCATTTCCCTTCCAGCCCAACGCAGTGCTACTGACGACGGGCTGAAAAGAAATGGCGCGAGCGACGGGGCTCGAACCCGCGACCCCCGGCGTGACAGGCCGGTACTCTAACCGACTGAGCTACGCCCGCGCTTTCTTCAAACCGACTGATATGTCATCGGCAAGGCGGGCGTGATACCCCTGACACTTAAAAGGGTCAAGGCGGATGACCAGTCCTTCTGCAGGGCGCAGACAAGCGCGCTCAGTGCGCAGCCGAAACGTCAGCATTTGCCGCAGGTCGTCGGACAAAGGGCAGGACCAGCATCGACAGGCCCATGCACAAAGCCACCACCATAAACAGATTGTTGAAACTCATAACCGCAGCCTCGCGGTTGAGTGTAGCCATCATTTGCGCCAAAGCGGCCTGATCGGGATTGGCGACATTCATAGCCGTCATCCGCGCGACGTTGCTGGCCAGCCGCTCTTGAAACATCGGATCGGCAACATTCATTGCCTCGCCCAATTGTGTGCGGTGAAAGACGTTAAAATAGTCAGTCAGGGTCGAGAGAATAGCCAATCCGACGGCACCACCAAGGTTGCGGGTTAGATTAAACAAGCCGGAGCCACTTTGGATCTTGCTCGGCGGTAACGTGCCAAGGGCTACAGTCGATAAAGTCGCAAAGCAGATGATGAGGCCGCAACCCCGCATGGCTTGAGGCCAGAAGAAGTCCCAGAAAGCCGATTGAGAGGTCAAATGCGCCTGCAAGACACAAGAGCCGCTGACCAATAATACGCCAATGAATACTGTGATGCGCGGATCAAGGCGGTTGATCAATTGACGGGCAAAAGGGGCACTGAGCAGCATAAAGACGCCGGTTACAAACATCACTTGGCCGATTTGCATGGCACTATAGCCACGCACTTGCCCCAGATAGAGGGGCTGGAGATAGATTGAGCCATAAAGGCCAATCCCGACTGTGAAAGCTAAAAGCGAGCAAACGACGAAATTTCGATCGGTGAACGCATCGAGCTTGACGATGGGCTCCTCCTGCGTGAAGGCACGCCAGAAAAATGCGGTCGCGCCAACGCCAAAGACCCCTGCCCACGCCAAGATCTCATGACTCTCGAGCCAGCCCTTACGCGGCCCTTCTTCTAGCAAAATCTGGCCGGACCCCAAGAAACAGGCGAGTGCTAGAAGCCCAATAAGGTCAATGCGCTTCAAGAGTTTCCAATCGGGCGTTCTCAGCGGGATCAGAAAGTAACAGCCAATGACACATATGATTCCCGGCACCAGATTGACCAGAAACAACCAATGCCAACCCAGCGACGAGGTGATAAAGCCCCCCAGCGCTGGCCCCATTGCTGGGGCGCTGGTCATGATCATGCCCATGATCACGTTCACTGTTGCGCGATCCTTTGGGGCAAATAATAAAAATCCAGCAGCAAATGTCGTGGGCATCATGAAGCCGCCCATAAAGCCCTGAATGATGCGGAAGACAATCAGCATATCGAGATTGCTTGATACCGCGCAGCCAAGTGAAGCGATGGTGAAGCCAATGGCGGCCAGCGAAAATAGGTTTCTGATCGAGAAGGCACGCCCCATAAAGCCGGACAGGGGGATGGCAATGATTTCTGCGACCAAATAGCTGGTCTGTACCCAAACAAGTTCATCGGCACTGGCCGAGACGCCCGCCTGGATTTCGCGCAGCGAGCTGGCGACGATCTGAATGTCTAAAATTGACATAAAATTGCCGAGCGCCATGCAGGCAAAACCCACCATCAATCCAGCTGTCACTTTGGGATAAGTAAATGCATCGGGGGGGCTGTCGTGCGCCGCCCCAGCTTTTGGTGGGGGCTGACTCATTTTTTGGCCTGCACGATTGGCGTTGTCTGCGCCTTGGTATCGACTTGGACGGTCACTGAAAGGCCCGGGCGCAAAAAGCCCTTAACGCGCCACTGTGGGTCGATGACTATGCGCACGGGCACACGCTGGACAATTTTGGTGAAGTTCCCCGTCGCCGTGTCTGTGGGCAATAGCGAAAACTGTGACCCCGATGCGGCGGCCAGACTATCAATTTTGCCGGTGACTTTCTGGTCGGGATACGCATCAATTTTGAGCGTTACAGGCTGACCGTGAACCAGTTTTCCAATCTGGGTTTCTTTGAAATTGGCGACGACAAAAACCTGATTGAGCGGAACCACGGCCATTAATATGGCGCCTGGGCGAACAAGCTGGCCTACTTGCACGGTGCGATTGGTGATTTGGCCCGAGACTGGGGCGGTGATCAAACCATAGGCTTGGCCCAGACGGGCACCTTCGAGTCGGGCTTGCGCCGCTTGCACCGCCGCATCGGCGGCGATCACAGTCGCGTTCGCTGAACCAATTGCACTTTGACCCGAGCGCACACCGGCAAGTGACGCTCGGGCTTTTGCTAGCGCGCCAGCGGCCCCCGATTGCGCACCCGCAGCCCCAGCCCCAGCAGATCCTGCATCACTTGATGACCTCGCGCGCGACGCATTCAAGACGGCCACTTGTTGGCGGGCAACGACAACAGCCGCGCGCGCCTCTGCCACCTTTGCAGCCGCTGAACGGGCCTGGGCCTCGACCTGATCCAACCGCGCTTGCGAAACAAAGCCGCGACCTGCCAAGGCCTGATAACGTCCTCTGTCGGCACTGGCGACTGCACTGGCGGCTTCGGCGGCGCTTAAGCTGGCTTGAGCCTGCTCAACCAGATCAGATTGGGCGATCACTTGTGCCTGAGCAACATCGACTGACAAAGCGCGACTATTGGCATCGGCACTGGCCTGTCTGGCAAGAGATTGGGCTTGTTGGGCTGAGCTGAAAGCGGCTTGGCTTTCAGCCGCCAAGCGTTGAGCGTCAGAGGCAATTCGGCGTTCTTCGGCCCGGGCTTTGGCGGCTTGGGCTTGCGCTTGGGCGAGATCGGCCTGTGCGGAGCTCAGCCCCACATCACTATCGCGGGGATCCAAACGCAATAACACATCGCCCATTTGAACCTGTTGGTTGTCAGCGACTGGGATTTCGCGAACATAGCCCTCCGTCTTGGCAGCTATCATTGTGATATCGGCGCGGATGTAGGCATTGTCAGTGGCAACGATCCAGCGCCCCGTCGTGTACCAATTCCACGCGAACCAAAGGGCGATGGCTAAAAAGATGGCTCCAAGGGCTGGCAAAAGGAGCTTTTTAGTCATGGCGTCTCACCTTGGTGTGCTGGCGTGGCTTGGGTGGATACCCCGCTCAAAAACAAATCTAAAAAAATCTCGGATAGCTGAGACAATGAAAGTTCATCACTGTGGCCTTTAAAGGCTTGTTGTTTGAGCAACTCAAACAACAAAGGTGCAACAAGTGCCCGGGCTGCAATCTTGGAATCTATCGGCCTGAACGCCCCAGAGGTGATTCCAGTTTCAATAAGATCAACCAATATCGACTGGGTCTGTGCAATCACGACACGGTGATAATGATCGGCAAGCTCTGGAAAGCGGGACGATTCTGCAAGGACGATCCTCGGCAGTGCGATGATGCGCGGATCGGCGTTTGATGCCACCCAAAGCTGGACAATCCGGCGAAGGGCGGCGACCGGATCGCCTTTCAACTGCGAAACATGCTCGGCCATTTGAGCGCGTAGAGCGACGAGGCGCGTCTCAACAAGGGCTTTGAAAACCTCTTCTTTTGACGGAAAATAGAGGTAAATCGCTGCCTTGGAGAGGCCCGCCGACTTGGCAATATCCTCCATCCGTGTGGCTGCAAAGCCATTATGCGCAAACAAATCAAGCGCGGCTTCCAGTACCTCCTCAGGCCGAGCGTGCGGTTTCCTCGTCCATTTAGGCAGCGTGTTATCGGCGGAGATCACGATCATGTGATATATATAACTGACAGGTCAGTTATTTGCTAGTCAATTTTCGCCATTGGTG
>JBEINE010000285.1:0-2244 GCA_040378245.1 Hyphomonadaceae bacterium | reverse complement strand
TACGGACTCGCTGGCGCCGCCCATGGCGCAGGCGCCATTTTCCACGAAAACACCCGTGCACTGGAAATTGGTCAAAATGGCGCAGGGCGTTTTGTGCGCGCGGCCAAAGGCACACTCAGCGCCGATCATATTCTGATATGCGGCGACGGTTATCTCGATGGCATTCAAGCCGATGTTGAAGCACGCGTCTTGCCCATTGGCAGCTTCGTCCTGGCAACAGCGCCTTTGGCGAATGAACTCGCTATCCTGCCCGATCATGACAGCGTTATGGACACCCGCTTTGTCGTCAATTACTGGCGCAAAAGCGCCGATAATCGGTTGATTTTTGGCGGTGGCGAAAAATATACCCCAGACTGGCCAAGCGACGTCAAAAACTTTGTCCGTGCCAATATGATTAAAGTCTATCCCAAACTTTCAGGCGTCGAGATCACCCATGCGTGGGGCGGAGCGCTGGGCATAACGCCGACGCGACTGCCCTTCATGCGACAATATGGACCGGGCATTGTCTCGGCTTCAGGCTATTCAGGCCAAGGCGTCGTGCTGGCGCCTTATTTTGGCAGGATCTTGGCGCAAGTTGTTCAAGGCCAGATGAGCCAATATGATCTGGTTTCGCGTCTGCCAATACCTCATTTTCCAGGCGGCAGGTTTCTGCGCTGGCCGCTTTTGACCGCGGCTATGTCTTGGTATGCACTGCGCGATAAATTGCCATGAAAGTCGGTCTGTTGTGTCCTTGAAACTGCGCGATCCTAAACTGTTAAAGAGCCAATGCTGGGTGAATGGTGCGTGGCTAGGTGCACCTGACACACCGATATTGAACCCTGCAACTGGAGAAAGCGTGGGCAATGTGCCCATGATGGGCGCGCGGGAGGCACAAGCCTGTATTGACGCGGCCAACGCAGCATTCAAGGGCTGGGCAGCTCTAACGGCCAAAGAGCGCAGCCATATATTGCGGGCGTGGTTTGATCTGATCATGCTTCACCAAGAAGACCTTGCCCAAATATTAACTGCCGAGCAGGGCAAACCCTTGGCCGAAGCGCGCGGCGAGATTGCCTATGCAGCAAGTTTTGTTGAATTTTATGCTGAAGAAGCCAAGCGCGTTATGGGCGAGACGATCCCTTCGCCTAAAGCCGATGCCCGCATTCTGATCTTGCGTCAGCCATTGGGCGTGGTTGCAGCGATCACACCTTGGAACTTCCCCGCCGCAATGATCACACGCAAAGTGGCTCCCGCGCTAGCGGTGGGCTGTACAGTCGTTTGCAAGCCCGCCCCCGAAACGCCCTTAACGGCCCTGGCTTTGGCAGAGCTGGCGCAGCGGGCGGGTTTTCCAGCTGGTGTCTTCAATGTGATCACCGGTGATGCCGTGGCGATTGGTGACGTCTGGTGCAAAAGCCCAGTTGTGCGGGGATTGTCCTTTACAGGCTCGACCCAAGTTGGCCGATTGCTGATGCGCCAGTGCGCCGATACAGTTAAGAAGCTCGGGCTGGAGCTTGGCGGCAATGCGGCCTTTATCGTGTTTGATGATGCCGACATTGACGCGGCGGTCGATGGCGCAATGGCCTCAAAGTTCCGCAATATGGGCCAGACATGCGTGTGCGCCAATCGCATTTATGTGCAAGAGAGCGTCCACGATGAATTTGTTGCCAAGCTCACGGCCAAGGTGGCCGCTCTCGTTGTAGGCTCAGGGACGAGCGAGGCCGTCAACCAGGGCCCGTTGATCAATGCCGCAGCGGTCGAGAAGATCACCAGTCACATTGCCGATGCTGTAAGTAAAGGCGCGACGATTACGATCGGGGGGCAGGCATCGCCATTAGGCGGCAATTTCTTTGAGCCGACAGTCCTAATCGGTGCCCATGGCGATATGGCTCTGGCACAAGAAGAAACCTTTGGCCCGCTCGCGCCTATATTTAAGTTTAACACCGAAGCCGAAGTCATTGAAAAAGCCAATGATACGCCCTTTGGACTGTCCGCCTATTTTTATGCGCGTGATTTAGGTCGGGTGTTTCGGGTCGCAGAGGCCTTGGAAACTGGGATTGTGGCCGTCAATTCCGGGGTCGCGTCCAATGAATTGGCCCCTTTCGGTGGCGTCAAGCAAAGCGGCCTTGGCCGTGAAGGGTCCCACCATGGGCTTGATGAGTATCTGGAGACCAAATATGTCTATTTGGGCGGGCTGGGCGGATTCTAGTCAGCACATAACATTGAACACGACAGAAAACGCGACGGACGTCTGAAATCAAAAGGAGCGCG
>JBEINE010000191.1:0-5272 GCA_040378245.1 Hyphomonadaceae bacterium | reverse complement strand
CACTCATGAGCGAGAGGAATAAATATCAACCAAAAGTCGGATTTGTTCATTTAAGGGGGTTTCCTGCTCATCAAACATGGAGAAAAGAAGTGATTGCTCTTGGGTTCGACGGAGTCCCTCAACAGCGCTAACGGCTATCGAAAATGCGTTTCGTTCCTGCGGGGTGAAACTTAGCTTCATTCCGAAATATTATCACAAACGGTCGTGCCTCACAACAAAAACCTCAAGCCCGCAACCCACCATCGCCCGTTCGCGCTCCACGCCCAAGCGCCGCTAAAACCGTCGTCACTATCCCATCAGCATCAAGGCCAGCCAAAGCATATTGCAATTCAGGCCTATCATGCTCTTGGAAAATATCGGGCAATGTCAGTGTTCGCACTTTTAGACCGCGGTCCAGCAAACCGTCCCCTGCCAAGAATTGCAGAACAAAAGCACCAAAGCCACCCATCGCGCCCTCTTCAATCGTCACCAGCACTTCGTGGTGACGTACGAGTTGGCGGATCAGATCGTGATCAAGAGGCTTGGCAAAACGCGCATCCGCGACGGTAGTCGCCAGCCCCATGGTGCCAAGACGCTCTGCTGCCAGCAAGCTTTCAGTTAAGCGCGTGCCAAATGACAATATCGCCACGGTGCCGCCCTCGCGCACAATATGGCCTCTACCGATTTCAAGGGGGACAAGAATCTCAGGTATCTCAACCCCTGTCCCCTCGCCGCGCGGATATCTAAACGCACTGGGGCCATCATCAATCGCGGCGGCGGTGGCGGTCATTCTAGCAAGCTCTGCTTCATCTGATGCCGCCATCAAAATCATGCCGGGCAGTGCGCCCATAAAGCCGATATCAAAAGAGCCAGCATGTGTCTGCCCGTCCGCACCGACAAGTCCTGCGCGGTCCATAGCAAATCGCACCGGCAATTTCTGAATGGCCACATCATGCACGACTTGATCATAACCGCGCTGCAGAAAAGTTGAGTAAATGGCGGCAAAGGGCTTCATACCATCCGCCGCCAGGCCCGCTGCAAATGTCACGGCATGCTGTTCAGCGATGCCGACATCATAAGTTCTTGAAGGAAAAACTGACCCAAAAACGTCTAAGCCCGTACCTGAGGGCATGGCAGCCGTGATGGCGACAATCTTATCGTCGCCCTTGCCAAGTTTAACGAGTGCGTCAGCGAATACGCGGGTGTAACTGGGCGCATTGGGCTTGGCTTTGGCCTGCTCGCCGGTGACGACATTGAACTTAACCACGCCATGATATTTGTCAGGAGCAGCTTCGGCGGGGCTATAGCCCTTGCCTTTCTGGGTCACGACATGAACCAGTACAGGACAATCCTGTATGGCTTTGGCATTCTCCAAGACCTGAACCAAAGCCTCTAGATCGTGGCCGTCAATCGGGCCGACATAATAAAAGCCCAATTCCTCAAAAAATGTACCGCCGACCGCCATGCCACGCGCATATTCTTCGGCCTTGCGCGCCGCTTCTTGAAGCGGCTTGGGAAGAACACTTGCGGCCTGCTTGCCCACTTTGCGCAACGCCCGATAGCCAGTCCCAGAGACGAGTTTTGCCAGATAAGTGCTCATGCCGCCAACCGGTGGCGCTATCGACATATCATTGTCGTTTAGGATCACAATCAAGCGCTTTGTTGTCTCGGCAGCCTTATTCATGGCTTCATAGGCCATGCCCGCCGTAATCGATCCATCGCCAATGACGGCGACTACATTATTGTCTTTGCCCTGCAAATCGCGACTGGCGCAAAAACCAAGGCCGGCGGAAATGGACGTTGCGGCGTGGGCGGCACCAAATGGATCAAACTCACTTTCGGTGCGCTTCGTAAAGCCTGATAAGCCACCGCCCTGGCGCAAGGTGCGAATGCGATCTCGCCGTCCCGTCAAAATCTTGTGCGGATAGGCTTGATGGCCAACGTCCCAGATCAAAATATCAGACGGTGTATTGAGCACATGATGGAGCGCGACCGTCAGCTCAACAACGCCAAGCCCAGCCCCCAAATGACCACCGGTCACCGATACGGCGTCAATCGTTTCGGCGCGTAGCTCATCGGCAACCTGGCGCAACTCGCCAATTGAGAGGCCCTTCAGATCAGATGGGCTCTTTATCTTATCCAGCAAAGGTGTGACAGGCGCCATACAATATCAATTCTTTCTCGTTGGTGGCCGAGATCACCAAAGCGATTTTGGTGCCACATCATGCACGACGATCAATCACCGAGTCCACAATATGGCTCAGATAGTGAGCGCGGGTTCCAAATATAGCAATATGTTGTTTGGCTTGTACACCCAGTAACTGAACCCGCTGTTTGGCACCATCGAGCCCTAAAAGGCTGACAAAGGTGGCCTTTCCTTTGGCGGCATCCTTTCCGACCGCTTTGCCAACCTCGTCAGAGTGACCTTGAGCGTCCAGCAAATCATCCGTGATCTGAAAAGCAAGGCCCAAATCATGGGCAAAAGCGGAAAGCGCGGCGCGTGCATCATCGCTGGCCCGGCCCATCATGGCACCGACCTCAACGGCATAGGATATCAACGCGCCGGTCTTTAGGCGCTGCATCCGCGTGACGGCGGCCATATCATCGCCGAGTTCCCGGGCAATCATATCAATCATCTGCCCGCCGACCATGCCGCGGGCACCCGCAGATTCCGCCAAGCGGGCGACCAAAGCAATACGGATATTGGCGTCTGCATGGGTTTGGGGATCGGCCAAAATCTCAAAGGCGATTGTTAAGAGGGCGTCCCCTGCCAAAACGGCCGTGGCCTCATCATAGGCAATATGCACAGTCGGGCGGCCACGGCGCATGTCGTCATCATCCATGCACGGAAGATCGTCATGAATGAGGGAATAGGTGTGCAAGCACTCGAGCGCGGCGGCGACCCGCAATAGACAACGCTCATCAACACCAAACATCCGCCCAGTCTCGAGCACCAGAAATGGCCGCAGCCTCTTGCCACCTTGCAAAGCCGCATAGCGCATCGCACTCATAAGACGTGATTCTGGCCCCTGCACACGGGGCAATAGGGTGTCGAGCGCCACAGTCACCCGGTCGGCCGTCTCTTCAAGCCTTTGGTTCAGATCGACGGCGGCGTCCATAATGTTCAGAGCTTTGCGGGTTCGAGGGAAAGGCCCGAAGGCAATTCAATAATTTGATCCACCCGCATCTGCGCGCTTTTCAAACGCCCGTCACAATGGGCTTTGAGCTTGGCCCCGCGCTCATACAAGGTGATGGATTCCTCAAGAGTGGCTTGCCCAGATTCCAGACGCGCCACCAATCTCTCTAATTCTTCCAGAGCGGCTTCAAAGCTCATAGTCTCGATGGGTAACATGGTCTCGTTAATATCGGTCATGCGGGCATTCCTTAGGCCCTAGCCTTAGCCCGCAGCCAAACATCGGGCAACGCTATGCCTGCAGCTTACTCAATAAATCGCAGGCGATGCTTTGACCAGCCCAGAACTACAACTTAAGGCGGTAAATGCGGTAGGACCAGTGGGAATCGCGACCATCATAGACGCAAGTCCAGCCTCTGGCTTCTAAACAAACGCGCAGCATCCGATTAAACCAACCGTGGGCAAGGAGGCCGACGCTGCCGTGCTCGTGCGCTTGGCTGCTCAACCAGTCAGCCCCCTCTTCCGCGCGGACTTCAGACTGCTGGCGCGTCTCCTGATCTCGGCTATGGCCAAGATACCATGAGATACGCGCGATAACGCCCCAAAAACGCGGACGAAACCGGATGAAATCAGGCAGGTGCGGCGGCGGAAGGGGGGCCTCCACGAAGCGCTCCTCAATCAGGAATGTGCGCCCGGGCGCAGCTTGTTGCGCTGTCTCACGGGCCCGCAGAAGCGAGCTAGCGACAATGACTTTGCAGGCCTTAAGGGCTTTTACGAGACCATTGGGGACCCTTTGGCCCAGCTCCAGACCACCGGCATCATAAGCGGCCCACCACGTCACATATTGCTCGGCATTGATCCAAACATGACGGTTTAAGGCTGGACGACCGTGGCGTGCAATCACAATCATCGGTGACTGGTCATCGTCCAGCCCTTTAGCTCGGCCAGGTGCCGCGTCTACAAACCCTGCCACTGCGCCCTGCGACGCATGCGTCTTGACCCGTTTTAAATCAACCACGTGATGGCACGCCCCCAGCGTGTTTGTTGTAATTTTTCAGCGCACTGACATGGGCGCGTGCGCAGGCGCCCAGTGCCTCTAAATGGTAGCCGCCCTCTAGAGTGGATACAAGTTTTCCCCCTGTAAGTTTCAGGAGTTCATCGGTTACCCAGGCAAAATCCTCAGCCTCAAGGTTAAATCCAGCCAAGGGATCAAGACGATGGCCATCAAATCCTATCGATAAAATGACAATCTGTGGCGCAAACTTAGCCAAAGCTGGCAGAATCAAAGTCTCCACCCCACGTCGCCAGCGCGGGCTTGGCGTGTGTTCTGGCAAGGGCACATTGACGAGATTGCCGAAAGCAGTCTCATGCTCAAACCCGCTGCCTGGATAAATGCCCTCTTGATGAATAGAGGCATAGAAAAAGTCAGGATCAGACATGGCAATCTCCTGACTTCCATTACCGTGATGGACATCCACATCTACCACAGCGACACGCGTCAAGCCATAAATCGAGCGCGCGTATAATGCGCCGATGGCCGCACTATTGAACAGGCAAAACCCCATAGCGCGACCTCGCTCCGCATGATGGCCCGGTGGCCGCGTCGCACAAAACGCGCGATCAAATTGCCCCCTCATCACGCCATCAACACCCATGATAACGCCGCCAACCCCGAACCGCGCCGCTTCCAAACTGCCGGAGGACAGATAGGTATCAGCGTCCAATGCGACGGCACGCCCCTGTGCATTGGGTCGCTTATCATCCAGATCGTCTAGATAGGTGCGAGCATGCACGCGCTCTATATCGGGATCCTCGCCACGGGGGGCATCAAGTCGTAGGAGGTCCTCAAAGCCTGGCCCGTTGAGGGCCGCAAGCACCACCGCCAATCGGCTGGCACTCTCTGGATGGCCGACTGGGGGCACGTGCAACAAACAATCAGGGTGAGAAATCAACGCAGTCCTGCTCATTCTTTTTTGTGACACATTCGGCGTTGTTATGAAAGCTTGGCTCAATCAGGCTTTTCCATCGCGGTGAAACTAGGCTAGAACACCGAATATCGGCCCCTCGCCAACCCATCGCTCAACATGAGGCTCGTCATATGATCGCGAACCACGCGCACCTTCGCCCATTGGGCCAGACTGATCTGATGGTCTCGCCACT
>JBEINE010000030.1:0-22109 GCA_040378245.1 Hyphomonadaceae bacterium | reverse complement strand
TAAAGCGCGTCTGGTTCTTTTAGAACCAAGTTGCGCGTCTAAGTTTTTGATTTAGTTTCTGTTTATCCCGCTTTTTTGATTCAAAAAAAGACGGGATAGACCCCAGAGCGCAACTGCGTTTCCATGGAAACGAAGCGCCCGCTAACGGACCAATAAGCGTCAAATGCATTCATCCAAACTTGCCGTTCCTTAACCAGCGCCTGCTAAATTGGGGTATGATTGAGACTTTATTGAACCTAGATGATTTACCCGAAAGTGCGGTCCTTGCCACGCGAACTGGGCGCGTTATAGCCAGCAATGAGGGTGCACGGGAGCGATTCGGCGATTTAGCTGCACATGGGGCCTTTGCCCCTTGGTTTGACACGCGCCATGGCTGGAGCATCAAGCAGCGGGCAGACGGCAGCCAACTGGGACTGTTTCGACCCGATGCGGACGAAACCGCTCGGGCAAAGACGATGCTTTTTGCCACTCTCAGTCACGAAATCCGAACCCCTCTAAACGGCATTTTGGGGATGGCTGGCCTCTTAGGCATGAGCAAGCTGTCTCACGCTCAGCGCTCTTGGCTTGAGGCTGTCACAGATAGCGGCCAACATTTGCTGAGCCTAATCAATGATATCCTTGATTATGCAAAGCTCGAAAGCGGCAAAATTGAGCTTGAGACATTGGTCTTTAATCCCGCCAAAACTTTGCAGTCGGTGGCGGAACTTTGTTCTCCACGTGCCCATGAAAAAGGTCTCGAGGTGGCTTTGGTCGTCGGCCCGGAAGTCCCACACGAAGTGGCGGGCGATGATAGTCGGTTGCGTCAGATTATCATGAACCTCGCCTCAAATGCCGTAAAGTTTACGGAGCAAGGCGGCATTCTGCTGCGCTTAAGCGTGCCGCAGCCAGGTAGACTTCTATTTTCTGTAGAAGACACGGGAATAGGTGTTCCAGACGATAAAGCCGCCGCGATATTTGAGGAGTTTCAACAAGCTGATAGCTCGCACACCCGTCGTTTCGGAGGCACTGGCCTCGGCCTCGCGATTGTCAAAAAACTGGCTGGGGCCATGGGCGGCAGTTTAAACATGCACCCTCGGCCTAGCGGGGGCAGTGTCTTCGTTGCCGACATCCCGTTTCAGACCGTAGTCGCTGCACCCGCGCGACAAAAGCGATTGGAGCATTGCAACGTTGTTATCGCGACCCCCTCAGATTTCCTCGCTCAGGCTGTCACAATGGCGTTACAAAACGAAGGCGCACGCGTTACGCATGCAAAGTCTCCCAACCAGGCCACAAAGGGGTGTGTGGTGCTGTTGGATCACGAAATGAGCTTCACTAACCCCGCTGACTGGATGGACCTAGGCGTACCTGTCGTCGCCCTCATCCCGCAGGAAAAACGCGACCTCATTGAGTTTTATCGGGCCAATGGCGCCATTGGCTATCTGATCAAGCCGCTGCGTCAGGAATCATTGATCGAACGGGTCATCATTGCTGAAAGCGAAGCCCCAGAGGGCACTCAAAGCCCAGTCGAGGATGAGCGCGCCGATACCGCGCCCAAAATGCTGGGACTGCGGATTCTGATGGCTGAGGATAACCCCGTTAATGCGCTCTTGGCGAAATCCATTCTTGAACGCAACGGCTGTCATGTCGATGCTGTGGGCAACGGCTTAGAAGCCGTCCAAGCCCTTGAAACTGCCCCTTATGACTTAGTTCTCATGGATGTCCACATGCCTGTAATGGGCGGTTTTGAAGCGACGCGCGCGATACGGGCGAAAGGCGGTCGCTTATTGGATATTCCCATTGTTGCTCTGACCGCAGCCGCCATGGAAGACGACCGCCGCGCCTGCAAAGCCGCAGGCATGAACGATTTCATCACCAAACCCCTCGACCATAACCTGTTGTCATCTGTGTTAGAGCGCTGGACGAAAGATCGAAGACAGGTCACTTTCGCGTCTTGATTTCGGGGTCTGCAACGTCTCAGGCCTGCGCGCTAAGGACCTGTTATGACCGACACGACCGCAAATAATGCCAAAGCGGAAAAAAAAGCCAAGGCCAAAGCTGATTTTAAGGCATTTTTTGAAAGATCCTCCTTGGTGATGTTTGGCCTCGGCTTTGCCGCCGGCATGCCAAATCTGCTGATTGGCCAGACTCTCGTTCAAACATGGATTGTTCAAGCGGGCGCGAATCTAACTCTGGTCGGGTTGCTCAGCCTGATAACTTTGCCCTATGCCCTCAAATTTATGTGGTCACCCGTCGTCGATAAAACGCCGCTTCCCGGTTTGGACACGTGGCTAGGTCGACGTCGCTCTTGGATGTTGGTGACGCAGCTGGTGTTTCTGGCCTGTGTGGTAGCGCTCGCCTTCATGAACCCCGCTGCAGCCTTTACTGAAAATGGTGATGCAGGCGCCAGATTTATCCCCTTTGTCGTCATTGCCGGCATAGCTGCATTCGCCGGGGCCACCCAGGATGTCGCCATTGATGCTTGGCGGATCGAAATCGCGCGCGAAGATGAGAAGCTGGGCGTCCTCACATCAAACTATCAGGTGGGTTACCGCGTTGCCATGTTCATTTCAGGCGCTGTGGCTTTATTTGTCGTCGGCATGTTTTCTGGGCCTGCTCCGAGTCCAGACGCTTTACCACCCTATTCCTTTATGGGCTGGAGCCTGACATTTCTGCTGATGGCTGCGCTGTTTGGCTTTGGCATTCTCGCGACATTTTTAGCCCCGCGCGAGGTCGTCCTGAAGGATTCGGCGTGGGTAGCCCCAATTGATATACCTGATCGTGGCTATGTGGATAAGTTGGAGTGGCTCGGTCGCTTGAGCATTATGGCCTTTGCAGCTTGTGTTTTGGCTGTGGGGCTGGCGGGGCGAGCTGAACCCATGGCTTGGCTATTGGGACCACTTTATTTGGCGGGCGCAGAACCAGGTCAGACAGCGACGCAAGCTATGTCGGCGGCTTTGGCCGCGAGACCTTGGGGCGTTTATCAACAGCTAGGCTATGCGGCGGTGGGTCTATCGCTGGTCGTGTTGGCCTGCTGGAAGATCCCAGGCTTCAAAACAAGACCCGCGGCTTATTTCCAAGCGGCATTAGGCGAGCCTTTGCTCGATTTCTTTAAGCGTTACAAATCAGTCGCGACCATCATTTTGTTGTTCATCTGCCTTTATCGCCTGTCCGATTTCGTGTTGAACTTGGCCAGCTCCATGTATGTGCAGGCTGGATTTGACCTCACAACGATTGGTGGCATTCAAAAAGGGTTTGGCGTCATTGTCAGTGCAGTTTCTGCGGTCGCCACAGGATGGATGATCCAGAAATTGGGGATGTTTCGGTGCCTTGTGATCGGCGCATTTCTACAACCTCTGTCAAATCTCTCCTTCATCCTGATCGCCATTCATGGTGCGGACGTTAAATTTCTTTATTTCGCGATTTTGGTTGATAATTTTTCAGGCATGTTTGCGGGTACGACCTTCATTGTTTATCTGTCTATGCTGACCAAGGATGGCTTTACCGCCACGCAATATGCTTTGTTCACATCGCTCTATGCCTTGCCGGGCAAACTGGTAACCGCGCTGGGCGGGCGCATAGTTGAGAGTTTCGCGCGCGCGGCCGATAGCGGACCTGTCGCCGCTATCATGCCATGGTTCAAGGATCTGCCACCTGTTGCTTTCGCCAAAGCCGGCGAGAAGATCGGCGTCACGGGCCAAGCCTATGCTGCGGGTTACACGATGTTTTTCTTTTATACGACAGCTATTGGCGTATTTGGAATTATCTTGGCCCTTGTGGTCTCGCGAGGCAAACCGCGCGCCATATTGGAAGCTGACACTCAGGCGCAAGCCGATGAAAAAGCGCGCGCCGGAGGAGCGGGGACGTAAAGCCCAATGTCAGTCCGTGGCGCCGGGTTTGCGGAGACGTAGCCTAAAGCAAGTTCCATCCGTGCCCGTGGATATCAGACGAATCTCGCCACCATTCATCCGCGCGAGATCGCGGGCAATCGCAAGCCCCAGTCCTGTGCCGCCTGAAACACCAGAGCCTGAGAATGGAGCAAACAAATTGTCTTTGACACCCCGAGGCAGGCCCGGCCCTGTGTCCTTGAGATCAAGGCAAAGGTCATCGCCGCTGGACGCAAGACTGGCCGTGATTGAGCCTGTCTTACCGCTCGACACAATGGCCTGACCGGCATTTCGGATCAGATTGGTCAAAATGCGATGGAGTTGATCTGGATCGACTTCTGATTCCACCCTATTATCAACGCGTTGGTCCCAAGAGACGCCGATAAGACCGTTCAAAGCCTCATTGGCAGCCTCGTCCAATGCATCGGCTAGATAGATCAATTCTGGTATCGGTTGAGCCTCTTGGGCCTTGCCAAATTTCAGGGTGGATTGAGCCAATCCAATCGCCCGTTCCAGTGCTCGTTCAAGTCTGGGCACGGCCATGCGTACAATGGGGTCATCAACGCTGGCCAGCCGCTCGCTGACGAGTTGTGCCGCCCCAAGGGAATGGCGCAAATCATGCGAAATTTTGGACACTGACAAGCCTAGTTGCGCCAATCGCTCCTTTTGAAAAAACGCTTGACGGACCGTCTCTTGCATATCGGAAAAAGCGACTTCTGCTTCCCCAATTTCGTCTTTGCGTCCGGTCGGCACAAGCGCGTGGCTGGCATCTTCTGGAGCCGCTCTAAAGCGCATAATGGCACCGGTCAGCCGTCGCAGTGGGCGAACAAAGTTATCTACCAGCGCAGCATAGATCAAAAGGCCGATCATGAGCGCCAGTAGCATCGAATAAGCAAAAACCTGCGTGATTTCGCGCAATAATCCCGCACGCAGGGATGACTCTGAAACAATGACCTCCAGCTTTATGGCCGCATTTGATCGGGGGCGCGATGTCAGCGCCAGAACGCGGTCTTTAGGCGCACCGAAAGTCTCAAACACATCGAAAATCGCTCCGCCAAGCGTCTGGCTTTCCAGATTGATCGCACGAATTGGTGCGGTGGGATTAACGCCGATAAGGCGCTGGACAAGCCCGTTTGAAACCACTGAAACAGAGTGAATATCAGCGGCGCGCATTAGCTCCTCTGTGTCGCCGCGGACAAACCCATCTGTAGCGGGCGACCGCGCCGCAAGCGCGGCAAGCTCCCCAGTATCAAAACGCTCAGTCAGCCATTGGTGGCGAAACGAGGCAATGGTCGGAACAAACACAATCGCTTCGGTCAGCACCACAAATCCCGCAGCCAGTATCAATAGGCGCGCCGTTAAACTGACACCCTTGTCCGACTTGGGACGCAGGGCTTGTTGGCCTTGTTGGGCTTCTCGCCGTGGTTCTAATGCGATCGACATTATATCTTAATTTTAGCGGACCTTTTTAGGTGTCTATTCGGCTTAATTTGATGCCAAAGGATAAGCTATCTTGTGCAAAGATCAAACCCATTAGTCACAAATGCGTGATCAGCGCCCTGCAATTTTGAGCTCTATTGGCGCAGCTCGGTGCTCAATCGTCCTTGACCCATATGTAATTGCAAGTCATTAGCATCTGAGGAATTTGCGAGTGAGTATCACTATGAATAAATATGCGTTTGGCCTGTCCCTATCTTCGCTGATGGGCAGTTTAGCTTTGGTCAATCCCGCACAGGCAGCCAACCCAATTGTTGAGACACAAACCATTGTAGTCATCGGTCAACGTGACAATCTTCTCAAAATCGCTGGCTCGGCTGCGACCATCGAAGAAGCTGACCTTGAACGCGCGCGGGTATTCAATGTGAATGAGGCTTTGCGCCAAGTCCCCGGTGTTTTTGCACGCGATGAGGAAGGTTTAGGGCTACGCCCCAATATCGGTATTCGTGGCCTCTCACCCATACGGTCTGGCAAGATTCTATTGCTGGAGGATGGCATTCCGCTTGGCTATGCGCCCTATGGCGACAATGCCGCCTATTTTCACCCTTCCATCCGCCGCTTTTCACGTCTTGAGGTTATGAAAGGGGCGAGCCAGATCCGCTTTGGACCCAATACAATCGGTGGCGTCGTCAATTACGTCACCCGACCCGCCCCTGACACCTTTGAGGGCAAGCTGATTGTGTCAGGCGGCAATCGCAATTATGGTGAGATCGACCTAGAAATCGGTGGTCCGGTGCTCGGCTTCAACACTTTGGCCCATGTGACGGCCGCCAGATCAGACGGCGCGCGTGACAATCAGGATTTGCGTTATCTAGACATTTATCTGAAAGCTGAGCGCCAGATAGGCGAGCATCATAACCTCACTTGGCGTGTAAGCCGATATAATGAGGATAGCCAGATCACATATTCCGGCTTGACCCAAGCCGAATATCTGGCGGCTCCTCGTCAGAATCCGTTTGTGAACGACCGATTTGTGATTGAGCGTGTGGCATCGTCTCTGACTTGGGCGTGGGACATCTCAGACAATATCAGCCTCAAGACGACAGGCTACTTGTCGTGGTTTGACCGCGATTGGTGGCGGCAATCGTCCAATTCTGGCCAGCGCCCTAATGATGCGTCTGACCCGGCCTGTGGGGGCATGGCCAATCTCCTGACGACATGCGGCAATGAAGGACGCTTGCGCGAATATAACACCTATGGCCTTGAAAGCCGATTGAGTCATTCGGGCAGCATAGGTGGTGTCAAACTGAGCACCGAAGTTGGCGTGCGTTATGCTGATGAGCGCCAGAACCGCCTTCAAATCAACGCCGATACTCCAACTGGCCGCACCCCGGGCACCAGCATCAATGGTGGGCTGCGCGAAAATAATTTGCGCTATGTGACGGCATGGTCAGGCTTTGTCACAACAAAAGCCAGCATCGGCAATCTGACCCTGTCACCGGGTGTGCGCTATGAAGAGATCGAGTTGCGCCGCATCAACCGCCTCAACCCGCTTGTTCCCATTGGCGGCACCGCAAGACTATCAGAAGTCATTCCAGGGCTTGGGATCACTTATGCCTTCAAGCCCACATTTGTCGCCTATGGCGGCGTGCATCGCGGCTTTGCGCCTCCGCGGGTGGAAGACGCCATTTCCAACACGACGGGCGGGTCCGTCAATCTGGATGCTGAAGTCAGCACCAATTGGGAAGCTGGCGTTCGTGGAACCCTCCGCAAGGGTTTAGCGGCTGATCTGGCGTGGTTTCGGATGGACTTTGACAACCAGATTGTTCCAAGCTCGGTTGCAGGGGGCCTAGGATCAAGTCTCACCAGCGCGGGGCGCACCTTGCATGAAGGGGTAGAGGGATCACTGCGTGGCTCGGCCAAGGACATGGGTCTACTCACGCAAAATGATGTCTATTTCCGACTGGCCCTCACATATGTGGGGACGGCGAGCTATGTTGGGTCGCGCTTTTCAAATGTGGCGGGCTTTACAAACAGGTCTGTGACGGGCAACCGCCTGCCCTATGCGCCAGAGGTAATGATCAGCGCTGCACTGGGCTATGTCCTTGGCGATCAGGCTCAATTCCAAGTCGAATATGTGCACACAGGTGACATGTTTACCGATGACCTCAACACAATCGCGCCTTCTGCTAATGGTCAAACTGGGCTGATCGCCGCCTCAGACATTTGGAACATGACACTGAACGTCACACCCAAGGACTGGAAACTGGGCTATTTCATCACGATCAAGAATGTCACAAACCAAGACACCATCGTCGACCGCGCGCGCGGCATATTGCCCGGTTCACCGCGCTTGGTTCAAGCTGGCATCAGTGCGAAGTTTTAGAAGCGACCGCGTAGCGACAAGATTGGGGTCGCGGTCCCTTCAGTGTCGCTGCGTCTGTCGGACTGGACGGGTGATAGGGCTTGCGCAATTGAGCCTGTGGCCATCGCGCCTCCGATGATCGTATTGACAGCCTCTGCGGCCATCGCCTCATTGGCTTGATCGCCCGCACTATAGAGCTGGGCCAGCATGGCGGGGTCCAAGCTTAAGCCTTCTGAACCGCCTGACAGGCCTTTGTCTCCCAAAATGGACAAGAAGTCATTGGGTTGATTGTCAAAATTGCTACTGCGTAAGGCCGACGCCATCAGGCGACTGGCGGTGAACTGATCCACCTGATCACCCAGTAGGCGGCGCGGCCCAAAAAGATGCACGGGCTCTGCCCCAAATTCGCGGCGGCTGATCGCTGGGGCTTCGCGCAGCGCTGTCTCGCGGAGATTTTCCAAAACTTCGCTGACACTGCGTGCGCCGCCGTTATCCTTATAGAAGATCGGCCGATTGGCACTGGCAGCGCTGGGAAAAAGGCTCGCCGCACTAACCCAAGGTGTATCGCGCACAGCATTAATGAGTTCAGCCGCTCCTGATGCCCCTAGAAAATGAGCGGCATAAAGATCGCCAGCTTGGGGTTCTTGGCCGGTGCGACCGCGCAAATAATCCGCATTATCAGTGGCAAACTCAGCCGCCATCCGTGCTGAAACCTCCGGATCATAGCGCATATCAAGAATGACCCGCCGCATCGACGGGTCTTGCACATTGGGTTTGCCGTCAGGGCCAATGTCAATCATGGCCGCTTCACCAGCCAAGCCATGCTTGGCCCCATGGCGCTTGAGCGTCGTCAGCCAGGTTGCATCGAGGAATTGAAACAGGCCGGTGGCACTGGATGTGCGCGCTTCGGCTCGCGGGTTGAGGGAGCTTTCACGAGCCGCCGTCGTCAACAAGAAACCAAAATCCATCCCCGTGGCCTGCGACGCATTGGCGATGGCCTGACGAATGGGCGAGCCGCCAATCGCTTGTGGTGTCATAAGGCCCTCCCCCCCCTCTGCCGATTTGCAGGTTCTCAGCTTGAGCGAGCTTTGACGTGATTATGGTTAAGAGGGGGTTGACGAAATTGAGTGGGAGGGTGTGGCCAGACGTGCGACAATTAATAACTCTTAGGTAAACCCAGCACCCGCTCAGCGACAAAGTTCAAAATCATCTCGCGGCTGACGGGCGCAATGCGGGCTATCATGCTTTCGCGAAACATACGCTCAACTTGATACTCCTTGGCGTAACCCATGCCGCCATGTGCCAGAACCGCATTTTCGCACGCATGATAGCCAGCCTCTGCGCCCAGATATTTGGCGGCATTGGCCTCAGCCCCGCACTCAAGGCCCGCATCAAACAAAGCCGCTGCTTTCATCGCGAGGAGTTCTGCCGCTTCAAGTTCACACCAGGATTTGGCCAACGGGTGGGCAACACCTTGGTTCATGCCAATCGGGCGGCCAAAAACCACGCGCTCCTTAGCGTATTGCGCCGCCCGCATGAGTGCCGCGCGCCCTAGACCGATCGCTTCGACCGCAAATAACACGCGCTCAGGGTTAAGACCCGCCAGAATATATTTGAAACCTTTGCCCTCTTCGCCGATCAGCGCATCATGTGGGACCTTTAAATCCTCAATAAACAGCATGTTGCATTCAACGGCCTTACGGCCCATTTTTGGGATGGGCTTGGCATCTATGGCTGTGCGATCAAAATCGCAATAAAAAAGGCTTAGGCCATCGGTTGGGCGCGCCGCCTCTTCGCGCGGCGTAGTGCGGGCCAGAATAATCATTTTGTCGGCGCGCTGAGCGCTAGTTGTCCAGATTTTGCGCCCTGTCAGAGTATAGCCCTCATTGGTACGGGTCGCGCGGGTTGTGATCGCGGCTGTCTCTAGCCCAGCATTGGGTTCTGTCACGGCAAAGCACATTTTATGTTCGCCTGAAATGATACCGGGCAGAAATTTGGCCTTCTGCTCTTCAGTGCCAAATTTCTCAATCGGCTTTGGCCCGAAAATATTGAGATGAATGGCTGAAGCGCCCGAAAACCCAGCGCCTGATTGCGCAACCGTCTTCATGACGAGCGACGCTTCGACAAGACCCAAGCCAGCACCGCCATAAGCCTCTGGCATGGCCGTACCGAGCCAGCCGCCCTCGGCCATGTCCTTGACAAAAGCCTCAGGAAACGCACCAGTTTCGTCAGCATGCGACCAATAGGCATCATCATATTTGGCGCAAATCCGTTCCACCGCCTCTACAATTGCGCGCTGTTCGTCTGTGGTCATTAGATCCGTCATGGCTGGGTCCCTTGCAAGCGTTTAGAAGTTTGTCCGGACATTTAGGCCGCAGGACTCAAGTTGAAAATCGATTTGGTGCGAAAGGCTGCAAATTCTTTGTGGCGGCTGGCACCTCGCGCACCAATTGCAGGACATTGTGGGCCATTCCCGCCGCCAACAGCCAGCCGTTTCGGTAGGCGCCGGTGGCGATAATGACGCCCTGCTTCTGGCTAAACCCTAAAAGAGGCAGGCCATCAGGTGTTTTTGGTCGTAAACCCGCCCAGCTTTCGACGATCTGGCCACTCGCCAAATCGGGCCATAGCGCGGTTGCCTCTTCAAAGAGGGAGCGATGTGAAGGCAAGTCCAAATGCGCGGCATCCTCTGCATCATCTTGCGACGTTGCGCCGATCACCAGCCGATCACCCCGAGGGATCAGATAAACTCGGCCGGCGCGCACGACAGTCTCAGGAACGCGTTTTGACCCAGCGACGGCCAGCATCTGCCCTTTGACTGGTGACAGCGCCGCGAGCTCTGGAATGCTATGGCCTAAAGCCTCTTGGCCTGTTGCTATGATAATCATCTGGGCTGACAGTTCTTCGCCGTCCGCCAGCATGATCCGGCCATCATGCAGCTCAGTGACGGCATTGTGAATCATGCTCACCCCGCATTTTAAGCAGGCCCTACGCAACAAAGTGAGCATAGTCCTTGGATCAATGGCGCTGTCTCTGGCGCAATACCATGCGCCCAGCCCCGATGCGCCCGTTGGTACGGCACATGGCCGCAGGTCAATATCAAATTGGCGTGCCGCGACTGCGAGAGATGTCAGGCGCTCAACCTCCTGCTCATTGCGCGCCACGAATAGGGAGCCTTCAGTTATGGGGGCGTTGATCGTGCGCAAAAATGTCTGCCAAAGTCCTTGGCTGGCCAAGGCGTAATGTTTCGCAAAGTCGGGGAAGTCTGGACTATCGATTGTCTCGTAGACCGCGCCCAGCATCCCGCCCGACGCCCAACCCGCACCGCGTCGGCCATCGTCGATAAGCGCCACCTCATAGCCAGCCTCAGCAAGCACGTAAGCGGTAAACAGCCCAATCGGACCTGCACCTACCACAATGCACGACGAGATAGAGGTTGCCATTTTAAGCGCGCTTGCCATAGTGGGGCCACACTTCGCGGCGAACATCGCATGGTACGGTGAGGTGGTCTTGAACCACCGACCTCTGGATCCACAAACCAGCGCTCTAACCAACTGAGCTACCACCGCACACATGCGAGCCGCATCCTCTAGCGCTTGGCGCGGCGGTCTTCAAGGGTGATTTGTGTGCTTCTCCAGAATTCAGGCAGGCAAAGGCGCTCAGATTTGATAGCCCATTTTGCGTAATTGCGCCTTGATGGCGCTCTGGCGAGCTGAAAAGGGCAAATCGCCAGCTGCCCGCGTTTGTTCGACCCTGGCCCAGATTTCCAAGCCATCTCTAGG
This sequence comes from Hyphomonadaceae bacterium, assembly GCA_040378245.1. Taxonomy (GTDB): domain Bacteria; phylum Pseudomonadota; class Alphaproteobacteria; order Caulobacterales; family Aquidulcibacteraceae; genus Aquidulcibacter. The sequence goes on along the minus strand of JBEINE010000030.1, from coordinate 10,665 downwards.
GTCATAACCCGCCTTGGCTAGAGCGTAGATTATGGTTTCGTCTGCATTGAAAGCGGGCACCGCCGACATTTTGACTGCCGACAACAAAGTAGGATTGGCTAACAAAACAGCCCGCAATAATGACGCAGCCAGCTGCCCGTCATTTTCGCACAAAGCTAACAACCCCGTCGTCACCATCACGATACCGCCTCTATCGGCCGAAGCTTTGGGGTTATCGTCGTCAACCAGTCGAAATTGCCAGACTGGGGCGAGCATGATTGGTTTTCTGGGCGGGGGTGGCAAAATATTGCTTCCCACGCGTCTCAAGCGCTCGATGATGAGGCCATTGTCGCTGCAATCTAGAAACGTGTGACATATCGGGCTTATAGAGGCGCAACTTGAAAGGCCCGAAGCCAAGCTCAAAGCCAAGAGTGTACGTCGCTGCACCGACTGAGGCTGATTATGAGATGGTCGCATGTCAATCAACAAACCGACCCTCTCTCACCTGTTGGCCAAAGGTCCAAGATTAGCCAACGGGCGCTGGCTGCGATACCGAGGGCGGCACTGCTGTTAGCGGCGCTTTAGGTGGCGTCGGCAAGACCTCAACGCGGATAGCGTTCGCGGGCACCATGTAAAGGGCAGCCAAGCGGCGAAGACTGTCGAGCGTGGTTGATCGAATCCGTCGCTCAACATCTTTTTCCAATTCAAAGGGATCGCCCTGTGCATAGCCTGGCGGTCGCGGCAGGCCTATAATCGACATCACCCCAATCCAATAGCCATTAGTTTGCAGTCGGCGCGCACGGCTTTCCAAGAGCGGGTCGATAACGCGCTGCAATTCGTCGCTTGTTGGCCCAGTGGTTCCGAGGTCGCGCGCAATATCTTCGATCATCTTCGTCACATTGCCAACTTGGTCAGGTGTTATCGACGCAAAGGTAGATAGTCGGCCCTGATCGACGATCGCTTCGGTCGTCCAGCTTCCACTGGGGGAATAGGATTCGCCCTCTGCCTCGCGCACCTTCTCGGTCAAGCGCAACTGCAAAACCTGGCTCAACAGATAGAGGTCGTTGCTGTGCTGTAAGTCCTTGGAGCCCGGGGTCAGCCAGGACACGTGGGCAATAGCCTGGGTCTGTAACCCTTTATGAAATAACACCCGCGGGGGCTTACCCGTCGGGAGACGGGCCCATGCTTCGAGCTTGTCAAAACCTGGGGCCAAACCAACGCGCGTCGGCAAGGCGCCAAATGTCTGCGCCACCGCGTCGCGAGCAGCCTCCCAACTTGTATCGCCCACAATGGTGACCGTGATGGGTGCGGCAGCCAATAATGCCCGCAATCGTTCTTTCCCAAGCGCATCATCACTGTTCAACATATTCTCTAGGGAGGGCAGCTCAAAGCGCGGCAAGCCTTTGTAATAGAAAGTCCCGGAATTAAAACTAAACGCGCCAGCTGCTGTCAGGGGGATTGCATCCCAGGCCGCGCGCAATTGATCGCGCAGCAACAAGCCAGCGCGCGGGCCCAAGCGCGGCTCACGCACTTGGCTTAACATCACTTGAAGCTGCTCACGCAGATCGGCCGTCGCCGGTGATGCGCTCAAACTGGTAAAGGCGTCAGACACGCCCACCCCTGCCAAGGACGTTGAACGCCCAGCCAGCGCCGTTATCATTTGATCGCGGCTCAAGGCCCCCACCCCGTCGCCGTTCCATGCCGCAGAGGCAAAATTCGTCCAGTACGGATCGTCTTGAGGAAAAGCGAGGGCGCCAGCACCAAAGTTGATCGAAATAGACACCCGATCTGCCGTGAACTTGGTTTGCTTGAAGGCCAGCGTCACGCCATTGGCAAAGCGGCCAATTGTAGCATCAGGGTCCTTCCGGACCTCCGTTGAAACCAATTTGCCAGGTGACGCAAACGTTATGGGCTTGTATTGCGCCCGGACATAGGCTGTGCGCGCCGGCAAAGGGGCCGCCATCGCTTCCCGCCATGCCGACTTAAGCGCTTCTTCGCCGCCAACCAATGGTTCTTTGGTCATCAAGACGAGTGCCGGGTCTACTCCAGTCCACCACCAAGCAAATGCGGCCTGTAAAGCCTGTGGTGTAGCCGTCGCAACAACTTCTTCAAACAAGCGCTTTCTGTCTTCCGGCGTGGTATAGATGCTGTCATTGGCCAGTGCTGACATAATGGCACCGGAATAGCTGGTGGTGCGCCGCGTGGAGGCTTCGGCAATGGCTCGATCATAGCCGACCCTACTTTCCTTGATCGCTTCCTCGATTTCAGCCTTGTTGAAGCCAGCTGTCATCGCCTGTCTCAGTTCAATAACCGCCGCGTTCAGGCCGCGACGCCAATCAGAACCCCGCGGGACAATCGTCAGGCCCGACATCCAGCCATTGTCGGCGCTTGATTGATTAAATGAAATTCGCGTTGCTGGCGGGTTATCGACCAATTGCATGGTTGCCAGCCGTCGCCTAAAAACATCCGATGCAATTCCATGCAGGAGCCACCATTTACGTCCAGCTGCTGTATCAAGCTCCCCATAATCGAACTCATCAGGGCGTATGGCCGTGACCGATAATGCAATCGGCAAATCTGGTTCGACTTGAACAAGCGCGCGCAATTGGCCCGCGGGCCATGTACCATCATCTGGTTCCGGTGGGATTTCTGGGGTTTTCGGGGCCCAATCAGCAAAGGTCGATGCAATAAGTGCCTGTGTCGCAGCAATATCCACATCGCCACTAATCACAAGGAGCGCACGATCAGGCCGATACCAGCGATCATAGAACTCACGCAATTTGGCGCTCGTTGCAGCTTCAACAATGGCGCGCTGGCCTAGTGGTTCGCGCTTGGTTCTGATATCATCTGGCCAGATAAAATTTGCCGTGCGGCGCGAAACCCGAAGGGATGGCGTTTCGCTGTCGTTTATTTCAGATAACACGACACCAATTTCCCGCTTGATAGCCGCTTCGTCAAACAACAGGCGATCAGCCGTTTCGCGGAAAATCTTGAGCGCAGTTTCCAAGCGGCCGCCATCGGCACGGGGCAGATCAAGTTTGTACATAGCCTCGTCAGTCGAGACATGAGCATTCACATCCCGGCCAAAGCTTGAGCCCAGTCGCTCCATGGTTTTGGTCAACTCGCCTTCGGGGATATTAGTTGAGCCATTAAACGCCATATGTTCAATGACGTGAGAAAGACCACGCTGGTCGTCGCGCTCATATTTTGAGCCGGCCTTCAGGCGAAACCTCAACACGACCTCACGTTCCGGCAATTTGTTGGGCTTAATCGCATAGCGCAGACCATTGGGTAGGGCGCCGTAAGTTACGCTGGGGTCATTCTTAAGATCAGACCCTTCCCACGGCCACAGGGCATCTTTTGGCCTTTCGGCGGGGGCAGGAGCGCCTGGAATTGGCGCCAAGACGAGCGTTGGGGCAGCGCTTGACGCTGGCGGTGTGACTGGCCCCGGTATTGATTGAGCCTGTAATTGGCCCACGCCGAGGTGTGTAAGTGCCAAACAACTCAGCGCAATCAGAGCTGAAAGACGTCTAAAAGGAGAAATTGCCATGCCATCTTATGACGGCCCGCATGTCTATTTGACAAATCACAAACACTGTCACATTTCAGCTTTCCAAAAGATTTTTTTACCCCCCAATGTCACCGTTTATTCACATCTCCACCTCCTCAAAAATAATATCAATCCTGAACAGACATAAACCAACCACTCATTTCTTGTTCATGGGGAACGCTTTAGTTGAGATTGCGTCCTAACAGATACCAAAGGGCGCTATAGGAGCCTCGTCATGCATAGAAAAATCGCCGTCGCGGCTTTGGTCGCAGTTACAAGCCTGACCAGTGTCATGCCCGCCGAGGCACAACGGCGTGGGGGCCAGCCTTCCCTGACCTTGTTTACGGGCGTGGATTACCGCGAGCAGAGCATCGTCATCACCCGTGATGTGGCAGACCTGCGTACCCTTAATTTCGATGATGCTGCGGGCAGTTTGATTGCGCGCGGCGACTGGCAAGTCTGCCTTGATCCCAATTTTACCTCGCGGTGTCGCACCTATTCTGACTCGATCCCCAATCTGGCATCTTTCCGTGGACGGATTTCCTCAGTGCGCTATCTGGGTGGCGGGCTAGGTGGCGACGATCGGGGCCGCAATGATTATTCATCACGGCCCTATGTTGGCCAAGCCGTGTCTGGGCGCTCGACAATCTTCTATCCAGGCCAAGTCTCTAGCAGTTTTGACCGTTCGCCACAGGCAGCTGATAATTTTTGCCGCTCGCAAGGCCATGGGCTAGCTGTTTATTTCAGCCAAGACCGGAATGGCAATCTTGAGGATGTTCTTTGCCGACGGTGAGGCGTTGGGGGGCGCGCAGGCAGCCCCTGCTGCGCACTCCCTTCAGGCAGCGGCCTTTGTGCCAATGCCTGTTAGGCTTGCGTAACGCTTGAGGTGCCAGTCCGCGCTGCCGGCTTGGGTGTCGAGCATTGTTAAGCGCTTGAAATAATGCCCAATAGCCAGCTCATCCGTCATGCCCATGCCGCCAAAGATTTGGATGGCATTTTGGCCAACAAATCGTCCCCCGCGCCCGATTTGGGTCTTGGCCGCAGCGCATGCCTTGGCGCGCTCTAGAACATCATCTTCGCCACAGCGGATGGCCGCCAAATAGGCCATAGAGGTCGATTGCTCGACCCACATGAACATGTCAACCATACGGTGTTGAAGCACTTGGAAGCTACCGATGGATGTGCCGAACTGCTTACGTTGACGGGCATAATCAACCGTTTGGGCGTGGGCGACGCGCATCGCGCCCACCGCCTCAGCGCAAAGGGCCGCGATAACATTGTCTTGCGTCGCCTCTAGGGCCGGCAGGATCCCATCAAGCTCACCAATCAGTGCGTCAGCGCCTAATGAAACATTTTCAAAAAACACATCGCAGGCCAAAAGACCATCAACAGTGGGATAATCCTTGGTCGACACGCCAGTCGCGGTTTTGGACACGATAAATGCGCTGATGCCGCCTTTATCGCGCTGGCTGCCCGATGTGCGCGCTGAGACGATCAGGGTGTCGGCTTGGGGCCCGCCAATAACAACCGACTTGTGGCCGTTCAAAACAAAACCAGCGCCGTCTTTTTTGGCTGTGGTTGAGACGTCGGCAATGTCATAGCGGCTTTTTGGCTCGCTAAGCGCCAGAGCATAAATGCCTTCCCCTGCAGTGATGCGGCTACCATGCTCCTCACGTTGCGCCGCATTCCCTGCCTCGCGCAAGAGACCGCCGGCGGCAATCACGGAGGGCACAAATGGCTCAACAACCAAGCCCTTGCCAAATTCTTCCATAATGACCAAAGCGTCAATCGCGCCCCCGCCAAGCCCGCCCATATCTTCCGGCAATGGCGCCATCATCAAGCCCATCTCAGCCATTTCAGCCCAGATCGCCGGACGCCAGCCGCCTTCGGCAATGGCCTTTTTGCGGCTATCAAAATCATATTTCTGCTGCACCATTTTCGCGATGCTATCGCGCAACATGTTTTGTTCGTCAGTGAAATTGAAATCCACGTGTCTGCTCCCTGTATCCGTGCCCGTTCAGGCTTGTCGATGTTGGCGCATTTGATAGCGAGTTTGACGGTCTGTGCTAGGGGTGTGAGTGGAAAAAAGCAAAGCCTTCCAGTATTTCCTATCCAGGTTAGGGCAGTAGTTTAGCCAAGAAAAGAAGCCCGATCATGCAGATGAACATTCTGGAAGCCCAGAACCGCATGTTAGAACGCTTGAGAGGCGCTCAAGAGGGCGAAGAGGTCATCATTGCAAACCGAAGCCAGCCTGTGATGCGGCTTCCACTTACATGCAGTTACCGGCCCACCCGCGGCACTTGTGCAGCAAAATATACTAATGACTTGTGTTCACCCCAACCTTGCCAAGGCCGCTTCATATTTGCCCCGTTCAGCCTCATACCCTGCCGCACGCTCCCGCTGTTCCTCAATCACCTCAGGGGGGGCCTTGGCGACAAAGCCCGGGTTGTCGAGCTTGCGGTTGACGGTGTCGATTTCTTTGGTGCAGCGGGCTATTTCTTTGGCGAGGCGGGTTTTTTCGGCTCCAATGTCCATGACGCCTTCCAAAGCGATAGCAATTGTGGCCTCCCCCAACACGAAAGACACGCTGCCCGCGGGCGCTTCGTTAGCGACCATCGAGTAATCAAGGCGCGCAAGGCGGTCGATTTCGGCTTGATAGCGTTCCAAACGGATTGCGCTTTCCTTCGTGGCCCCAATCAGCAAAGCGGGCACCTTGGCGCTGGCGGGCACATTGGTTTCAGCCCGCAGCGAGCGCAGGCCCGTAATCAACTCAACGACCCAGCCGACTTCTGCGGTCGCCGCTTCGTCAATTAGAGAGGCGTCCAAACTGGGCCAAGACGCAGCGCATAAAAGGGTGGCGCGTTTGGGTCCAAACTCTGCCGTTTTGTCCCACAATTCTTCGGTCACAAACGGCATAAATGGGTGCAAGATTTTCAGTATTTGATCGAGCGCCCAAGCAAATGTCTGACGGGTCTCATTCTTGGCGTCTTCATCATCCCCGCTGAGAAGAGGTTTGACCAGCTCAACATAGAGGTCGCAAAAGACGTTCCAGACAAAGCTATAATTGGCTTGCGCCGCTTCATCAAAGCGGTGCAAGCCAAGAGCGGTCGCAACGCCATAAGCCGTCTTAGTGAGCTCTGAGATGATCCACTTATTGATTGTGTGCTTGACCAAAGCCGGATCAAACGCCTCCCACAAGGTGCACTCATTCATTTGCGCAAAGCGCGCGGCATTCCAGAGCTTGGTGCCAAAATTGCGATAGCCTTCAACCCGCTTATCACTCATGCGGATATCGCGGCCCGGTCCCGCGGCAATGGCCAAGGTAAAGCGCAATGCGTCGGCACCATAAGTATCGATCAGCGCCGTAGGGTCAATGCTGGTGCCCTTGGATTTAGACATTTTCTTGCCGTGCTCATCAACGACACGGGAATGAATGACGACGGACTTAAAGGGCGCTTGCCCTGTGAAATGGACGCCAAACATCATCATCCGGGCGACCCAAAAGAAGATGATGTCAAACATGGTAACCACGGTGCTCGTGGGATAAAAACGCGCCATCTCTGGCGTTTGATTGGGCCAGCCTAGCGTTGAAAACGGCCACAAGCCCGAGCTGAACCAGGTATCGAGCACGTCTTCATCTTGGCGCAGCGCGACGTCCTTGCCATGATGGGCTTTGGCGGCGGCTTTAGCGTCGTCTTGGGTCGCTTCTACGAAAATATTGCCCGCTTCATCATACCAAGCGGGAATACGGTGGCCCCACCAAATCTGGCGTGACACGCACCAAGGCTCAATGTTGCGCATCCATTGGTAATAGGTCGCGGTCCAATTCTCAGGGATAAACTTGGTTTCCCCGCTTTCAACCGCCGCCAAGGCCCCGACCGCCAGCTTTTTGGCATCGACATACCATTGATCGGTCAACATGGGTTCGATCACGACGCCGGAGCGTTCCCCAATCGGCTGCATCATGACTTTATCTTCGACTTTTTCGAGAAGTCCAAGCGCGTCAATATCAGCAATCACCTGCCGACGCGCTTCAAATCGATCCAGCCCGCGATATTTGGCCGGTATGTAGTCATCTAGGACCATCGCGCCTTTGCTATCCATGAGAATATACAAAGGCAGACCATGTCGCTTGGCGACTTTATAGTCGTTAAAATCATGCGCCCCGGTGATTTTGACCGCCCCTGAACCCAGTTCAGGGTCTGGATAATCATCAGCGATGATCGGAATATAACGATCGGCCAGGGGCAACAAAACCCGCTTGCCGACAATGCCCGCATAGCGCACATCATCTGGATGCACCGCAACAGCGCCATCACCCAGCATGGTTTCAGGGCGCGTGGTGGCGATGGAAATATAGTCGCGGGTCTCAAACTCAGTTGGCGCGCCATCATCATCAAAAGCAATGGGAAACTGATAGGTCTGCCCATTTTCCAGCGGATACTTAAAATGCCAGAAATGGCCTTGCCGCTCCTCATTTAGGACTTCCAGATCAGAAACGGCGGTCTCAAACATGGGGTCCCAATTGACCAAGCGCTTATCGCGGTAAATCAGCCCTTCTTTATGGAGCTGCACAAACACTTTGATGACGGCTTGCGAGACCCCCGCGTCCATAGTGAAGCGCTCTCTCGACCAGTCGCATGACGCCCCTAAGCGCTTCAGCTGCTCATTGATCTGACCGCCGCTTTCATGTTTCCAAGACCAGACCCGCTCCAGGAACTTTTCTCGGCCTAAAGTTGCACGGCTTTCGTTGGAGCCACTGGCCGCCATTTGCCGCTCAACCACCATTTGCGTGGCGATACCCGCATGATCGAGACCTGGCTGCCACAAGACTGACTTGCCACGCGCCCGCTCAAACCGGCACAAAATGTCTTGCAACGTGCAATTCAGTGCATGTCCTATATGGAGTGTCCCCGTCACATTAGGCGGTGGCAGCACAATTGAGAAAGCCGCAGCCGAGGGATCATCCTTGGGCTTAAACGCGCCGCTGGCCTCCCATGCCGCATAAATGCGGGCCTCGGCTTCCTTGGCGGCGAAATGACTGGCTAACATGGGATACCAAAAGAGACGATGATTAAGGGGCTAAGCTGGTAAAGCGGCGCTGGCTTACCACGCCAGCACCGCTTCCTTAAAGCCATTTTGCTGTATCGATAACACGAGTTGGAAACTAGAATGAGCGACGCGCGATGCGGGCGACCTCAATTTCCACCTTATCCTCGACGATACGCGGCAAGTTCGCGTCTAACCAGTCTTTCAGCATGGGTTTGAGCATTTCCACAACCAGAGCTTCAACAGTGTTGCCAGATGCAAACATGCCGGGGAAAAGTTGATTTGGTGACAATTTAGCAAACACCTCAGACGTTACTTGTGCCACTGGATCGCTGACCAGGCCATAATCGGGCGCAAAACTGGGCGGCGACTGATAAACGGGCGGTGGCGCCATAGGAGGCGGTGGCTGATAAGCCTCACGCACGGGCGGCGATTCGCTCACAGGCTCCGCCCAACGATCTTCAACAATCACCTCCTCAGGAACTTCCTCAGGATTATACTCACTCGGCAAAGCGTCAAAATCGAAGTCCGGCGACACTGTCTCAGGCATTGGCGCCACAGGCTCGGTGAGTTCTAGGACTTCTTCATTATAGCCGCTATTATCGGTTGGGGGTGGCGGCGCTGAAGAGGGCGCAGCTTCATCTTCGGAGATAATCCGCCGGATGGAGGCAAGGATCTCCTCCATAGTTGGTTCAGCTTGTGCGTCTGCCGCGCTCATGTGGCCCTCACTGGAAACGAATCGCAAGAATAAAGCGAAATGCTAGCGCGCTTTGCCCTATTACGTCTAGCGGTGTGTCCCTGATGACCACGGCTATCGCATTTGGCCGAGGATTGTGTTTGCGAAGTTGTCTGACCATCCGGCGCGTTTTCGTTTTCGTGCGATTGAGAGTTCTGGTCGGCTCTTTTTCAAGAGGTTGAGGGCGAGCTTTCGGATGATGGTGAGGTTTTCGGGCCCATGATCGGTTCGGTTTCGGGCGCGATCTTCATCGAACGTCATGTCGAGGACCCAGTGCAAGCGGCTTTCTATCGCCCAATGGCTGCGTACAGCTGCCGCAAATGCTGGTGCGCTTAGGGGTTTTGAACTGAGGTAGTAGCGTGTTGACTGGCTGATGACTCCGTTTTTCTCGACACGTGATCTGACCCGTCCGATCATGGCTGTGTCTGGGATTGCGGGGCTTTCTTTGTCATGTGGCCCCGGCCATATCCAAGCGGTATCATGACACACATCATGATCGCGCACTTCAATGCGGCCATGATCAGCGTCCGTGGTCTGCCAAGACTGCAGGCCAGAAGATGCGGGATCATCAAAGAAGGTTTCCACTGCGGCAAAGACCGAGGGCCTATTTTTCTTTAATGAAAACAGCCATTCCCCACCTCTTTCACGGATCAGGGCCGCTGTCTCAGATTGGCAGTGCATGGCATCACCCGTCACCAAAGCACCCTTGATGTCGACAAGCTTCAATAAACGGCGCGCGGCTGTAATCTCGTTCTCACCATCCTCAACACCCACTTGCCCCAAGACGACACCGGCCTCGGAAGCAAATGCCGACACAACATGGAGCGCATTTTTCTGCGCTGCGGTGTTGAACGAACGGCGCAGTGTCTTGCCATCAATTGCAATCACCCCCTCGCCAGCCTCTCCCAGTTGATCAAGAAATGCCGAAAAACAAAGCGCCAATGCAGCTGGCTCAAGCAAACGAAACAAACGCGAGAAAGTATCATGGCTTGGCAATCCGTTGGGCAGATCCAAAAACTCCTCCAAAAGCTCCTGACGATCCTCGGCAAAATCGGCAAAATCAACACAGGAATTACAACCACATACAGATGCTGTGATCGCAATCATCAGCAAATCGAGAAGGTTGTGCAACTTTGCATTGCCAGTGCGTGGATCGGGAACCTCGCGTAAAATCGTGATCAAGGACATCTCGGAAAACTCCAAAAAGAGTCAGCCCAAGAATCCATTTCGACCAAAAAATCTACTGCTATTTCTCAAATGCGATTCCCGTGAGATCAAACACCCGCCCCCCTTGCTTAAAACGCCCCATTGCGGCATATGCGCCGATCCATACCCTTAGCCGCGAGGCTGC
>JBEINE010000265.1:0-2826 GCA_040378245.1 Hyphomonadaceae bacterium | reverse complement strand
TTTTGAATCAAAAAAGCGGGATAAACAGACCCTAAATCAGATACCTAGATGCACAACTGGTTCTAAAAGAACCAGACGTGCTCTAGGCTCAAGAATGTCTGATATGTGATCCGAACGGGCGATAGACTATAGGGGTGGCAAACATGACAAAACTGAACGTTACACTTTTGAGTGCCGGTTTCTTGGTGCTGGCGTCATGCGCGACACCGCCCCCACCGCCACCGCCATTCGTAACGGGTGACGCCATTTCGGCCGTATTGGCTGCCCCTGCTCGTCCGCAAGCTGATCGCGGCAATGACGCGAGGCGAAAAGTCGCTGAGGGTTTGGCCTTTATGAAGGTCCGTCCGGGTTTTGTGATTGTCGATATTGAAGCGGGTAGTGGTTATTGGTCTGAGATTCTGGCGCGCGCAACGGGGCCAACGGGCAGCGTAATGTTGCAGAACCCGCCGGCTTTTGCTGGCCGTCTGACGCCCCTTCTCAAAACGCGCATGGACAATAATGGTTTGACCAATATGCGTACCAGCTTCACCAATTTTGATGTGATTGAGGCCCCAACGGCCAGTGTGGACTTGGTCACTTGGGTGCAAGGCCCCCATGAACTCTATTTTACCCCGCCGACCGGGAGCCTTGGCGATCCTGCTAAGGCGTTCCAAGAAATCGCCCGCGTCCTCAAAAAGGGGGGTGCATTTGTCGCCATTGACCATAGCGCCCTGCCCGGTCAGCCGGCCAGTACCGGTCAAACCCTGCACCGGATCGACCCTGCCATTACCATTGCAAGTGCGGCGGCGGTCGGCCTTGTTCTGGAATCACAAGGAAATTTCTTAGCCAATCCAGCTGACCCAAAAACGAAATCAGCCTTTGATCCGTCAATTCGAGGGACCACAGATCAGCACGCGCTTAGGTTTGTGAAACGATAGAAGTACGCAGCCCCTCAGCCTGAGATATATTGCGCGCCGTTGATGGTCAGCGTCGACCCATTGATAAAGCCCGGGTCTTCGACCAAAAAGATGACGGCGCGCGCGACTTCTTCACTTTCCCCCAGACGACCGCAGGGGATAGCCGATTTGACCTTCTCCAGCGCCTCTGGCGGCATTGCTGATACCATTTCTGTGGCAATATATCCAGGCGCAATGCAATTCACCGTAATGCCTTTGCCAGCCCCTTCTTGAGCGAGCGCCTTGGTAAAGCCAATAACGCCGGCTTTGGCCGCAGAATAATTGACTTGGCCGACTTGTCCTTTTTGCCCGTTAATTGAGGAAATATTGATGATCCGCCCATAATTGCGCTGACGCATGCCATTAATGACAGGTCGTGTGCAGTTAAAGAGGCTATCGAGGTCGATCGCCATGACGTCGCGCCATTGCTCGCGGGTCATTTTGTGGAAGAAGCCATCTTTCGTGACACCGGCATTATTGACCAAAATCTCAATCGGGCCGATCGTCTTTTCAATATGATCAATTGCCGTGGCGCAGGCCTCATAATCGGCCACATCAAACTTCAGCGCTTGAATCCCTGTTTCTGAGGTAAAGAGGGCCGCCGCCTCGTCATTGCTGGCATAACTGGCGACGACATGATGGCCAGCATCGCGTAATGCAATTGAGATCGCCCAGCCAATGCCGCGTGTTCCCCCGGTTACCAAAGCGACTTTAGACATGGTTCTCCTCCTTGGTACAGCTTTCCCGCCGTTTCAACAGGTGTATCGCAATCTTTGCTGTGTAACCATAGGTCATTTCGTGTCTCTCGCATGATCAAACGCCATTCGCCTTAAACCAAGCCAACATCCGCGCCCAACCATCTTTGGCGGCATCTCCGTTAAAGGAAGGGCGATAATCCGCATGGAATCCATGTTGGGCACCGGGATAAACAATGATTTGACTCTTTGTGTTGCCAGCGGCGGAGAGCGCACTGCGCATGACCTCAACACTTGCCAAGGGAATGCCGCTGTCGTTTTCTGCGTACAGACCCAGAACAGGACTTTTCAAGTCACCGGCGATATCGGGTGGATATTTCCGGTCTTCTTTGGTGTCTGGACGCGCGCCTAATCGCCCATACCACGCCACCCCGGCCTTGATTCGCTCTGTCAGAGCGCTGGCCATCCAAACCACGGTGCCGCCCCAACAAAAGCCGGTGATTGCGAGGCGGTCTTTGGCCACAAACGGCTGTTGATCGATCCACGCGATAGTGGCGCTGATATCGGCCATCACCTGCGCATTGGAAGCCGCAGCAACAATTGGCATGATCGCACCCAAATCTGTCAAAGGTGCTGGGTCGGCGACGCGAACGAAAAACGCTGGCGCAACAGCGACATAACCCAGTCGAGCTAAGCGCCTGCACACATCACGGACATATTCGTGCAGGCCGAAAATCTCACTGACAACAATGACAACTGGCTTTTGCCCCGTCCCGTCAGGCCGCGCCACAAAGGCTGGCAATTCAAAGCCGTTTGCCGGATAACTGACCATGCCGGTGATCAAGCCGTCGCTGGGTGTTGTCATCACTTCGCCATGAACTGGCGTAACGGCTGCGGCATAGCCTGCAAACATGATCAAAGCTCCTAAGGATCGCCGCGATGGGCGTGGGGGGGTGCGGGGGCCTTCGGGACGCGTTTGGCTCATGATATCTCCGTCTTGCAAAAAGCATTGGCCGTCTCTACGCCCATTTTCGCAGCGTTGGAGGCAAATACAAGTCCAAATCAAGTGAAGCTCTTTCCAAAGTTCCAGTGCTTTCTGCGCGTGTGAGGCTGAGTTTTGCTTGACCAATATCGCAAGCGATTACGGGGCGCCGGTATTGATCCTATGGACACGTCACGACCGCAAAAGGCCAACC
>JBEINE010000308.1:0-1577 GCA_040378245.1 Hyphomonadaceae bacterium | reverse complement strand
TGATCGCTTAGGGTCTGTCCCGTCTTTTTTGAATCAAAAAAGCGGGATAAACAGACCCTCAATCATATATCTAGACGCGCAACCTGGTTCTAAAAGAACCAGACGCGCGATAGGTCAACTGAGCTTTAAAGCGCCGTTTATAAGGGGCTTCAATTCGAAGCCGAGCCTCCGACCTTACGGAACAATGCGGCCCTCTGGTGCCAGATCGCAATTGGAAAAACCAGCACCGCGTTCTTGCAAGGATGCCGCCAGACGGCCTTGAAAGGCTGGGCCATCAGTGCGCTGGACCATCACTTTGGGGCGCTCAGATTGGATAACATCCGCCAACACGCGCACCCGCACCATGCGGTCTGGATCGACAACTGGCTCGCCCACTTTCAACGCTCTGATCACCTCAAGGCCGATAACCGCTCGGCCCCAGATCGTATAGCGACGGTCCAATGTCGGGTAAGAAGCCCGCATCAGGAAAAACTGACTATTGGCGGAGTTTTCGTCCTCAGCGCGCGCCATGCTGACGACACCGGGGCAATGATTAGCCCATGCCGCCACACGCTTATCAGCCGTGCGTTCCATCAACACATCGGGCTGGCTCGTCACCGGAATTGTGCGCACCCAGCCGATGACGGCTCCACCCCGGTCAATAGCGCGCACGAAGCTGGTATCGGCACCTCGGCGAAAGTTAAACTCTCCCGTCAGATTTGGCTTATCTGAGCCGCCTGTTCCGTCGCCCTTCGGATCGCCGCCTTGGGCCATAAAGGTGTCAATGACCCGATGAAACGCCAATCCGTCGTAGAAGCCTTCCCGCGCCAATTCCTTGATCCGCGCCACATGGCCCGGTGCTAGCTCAGGAGCCAGTTCCACAATGATGCGTCCCTTACTGGTTTCAAAAAGAATCGCATTTTCAGGGTCGAGCGGTCGCCAATCAGTTAGGCTCAGCCCTGAATTGACGAATTGAGGCGTTTGAGTCACCGCAGGTGTCGATGGGGTCGGCGAAGCGGCTGGACGCGGCGGTATTGGCGGCGCTGCCGCCTTAACGACGTTTGCCTTAGCGACAGGTGCTTTGACGGTCGGGGCATTGGTCAAAACGGCATTGCTGGCCGGGGCCTTCGGGGCGGGCGCTTTTGTTGCGACGGTCTTGACCGGCGCTTTCTTGACAGGGGCCTTGGCTGGCGGCCGCTCATTTGCGCCCATGGGAATAACGCGTAGCGGCGGTGCGCTTGATTGAGCGCCAACACTGGCAGCCCCTAAAGCCAAAACACCAACCAAGCCAACAACCATCAGTTCACGTTTCATGCGAATTTTTCCTTCAACGCGGTTACAACTCTAGGCGAGACGAAAGGACTGACATCGCCACCAAGCCGGGCCACTTCTTTGACGAGTTTGGAAGCAATCGCTTGGTGTTGCACGTCGGCCATATAAAACACCGTCTCAATTTCGGGTGCGAGCTTGTGGTTGATACCGACCATCTGAAACTCATATTCAAAGTCCGACACGGCGCGCAAACCCCGCACGATGCAAGATGCGCCCACCTTGGTCGCAAATTCCACGAGCAGTCCTTCCATTGGCAAAACCACAAT
>JBEINE010000073.1:0-13734 GCA_040378245.1 Hyphomonadaceae bacterium | reverse complement strand
GTTAAGGTTTGAACTGTTGCAGTAAAACATCATGAAAATACAGGTCAGTGACGGAACCAAACGCCCACATACGCTGCGAATGCTCATTTGGCAGACAATGTGAAGCAAATGATGGTGAGCCCGCCGGGGTTCGAACCCGGGACCTACTGATTAAAAGTCAGTTGCTCTACCGGCTGAGCTACAGGCTCCCAATTCATGGGCTACGCGCTGACCGCGTTCGGTTATCGAAAGCGCGGCAATAATCGTGACCACCGATAAGGTCAATGGTTTGCCCTGTTGTTTCTGGTCGCACCTAACGGTTGATTTGCCCCTTTGGCTCTGGCGCAGGCCGACCCTATCGCCGCTGGGACGTCAATAGCGTTAAAATCGACTTCCCTTTGCTCGACACGGCAGAGTTAAACCAGCGCAAGCATCGCGGCCCTGATCAATGTTTTGGGGGTCCGATACCAAGAGCAAGACGATTCATTGCGTCAAAGGGCCTGCCGGATGGCTGCCATGATCCGCTCAGTCAAGGTGGTTGTTTTAAGAGGATGCACGGCCGGAAACAACTGCCAGCGCCGTACGCTCATCGCAACAAAGAGAGAAATGGCGCGCCCAGAGCGATTCGAACGCCCGACCCTCAGATTCGTAGTCTGATGCTCTATCCAGCTGAGCTATGGGCGCGCTGAGGGCGAGTGGATAGCGCTGTGGGGGGACAATATCAAGTCGATTGTGCTGCGTGTACGCCGCGCATGACAGCGCGGGATAGACAATCTGCCGCCAGAGAGCCAAGTCGGGCGAGGTTAAAGGCTGTGGGCTCGGCCATGGGCTGCTGGGCGGTACTCATGGCGAACACCACATCCCCGTCGAATGGCGCAAAGACCGGCCTGATCG
This sequence comes from Hyphomonadaceae bacterium, assembly GCA_040378245.1. Lineage (GTDB taxonomy): Bacteria > Pseudomonadota > Alphaproteobacteria > Caulobacterales > Aquidulcibacteraceae > Aquidulcibacter. Next base: position 12,861 of record JBEINE010000073.1, on the reverse strand, counting down.
CGCGTGCAAGGCCGGCACTGGCCATGTGCGCGACGCGCTTGGCTTGCGCGGGGGTCAACGCGACGTCGGTGGCGATAACGGCAAGTGTGGTATTGACGCGACCTAGAGTTACAGGGTTGGCTTTGGCTTGGCCCCAATCGTCGCCATCCGCCATGAGGTCTGAAGCGGGTCGCTTGCCCCCGGCTTCCAGACCAGCTTCCAAGGGCCAAGCCCAAAAAACATCTGAACCCGGGATTGTAACGCTACCAAAGCAATTGACGGCGACCAGCGCCCCGATTGTGAAACCGTCACGGGTGACATAACTGGCCGAGCCTAGACCGCCGCGCAACGCTCCTGCCCGCGCACCATAACCAGCGCCTATGGCCCCGACGTCAAAATCGAGCGATGCATTCCGATAGGCGCTGATACCAAGATCGCGATAGGGCGGGGTCTCTCCCCAATTCTTATTGCCGCCATTGGCAAGGTCATAGAGAATAGCCGCTGGAATGACTGGCGATTTCGGGACTCCGAGACTTTCTATTAAACTAAAGCCACGGCCTTCGTGACCCATAATGGCGGCGACGCCGTCGGCTGCCGCAAGACCATAGACCGAACCACCTGACAACACGATGGCATCAATCGCCTCCACGAGGTTTTCTGGCGCTAAGGCATCGGTTTCGCGGGTGCCGGGGCCACCGCCTCGCACATCGACGCCACACACAGCAGCAACATCAGGCACAATGACAGTCACGCCCGTGAACATGTCATGGTTGTGCGCATGGCCAACGCGAAGGCCCGCGACATCGGTAATGAGGTTTCGAGATTTGTGCGTCGCCATGGCGCTGAGATAGACGCAAAGCGCGCAAAAAGCGAGAGCCGCGCATATGGCGATATCTCTGCTCATAATCATGGTGCGGGCAAGGGCCGATGTCGTAAAGACCCATCAGACTGTAACAGTCTCATTTTGGTGGCTTGCATGGCATTTTTTACTGACCCAGTCTTGACAGAGCCCGTCAAGTGCCACCGCAGACGTGAGTTTATGAGTGGGGCATTAGGGTTGGGCTTGAGCTTCTGTTCAGGAGGCGTGGCTCTTAGCCAAGGTGGCGTGCCACGCTCGCGGCAAAGTGTCCGCATTCCGGTGACGGCCACAGGCCAAGCCGCGATTGAGCGGGTACGTGGGCGGCTGCGTATTGCCTTTGAGGATTTGGGGCTTATGTATGGGGCGCCGATTTTCCTGCGGATCATTAAGGAACAAAAGCGGCTGGAAGTTTGGGTCCAGCGCGGGCGCGGAGCTTTCGTGCGCTTGCGTTTTTATAAAATCTGCGGCTCGAGCGTGAGACTTGGCGCAAGACGGCCTGGCAGATCGACGGCGCAACCGGAAGGCTTTTATGCTTTGGACGCTGGCGGCTTAAGACCCCAATCTGTTGCCTATCTGGGCTTGGACATGGGCTGGCCCAATGCCTTTGACCGCGCGCAAGGCTGGAGCGGGCCACCGAGCTTGCTACAAGCTGGCTGCGCCATCGAACCCCATTTCGGCCTCACCGATCAGGATATGGAAGAAGTCTATGCTTTGGTCCATGCTGCCTTGTCCGCAGGCCAGAGAAAAGTGGCACTACACATATTTCCCTTTGAGATGAGCGTGTTACGTATGCTCACCCAACCCGAGGGGCGCGATACTTCATTCTGGCGGCAGCTGGCACCAGCCTGGCAGGCCTTTGAACGCACAAAAAAACCGCCCCAGATGCGTGTCGTGGGGCGGCGTTATGTTTTGCTGGAGCGCTGAGATCGCGCTTATTCTGGATCGTATCCGCCCATATCAGGTTGGTCATCGGCACTTGAATCTTGACCGCGTCCAGCCCCGGCCGCGCCGCCGCCATGGCTTGGAGCCGCGGCGCTACCGTCCAGCAGCGACAGATTAATCGCCTTTGGGCCTTTACCAAAACGATCTGGCAAAGTCTGAAAAGCCAGACGTTGATCAGGTTCGAGTGCTTCAAAACCAGAGCGCTGGATAGCCGAGATATGAACAAACACATCCGCGCCACCGCCATCAGGGGTTATAAAACCAAAGCCACGTTCGGCATTGAAGAACTTAACGGTTCCAACGTGATCCTCTAAAGGCTCACGCGGTGCGCGGTCCTCAAAGTTACGCGGTCCGCGGTCGCCGCCGCCTCCACCGTTAAAGTCACGGCGCGGGCCACGATCACCAAAGCCGCCACCACCACCGCCTTGAGGGCGATCGCCATATTGACGAGGTGGACGATCACCAAAGCCGCCGCCGCCTTGGGGACGATCACCATATTGACGCGGTGGCCGATCACCGAAACCGCCGCCACCACCCTGGGGACGATCACCATATTGACGCGGCGGACGGTCGCCAAAACCGCCGCCGCCCCCACCTTGGGGCCGATCATTGAACTGTCGTGGAGGCCGATCACCAAAACCGCCGCCGCCACCGCCACCGCCTTGGGGACGATCATTGAACTGGCGTGGAGGCCGGTCGCCAAAACCGCCGCCGCCACCGCCTTGGGGACGATCATTGAACTGGCGTGGAGGCCGGTCACCAAAACCGCCACCGCCGCCGCCAAAATCTCGGCGCGGTGGGCGATCACTGAATGAAGGAGGTGGTGGCGCATCAAAGCTAGGTTCTTCCATGCCACGTGGGCGATGGCTTGGCTTTTTCTTTTTGTCGCTTGGCTTGTCGTCGTTGTCGTCGTCGTCGAAACGCATGTATTTCCCCGGGAACCGACGGAGCTGAGTTACGCCGCCACTAGGATTACACAATTTAATCCTGCTTGTTCATTATGCGCGAGTGTTCCCCTCGACGCAACCTCACCAACAACCAGAAATACGGGCAATGTGCGCTTTTGCACCGTTTCCCCGTGCTAAAAGTGCAGCAAGATGAGGACCAGCTTCCCTTAGCGCCGCCTCCAAACCATAAGGGGGATTGGCTATGGTCAAGCCGCAGGCGACCAAACCCGCACTTTCATGCAGCCCTGCGACTGCCAAGTCAGCGACCAGCAGACGGGCACCAGTTGTGGCGAGCGCGTCGCGATACTGACTTGTTTGATAGGTGTCTTTTTCAGCATGCCAGAGGATATAGGTCCCCGTGGCCCAACGCGCCAAGCCATCTTTCAAGGCCACAATTAGCCGATCAAACTCACTGGGCTTCTCAAAGGGCGGATCAATCAAAACAAGGCCACGACGCTCAACAGGGGGAAGATAGGCTCTAACGGCCTCCCACCCATCGCGGTTTTCGATCTTGATCTGACTGAATGCATCGAAGTTGTCGCGCAGCGTCATAAAATCTTGCGGATGGAGCTCACACATCAGCGCTTTGTCCTGACGCCTCAACGCTTGGGCGATGAAAGCGGGGGATCCTGGATAGCTTCCCGGCCCATCTCCAGCGGCGGCGACCGCTTCGATGAAGCGGCCGACAGACACTGGATGATCGCTCGCGGCCCAAAGCCTGCCTATGCCATCGCGCCATTCAGGGCTACGGCTGGCCTCAGTCCCATCCAGACGATAGCCGCCAATGCCAGCGAAGACGTCGAGCACGCGAAAAGGAGCTTCCTTGAGAAGCAAATGATCGAGGCATAGGACCAGCGCCAAATGTTTCCAAACATCCGCGAAATTACCCGCATGAAACGCGTGGCGATAATTCATGAGCCTGGCGCTGTGGTATCGTTTTCGCTGGATTTCATCGCCAGCTCATAAGGGTCAATTCGCGGTCTGCGTATCCAAAGGCCAAAACCCAATATTGCAACCCCAACCGGCAGAGCCAAAAGCTGGTCATAATATTCCCCGACAACACGGGCGCGCTGGGGCCGACCGGCGGGCCAAACAATCTGCGCTTGTTTTGGCACTTTGGCTTTACGGGTAAAAACGCGGTCACCGCGCACAGCGGCTGGGACCTTGGCCTCATCAACAAAAATGTAAACCCCTACCACACGCAGTGCATTGCTGGACCTGAAAGGAGCTGTAGCTGCCAACTCACCCGTCGATGAGCGTTTTCCAAAGCGCGCGAAAGCCTCGCTCACATTGCTCCATACCGAAACTAGGATAATGGCCATCCCAATAATCATGACCAATGTCCCCATTTCGCGGGGATTTCCTGGCAAAATGAACTTACGTCGCAGGATCGGGGGCAGAAAGCTGATCGGTTTTGGTTTGTAGTGTTGCGGCATGAGGTCAGCTTATCCTAGAGCGCGCCTTTGGGCTATGGGCGTTATGAAGCCCAATGCGCTGAACACACGTGGCCTGACTAAGAGGTGGCCCCAATCCAACCACCGCCCAGCACGCGGTCACCCCCGTCATTGGGGTCATAAAACACGCAAGCCTGTCCGGGCGCGACCCCTTCTTCAGGAACGTCGAGCTCCACAGACCAACCAGCCCCCACCCGCAGCGTGGCCGGCACCGGCGGTCTTGTAGAGCGCACACGGGCCAGTACGCGACGACCCTCAAGCTCGTCTTCGATAACGACAGGTTCACCAATCCAATTGACGTCGGTCAACACAAATCTGGACACCGCCAAAGCGTCACGGGGCCCGACAATGACGCGGCGCGTGGGCGCATCAAGTCCGATCACATACAAAGGCTCGCCGGTGGCAATGCCAAGCCCACGTCTTTGCCCGACCGTGAAATGGATGACGCCTTCATGATGCCCCATCACCCGTCCGTCGATGTGGTGGACCTCACCGGGTTCGATTGCACCGGGGCGCAGTTTTGTGACAATATCAGCATATTTTCCAGCAGGTACGAAGCAAATGTCCTGACTGTCGGGCTTTGCCGCCACTTCAAGGCCCATGGTCTGCGCTATTTGGCGCACTGTTGGTTTAGGTAAGGTTGCGAGAGGGAAACGGAGGAAATCTAATTGCGCGCGCGTTGTCGCGAACAAAAAATAAGATTGATCGCGCGCGGCGTCGGCGGCGCGGCGCATTTCAGGGCCCTCAGGGCCGTCAACGCGCGCTACATAGTGGCCTGTCACAAGGCAGTCTGCCCCCAGCTCCTGAGCGGTCTCCAGCAAGTCCTTGAACTTAACCGACTGATTGCACCGTACACAGGGGATGGGTGTATAGCCTGCCAGATAGGTGTCTGCGAAGTTATCCATCACCGCTTCTTTAAATCGGCTCTCATAATCTAAGACATAATGGGCAATACCAATCTTGTCGGCCACGCGCCGCGCATCATGAATATCTTGGCCCGCGCAACAGGCCCCTTGCTTTTTCAAAGCCGCACCATGATCATAAAGTTGCAGCGTGATTCCGATCGTCTCATAGCCTGCCGCCTGAACAAGCGCAGCAACGACCGAGGAGTCCACGCCCCCTGACATAGCCACAACCACACGGGTTTGCGCGCGGGGCTTGCCAAAGCCCAGATCAATATCAGGAAAGTCGGTTGTTTTGATGCGCGGCATTGCGCCCACGCAGAGCGTGTCGATATCCATGTAACTCCTTCCCCACAGGTTCAAGGCCTGAAGCGAGGAGGGGTCGATAGCATAAAAACAAGGGGTGCGAAAGCATCGGACCGCGGCACTCCCTTGCCGCATATCGACTTAAAGGCGGCAGAGGACTGCCGCGCGCCACGACTTCAAGCAATTCTCATGCTTCAGAAGTTCGAGTTCGCAGAGCGGCGCGACAGACGACTACCGCAAATATTGCAGCAGATTCATATTCTTCATCTGGCCGAAAATGGATGCGCTGGCTTCATATTGGTTTTTCGCAGCAGCCAATTTGGCGGCGACTTCTGCGAGATTTACATTTTCCTGATCGCCAATCACCTTGTTGAGTGTGTCCCGTTTGTCGTTGATGGTGAGCGCGGTGTCTTCAATTTGCTTAGCGGTGATCCCGGCTGCTGCCTCAAAACCAATGAGATTTGACTCCAAAGTCGCAATCTGCGGCATGATTGACTTCAGATACGTCTCTTGGGCGGGTGTCAACTTGCCGGATATGGGGGCGTTGGCATTTTCCCATGTCCGCACTTCACGCAAAAAATCCACAATCGGGCGGAAAACTTCCTCAGCACCGGGGCTCAGTTGAATTTGGTTGTCATCGTCAAGCATGACGGTTCGGTTCTCGCCCGTATCAACCCAATAACTGTCAGCGGCTGCAGGGCCACCTGCGGCCATAGCGTCCAAGCTTGGACTGGTGAACGGGTCGCCATAGCCCCAATTGCCGCCAAAGATAGCCTGGCCATCAAACTGAATGTTGGCGGCGCTCGAAATCGTCCCGAGCGCTTGTTCCAAAGCGGCGCGAAAGCCTGCGCCATTATTGTTGGCAACCGCTGTACTAATCGCATTGCGCACCTTTTTGGCCGCATCAACAGCACTGGACATCGCGGTCGCTTCGACTTCAGCACGGCTCTCCAATGCTGAGAGGGAATCTGCACGACGCTCTAAACGATCTGCATAAGTCTTGGCTGACAGCAAGCGACCGGCCTCAAGAGCGTAGCCTTTCAAGTCTGTTGCCACTTTCTCCGTCGAGCCTTGGGCTTGGGCTTTGCCCATATTGACTTGCCCGGTCATGATACCCGCGGTGCTAGAGAATAAGTGATTGTAGGTGGAAATCCGTGTCATTGACTAAGTCCTTAGGTCTAGACGGCATTCAGAAGCGCTTGGTACATCTCATCTGCAGCGCGGATCATACGTGCGGCGGCGGAATAGGCCTGTTGATAGCTGGTCAGCTTGACCAATTCCTCGTCGAGATTAACGCCCTCAATATTAGAACGGCGCGCATCGGCCTCTGCAGAGAATGCAGTCGCAGAGGTGTTATCCGCTTCGGCTTGGGCGGCGCGTGTACCCACGTCCGCTCCCAGTGCAGAAGCAAAGTCACTGAGGGTCATCGTGCCGCCTTTGGTGCCGTTTGGCCCCATAAACTCAAATTTGGACTTTGAGACATTAAACAGGGCCTGAGCCCCGCTGCTATCGGCAAGGCCGACGGCAGTCTGGCCCACAGTAACCCCGGTTAGATCAGGCTTTGCAAACGCGAGCTTGCTGGGATCAGCGGCAATGCTTGAATTGATCGACAAGCTGGTCGCGCGGCTTTCCTGCGATGTCGCTGAGATACCGAATAATTGCGCAAAGCCAAGAGTTGTCGCACCACGGGGTCCTACGTCACCGACAACATCTAAACGCATGTCAGCTTGACCGGCGGCGGGGACCCATTTCATCTGACCTTTAGTGTCCAACGAAAAGCCGCCATAAAGTCCAAGCCCTGTCGTCACATCATTCAGGGCATTCATCAAATCGGTGACGGTGCCGGCGGGAACCGCCACATCGCGGTTCAGCAAAATCTGACCATTTGGGCCGCGGATCGAAAACTTCAGGTTGGAGCCAACGGGAAAACCATGCGCGTCAGCCCCATTGAGACCCGTCGCAAAGCTGGAAGGCGTACTTGAGTGGACAAGATCATTGAGGCCGAAGAAATGGGCGAACGCTTTAGTCCCCCGCAAACTGCCACCGGTTGCCGGTTCGTCAAAGACAAACCCGTTAACAGGCCCAGAAGCAGGAACGGGTGGTGCCGCCACCAGCTCCAACTTGCCATTTGTGAAAGTCGCCGTTCCTAAAGTGCCCAAGGCGGTGTTGAGCGCAGATTGAAATGAGCCGATAGTAGGGCCAGGCGCACCGCCCAGAGTTGTGCTGGCGCCGCCATCCACGCTTAAGGTACCAGCATCAAAATCAACATCAATTCGGCGCTGGAGTTTACCGGTAGCATCGACAATGGCAATTGTGGTTTTGCCTGTGAAGCCCAAGCGGTCGCTCGCCAAGAGGCCAGTGTCGATTCCGCTGGCCTTGACAAGCGGCGGCAGGGTTGCATTCTGATTGTGCGTTGCATTGAGCGCATCGGTGAGCTTACCGGCTAACTCGCCAATCCCTTGCGCAATCTCACTGAGGTCTTTGTCGCGCACATCCAGCAAGCCGCGCAATGACCCACTCTGCAGGTTTGGCTCAAACGGCCGTAAGGTGGTATCAGACCCATATTGAATCTGGATCCGATCAAATGTTGTCGCACCCAGACCAGACGGCGAAAATGACAAGGACGCGTGGTCATAGCCCGCCAACATCACCCCATCACTGGTGCGGACTTCGGTTGTACCGTCGACACGCTCACTGAGGCGAATGTCCATGAACGTAGACAGCTCATCGATCAGGGTTGACTGACGCTGCTTCGCGCCAGAGACATCGCCATCGGGGCCTGCCTGCTGCAGTTCTTTGTTGATCTTGGCGATTTCAACCAGAATCTTATTGACACGAGTGACTTGGTCGCCAATCCGTCTGTCGGCATCGGCACGCGCCGTTTGGACTTCCCCGCCCAGTTGACTTAGGCGGGTGAGAAGATTTTGTGTCTCCGACAAGGCGGCCTTTCGGATCGTCATGGACCCCGGATTGAGGACAGCTTTCTCGAAACTGCCCAGCGCATCGTTGATTTGGGCAAAGATCGAATTGCTACTGGTCGGATCGCCAAAATCCGATTGTAAGGCGTCCATATATTGAAAGCGCTCTTTGGATCCACCTGCGCTACTTGAAGCCGTTAAGGACGCAGCCTGCAAGAACCGATCCGCGGCGCGCCGTACGGTGAGCGTATCCACACCCGCGCCCTTGGTTCCGTTTACGAGCGCTTCCTGCATGTGGTCCAAGCGGACATAGCCAGGTGTGTTGACGTTGGCGACATTTTTGGAGACCGTGCGAATGGCATTCTGGCTCGTGTATAGCCCGCTGGTCGCAATGTTCATGATCGAATTTAGTGACATTCTCTCATCCGCCTTTACCTGACCAAACTTCCCTCCGACTAGGCTAAAAATGCCTAGCGAAACGGCGGGTTTTTCCTTCCACCCACCATGCAGAAATCTGAAAACATCTGAAACCCACAGAAAAAGCATTTTATTTCAGATGCTTAACTATGGGCACCGCTGCGGGCTGATTCTGCCTTGGTAGTCAATCTGAAAACTACTAAGCAAAGGTCACGCCAATTGATGAAATTGTTGATATCTATATGCGGGACTGGCGATAAACGCGCGCGCAAACCCAATTTCCGCATCGACCACTTCATAATCACGCCCTGGTTTCCCGCTCGGCAAACTGTGCCTGCCTAGGCCCAAATTTGCCTCCTCACAGAGGTATGAACAAAAATATAACTGAAATGTTTCATAGACTTATGGCAAGATGCGACTGGCACGCCCCTTGCGTCCCCCTTCGACACACAAAGCGGCCTAGGCTTAACAGGTCGCCCGACGGGTGCAGGAAATCAATGCTTATGGAAATGATGAGTTCAGTGTTTGGCTTGATGGATGACGGGACGATGACGTCAAGGCTTGGCAAGTCGACCGTAGCTAAGCTCGGTGCCACCTTGAGCGACGAGAGCGCGCCCACGTCAGGTGCGTTTGATGCTATTCTCGCGGGTGCAATTCCGTCCCAAGCCGTCCAGCCCCAAGCTGTCGCGTCCCAAGCTGTCGCGCCTCAAACCATCTTGCCACAGGCCACAGTTCAGACTGTCGTGCCACCTCAGTCCGCTCCCCAAGATAGCGCTGTTCCGTCGCAGGCTCTAAATCTCAACCCGTCGCAGGGCCTGTTGGGGCAAGACCCCGCGGGAGTTCCGACTTTTGTCAGCACTCAGGCTTTCGCATCAGGCGTGGCGGATAAGGGTGCACAAGCTATTCCCAGCGACGGGACAAGCCCTTTGGCACAGTTTCAAGGCGCTATTGCAACCGACTTGCCCGCAGCATCTGCGCTTGATGCCCAAACCACTCTTGGGACCCAGGCAGCTACCACCTCGCCATCAATGCCCAACACGGTGGCGTCAACTGGCGGGGTCCCGGCGTTGGAGGCAATTTCCGGCACTGGGGAGGCGTTGCTCGCCCCCTCAGGCGATACCGCTGGTATCATGACAGCGCTTAAAGTTGCAGATGGCACCCCCTCCCAAATCCATGCACCCGAGGCCGCAACCCCCTCAATGCCTCTAACACCTGTGGGCTCAAACACGAACCCGGAGGTTTCCAAGCCTGATGCATCGCCACCCAGCGCCGTTACCTTAATCGCTGCTGATAAGGCGCCAACAGGTCAAGTCGCGTCAGCTCCTTCAAATCAGGCGCAAGATAACGCCATCAAGGTCCAGCAGGCAGCCTTGGCAAACCAGTTGGGCGCCGCCCAACCCGACCAACCCGCTAACATCGTGACCAATGCGGCAACACTCGCGGCTAATCGCTCCAATGCAGGACAAATGGCCGCGCTCAAAAGCGAGGCTGCGACGACTTTTTCAAGCGAAGGTTCAGCTTCGTCACCTCAAGCCTCAACTTTGACAGGCTCAACCTCAGTTAATGGGGGCGTTGTGCCGCGGGTGGCCGTCGTGGCAAAAGAGGCTGAGACTCCTACACAGATGGCAGCGAACACATCTAACCAAGCGCCCGATTTCGCGTCGATGTCCGTTGAGTCTGGCGAGGGCATGGGTGTTACGGCCAATCAGGGAACCCCAACGCCAGTTGCTGACCCAGCCCAACGCACACCCCAATTGGCCCCGCACTCCATTCCGATGTTGGCCGCCACCATGATGCGCCGCTTTGACAGTGGCTCACGTCAATTCACGATGCGCCTTGACCCACCCGAGCTGGGTAAAGTGGATGTTAAAATGACCGTTGGAGCCGACAAGAAAGTTCGTGCGGTTGTTTCTGCTGATAGACCCGAAGCGCTCGCCGATCTTATTCGTTCTGCCCGTGATCTTGTTGGTGCCTTGAGGGAAGCCGGTCTGGATCTCGACGACAATGGTCTCACATTTCAAATGAATGATCCCTCGGGCGGCCAACATCAAGGATCAGGCGATCATCACGGACAGCACCTTGCGAGCCTCAGTTCAAATGAAATCCAAGCCCTCGACCCCGTCTCCAAAGATCCCTTGACTCATGTCGCTGTAGCCAACGACCCGTTTCAACGTTGGCAGCGCGTGCGCATCGCTTTGACTGTCTAATCATTCTTCTCACGCTGAAAGATAATCCCATGACGACGATCACACCGACAAACTCAACCAATACCGCCGCCACAAATGCCGCTACGACCAAGTCCACGACCGGGCAAGCCAGCTTGGCAAATAATTTTCAAACCTTCCTAACTCTGTTGACGGCGCAATTAAAGAATCAAGACCCGCTATCCCCACTCGACAGCAAGGACTTTACCAATCAGTTGGTCCAGTTTTCCGGCGTTGAGCAGCAATTGAAAACTAATGATCTGCTTAAGACGCTAAATGATAACAGCAAATTGAGCGCTGGCGCGACGGCAGTTGCCTATCTGGATAAAGAGGCGACCGCCAATTCGGCAACAGCCACCATAGCTGCCGGTGGAAGTAGCTCTTGGAATTATGAAATCCCCAAATCAGCACAAACCGTGTCGCTTCGTGTTCTTGATTCCAAAGGACTTGTTGTTGCCACGGCCCAGGGTGAAACCACGGTTGGCGAGAAATCTTTCAAATGGGATGGAAAAAATCAGGCAGGTCAACCCGTTAAGGCTGGAACTTATCGCCTGGAGATTAAAGCAACGGGTGCAGATGGTCAGCCCATCACAGGCACTATAACGCAGCGTGGCATCATTACCGGAGTTGACTTGTCAGGTTCAAGCCCGTCGGTAACACTTGGGGGTTCATCCATACCGCTCTCATCGATTACGAAAATTGGCTCGAAGTGATAAAGACTGACAGCCTCATCCCTTCTAAAAGTCCGCCGAAAAAAGAGTCAGTTTGGACACATTATTCACCAAAAAATCAACTAAAAATCAACAATATTCTGCTAGTTTGTTAGTCATGGTGGAAGGGCAGAAAGCTCCTAAGAAGAACAAAAACTAGGAGCAGTTTATGTCAATTAATAACGCAATGGCGGCGGGCGTTTCGGGTCTCGTTGCCAACTCAAATGCGATGGGTGCGATTTCTAATAATATCGCCAACGTCAATACCACAGGGTATAAGCGCAACCGCACTGACTTTACACGATTGGTGAGCGCTCAGGGCTTTAGCACGCGCTATAATATCGGCGGCGTTAAGGCCGACAATCGTCAGCTGATCCGCGATCAGGGCGACTTAACCACGACGGGGGCGAAAACCGACCTCGCACTACAAGGGTTAGGATTTTTTGTCGTTAAGCCGAGTAAAGCTGATTTGGACAATCCCGACAAAATTGCTTTCACCCGTGTTGGGTCTTTTACGCCGAATGAAGACGGTGACCTCGTCAACCAAGCTGGTCATTATTTGCAGGGCTGGAAAGTCCAACCCGATGGCACGTTTAGAACCAGCTCCAGCGATCTGGGATTGTTGGAAACCGTCAATCTCAATGCCATTTCTGGCGCCGCAGTTGCATCAACAACCGCAGGCATCAGTGGTAATCTTAAATCCAGCCAACCCGTTCAAGCGGCGGCGGCGACTTATGCGGCGGGCACGTCGGCCAACAATATGGCCTCTGGCGCTGTCAAACCTGATGTGAATTGGTCAATTCAAGTTTACGATAGTCTTGGTGGCCTCAAAACGTTCAATATCGGATTGCTCAAGTCGGCAACTGCCAATCGCTGGAATGTGGAGATTTATGCCGCTGACGCGGCGGACATCAATTCCGGTACACCCCTTGTTAATGGTCAAATTGCTACAGGCACCTTGGCGTTCACGCCAAATGGCGCGCTCGACACAACGGCGACTTCAGCCAGTCTTCTGGGTCCATTCACGATTGGTGCTTTCGCGCCTGGCCCGGCTCCTGCCGGCACCATCACCTGGGGCGTCAATACAGGCTTGGCAGCTCAGGCTTTCTCTTTAGAGCTCGGCCAAACGCCAGGTGGCCAGGGTGGAATCACTCAGTTTGACAACCCAACCTCAGTAAAGTCAACGACATCGGACGGGTCTTTGTTTGGTGATGTCCGACATT
>JBEINE010000305.1:0-1661 GCA_040378245.1 Hyphomonadaceae bacterium | reverse complement strand
GCTTCCCTTCTACATATAAGCCATTGCCCAGTGTGATGACGGCAATTGTCGGGGCAACAATCCTAACGGCGGCAGGTCAAGAAATTGAAAATGGTACGATTTTGTTTGCCGAAGGTAAGATCGTTGCTGTGGGTTCCAATGTTGTCATACCCGAAGGCGCGAAGCGTATTGACGGACGCGGCAAGTTTGTGACGCCGGGCATTATCGACATCCACTCCCACCTTGGTGTGTACCCCAGTCCCGGCGTTCAGGCTAATTCCGATGGTAATGAAGCCACAGACCCCAATACAGCTGAGGTTTGGGCCGAGCATTCCATCTGGCCTCAAGATCCGGGCTTTAATCGTGCGCGAGAAGGCGGGATCACATCGCTTTTGATCTTGCCAGGATCGGCAAACTTGTTTGGCGGTCGCTCAATTACGCTCAAGAATGTGCCTTCAATCACCCAGCAGGGGATGAAGTTTCCTGACGCGCCCTATGGTCTCAAAATGGCCTGTGGCGAGAATCCAAAGCGGGTTTACGGCAGCAGAACGAGGGCACCTTCTACGCGCATGGGCAATGTCGCCGCCGCCCGGCGTGCCTGGATTGATGCTGCGGAGTATAATCGCAAATGGGCTGACTACCGCGCAAAATTGGCCGCTGACGAAGATGCCGGTGATCCGCCGAAACGTGACTTGAGGCTCGAAACGTTAGCGGGGGCATTAAACGGCGAAATTCTGATCCAAAACCACTGCTATCGCGCCGATGAGATGGCCAATATGATCGATATGGCGCGCGAATTTGGTTATCGTATCACCACCTTCCACCATTCTTCTGAAGCCTATAAACTGGCGGCTCGACTGCGTGAGGAAGATATTTGCTCAGCCACTTGGGCGGATTGGCAAGGCTTTAAGATGGAAAGCCTTGATGGAATTGCCGAAAATGCGGGCATTTTGCAGGCTCACGGGGCTTGCACCATCATTCATTCCGATGATGCCACTATGATCCAGCACCTTAACCAAGAGGCCGCAATTGCCATGGGGGCGGCGGCGCGTGCCGGTATTCCTGTTTCACGCAGTGATGCGATTAAATGGATTACGGCAAATCCAGCCCGCGCCATGGGGATTGGCGCACGCACGGGCTCGCTGGAAGTTGGCAAGATGGCTGACATTGTGTTGTGGAATCGCGATCCGTTTTCGACTTTCGCCCTAACCGACATTGTCTTTATCGACGGTGGTATCGCCTTTAACCGTGCAGACCCTGCCACCCACGCCCGTTCAGACTTTGATCTAGGACGCCCTAATCCGGAGCAAGGCCAATGATACGCGCCGTTCTTTTTTCCGCTATAGCCTGTGCGATACCAACTCTTGCACTTGGTGGACCAGTCGCCATTACAAATGCGCGCATTGAAACAGCAGGACCGGCAGGGTCTATCGCCAATAGGACCTTGGTCATGGACGATGGCCGTATTCTGGCTGTCGGGGCAGGTATTGCGATCCCGGCAGATGCGCGTGTGATTGATGCCAAGGGCGGCGTCGTCTCGCCCGGTCTTGTGCTGGCAACGACCAGCCTTGCGATAGCCGAGATTGAGCAAGTGCCTTCAACCCGCGACGATGGGGCGGGCAATCAGATTGGGGCTGCTTTTGATCCCAGTGCCGGCATCAATCCGGACTCCCCCAATATCG
>JBEINE010000281.1:0-2329 GCA_040378245.1 Hyphomonadaceae bacterium | reverse complement strand
GGCAGAAGCCAACCGCGCATTCTCGCACTATCGCTGGTAAGATCAGCACAGATACTCGACCCCCTGAAAGGGAATTCTTATGCCTCGGACCCACGCGATTTCTGATTATCGCAATTTCGGCATCATGGCGCACATTGACGCGGGTAAAACCACGACGACTGAGCGCGTGTTGTATTATACTGGCAAGTCCCACAAGATTGGTGAAGTCCATGATGGTGCGGCCACGATGGACTGGATGACGCAAGAACAAGAGCGCGGCATCACCATCACCTCGGCGGCTACCACCTGCTTCTGGCGCGAAAAGCGGCTGAACATCATCGACACCCCGGGCCACGTTGACTTTACGATTGAAGTTGAGCGGTCGCTGCGCGTGTTGGACGGGGCGATTTGCGTTCTCGACGGCAACCAAGGTGTGGAGCCGCAAACCGAAACCGTGTGGCGTCAAGCTGACAAATATGACGTGCCGCGGATCGTGTTCGTCAATAAGATGGATAAGATTGGCGCTGATTTTTACAATTGCGTCAGCGAGATTGTCTCGCGTGTTGGCGGCAAGCCCGTTTGTCTGCAATTGCCCATCGGTTCCGAGAATAATTTCAAGGGCGTAATCGATCTGATTGCCATGAAAGCCATCGTCTGGTTGGACGAAAGCCTTGGGGCCAAGTTCAACATCGAAGACATTCCGGCCGATATGTTGGAGCAAGCCAAGGAATATCGCCACAAGATGCTCGAAGCCGTCGTTGAGATGGACGATGAAGTGATGATGGAATATCTCGAAGGCATTGAGCCTGACGAAGCCACCATTAAGCGCTTGATCCGTACGGCCGTTCGTCGCCGCGCTTTCCACCCGATTCTGTGCGGATCGGCCTTCAAGAACAAAGGCGTGCAGCCATTGTTGGACGCAGTTGTCGATTATCTGCCTTCGCCTGCTGACCGCGAAGGCATCAAGGCTATCGACTTTAAAACTGATGAAGAAACCAGCCGTCAGCCAACCGACGAAGACCCCTTCTCGATGTTGGCGTTCAAGATCATGGACGACAAATTTGTCGGCACGATCACCTTCTGCCGCGTCTATTCGGGCAAATGCACCACCGGTGATGGCGTCTTGAACTCATCGCGGGACAAGAAAGAGCGTATCGGCCGGATGCTATTGATGCATGCCAACAACCGCGAAGATGTGAAAGAAGCCTATGCTGGCGATATTGTGGCTTTGGCTGGCCTCAAAGAAGTGCGCACAGGCGACACATTGTGCGATCCGTTGAAGCCCGTAATCCTTGAGCGCATGGAATTCCCTGAGCCTGTTATCGAAATCGCGATTGAGCCTAAATCAAAAGCCGATCAAGAAAAGCTCGGTCTCGCGTTGGCGAAACTGGCCAATGAAGATCCTTCGTTCCGCGTATCTACAGACCAAGAGAGCGGTCAGACGATCCTGCGCGGCATGGGTGAGCTTCACTTGGACATCAAGGTCGACATATTGCGTCGTACCTATGACGTCGATGCCAATGTCGGTCAGCCAAAAGTGGCGTATCGCGAGAAGATCAACAAGCGCGCCGAGATTGACTATACCCACAAAAAGCAAACCGGCGGTACGGGCCAGTTCGCGCGCATCAAATTGATCTTTGAACCTGGTGATCCTGGTACTGGCTTTACGTTTGAAAGCCAGATCGTCGGTGGATCGGTGCCTAAGGAATTCATTCCAGGCGTTATCAAGGGCCTTGAAAGCTCAGTGTCTAACGGTCTTTTGGCTGGCTTCCCGCTGATTGATTTAAAGGCAACCTTGATTGACGGGGCTTTCCATGATGTTGACTCCAGCGTCTTGGCGTTTGAAATCGCAGCCCGCGCTGCTTTCCGTGAGTTGAAGCAACATGGCGATCCCCGCTTGCTTGAGCCCATCATGAAAGTCGAAGTGGTCAGCCCTGAGGAATTCACCGGTTCAGTTATTGGTGATTTGAACTCACGGCGCGGTATGATCCAAGGCCAAGACATGCGCGGCAATGCCAATGTGGTCAACGCCATGGTGCCATTGGCAAATATGTTCGGCTATGTGAACCAACTGCGCTCATTCTCTTCGGGTCGTGCGTCCTTCTCCATGTCATTTGACCATTATGAAGAAGTGCCACGCGCGGTCAGCGCTGAAGTGCTTGCAAAATTGGCGGGCTAAACCCCCGCCTCCCCTTTTCATCTTAACTTGATACAGAAACGAGAGACGAAACAATGGCGAAGGAAAAGTTTGTACGGGCGAAGCCGCACTGCAACATTGGCACGATTGGTCACGTTGATCATGGCAAGACGACGCTGACGGCGGCGATCACCATGACTTTGGCGAAGGCGG
>JBEINE010000151.1:0-7261 GCA_040378245.1 Hyphomonadaceae bacterium | reverse complement strand
GGGCATTCGACACATTGCCACCCGAATTTGCGCGGAAGAGCATGCCGATCATACCGTTTGCGGTGGTAGCGGTGTTTCCGATCATCGTCCAGTTCGAGACGGTCGGGGTGACGCCTGTTTGATCGGGCTTCACACGAACTTTGACGTTATAATCAACCACCCGTTTAACAGGCACGAGAACTTTCATGAGATCGTCTCCACAGAATGATAAATGGTCTTTTCGTTGGACCTATTGTGCAGGAAGTATAGCTTAGGCTTTCAAAACCCAGTTTATTTTGCCGTTGCTGGTTCAGGTGCGGGTGCAGCAGCCGCCGCCGCCGCAGGGGCTTCAGGTGCAGGCGCGCCAGCCGCAGGGGCAGCAGGTGCCGCCGCAGCCGCGGCCGCTGTCGCAGGGTTACGAGATGGGTCGGGAGCGGGAATGGCGGCTGGACTTGGGGACAATGAGTGCAAATAGGCTACCACTGCAATGCGGTCCGACTGTTTGGACATGCCGGCATAGGCCATGGCCGTGCCCTTGATATAGGTTTTAGGTGCCTTCAAGAAATTGTAGAGCCCATCATAATCCCACGCTTTGCCATAGGCTTTCATGGCCTCCGAATAGGCAAAGCCAGGATGAGCACCTGCCGCGCGACCAAATACCCCATACAAAAGCGGACCTGTCTTATTGGCACCACCGGGCTCAACATTGTGGCACGACGCGCACACCTTGTGCAGCTTGTCCCCTTCAGCAATCAAGGTCGTCAGTTGGGCTGGGTCTGCAAGAACGGTACCCCAGTCGGGCAGCAATTCTGGACCTGCGGCGGCCTCACCAGCTGGGGCGGCTTCTGCGACTTCGACTGGATAGCCGATGGCCTCCTGGTCATTTGCGTAAACCATCTTGCCAACCTCCCGCAAACCCATAATACCAAGGCCCGTCGCCAAAACTGCGCCCGCGACCATATTGAACCACAGATTATTGCTGCTCATATCTTCTCTTCTATTCCTGATGTCTCATCTGATGTTTTGGCTCCCGACACGTCAAAATCAGCCCAATTCAAGGCTTTTTACCGCTGGCAGCGCGCTGGGTGTTGCTATGACACGCACCCCCGCCATTTTCAACAGGACGCGCTGTCGCAGCTGGCGTGGGCACAGGCCCTAGGCGGGTTCTTATGGGGGTCCTCAGTTTAAGCGGTTAAGAGAGGTGCAATGCCCTCTACATCGATGGACTTGGAGGCGAGCGCCATATCAAAATTCACTTGCATATTCATCCAATAATGAGGGGTGGTATTGAAGGCGCGCGCAAGGCGCAAGGCTGTATCAGGCGTCAAGCTCGTGGTGCCCTTGACCAGCCGCTCTATCCGCGTGCGGGGCACGCCCAGACGATGAGCAAGGGCGATGGGCCTATGCCCAAAGGAGCAAGACAAAGCTCTTTGAGAACTTCGCCAGGATGAAGTGGTGATTTCAGCAGGCTCATATGTTCCTCCTAATGATAATCGACGATTTCAACGTCTGAATATACCTGTGTCAAACGATGATACATTCTCCGCTTTCCCCTATTGGCATATCACTGTGCATGCCGCTAAGTGCGCCCCATGCCTGCACCCCTCATCATTATTCCCGCCCGGCTGGCTGCAACCAGACTACCTGGAAAGCCGCTCGCCGATATTGAGGGCCGGCCGATGATTGTCCGTGTGATTGAGCGCGCTCATTTGGCGGGACTTGGGGCGGTTGCCGTGGCAGCGGGCGACGCGGCGATTTTAGGCCCTGCGCGAGAGGCTGGCGCGCTGGCGGTACTGACTGACCCGGACCTGCCGTCGGGCTCAGACCGGATTTATGCGGCGCTGCTTGAGCTCGATCCCCAAGGGCAATTTGACCCGATCATCAATTTGCAAGGCGATATGCCGACGTTTGATCCCGCTTTGTTGACGACGGCTTTATCAACGCTTGATGCTTATCCCGACGCTGATTTGGCGACTTTGGTTTCACTGTCTAACGCTGATGCTGACAAAACAGATCCCGATCTGGTCAAAGCGATTGTGTCAGTTGCGCCGGGCTTAGCGAGCGGTCGGTGCCTCTATTTTACCCGCGCCAATGCGCCGTGGGGGCAGGGGTCTATTCTGCGCCATGTTGGTCTTTATGTATGGCGGCGTGCGGCCCTGGCTCGCTTTGTTGCAGCACCACCCTCACCCTTGGAACAGCGCGAAAAGCTTGAGCAATTGCGCGCGCTGGAAATGGGGATGACGATTGTGGCTAGCCTAGTTGACGATTTCCCAAAAGGCGTGGACACAGCCCAGCATCTTGAGAGTGCGCGTGCTTGGTATCGGGAGCAAGGTTTGTGAGTGAGTTTGTTGAAGGCAAGATCGCGTTCCAAGGCGAATTAGGTGCCAATTCCCATGCCGCCGCCAAAGCGGCCTGCCCATCTCTTGAACCTTTGCCATGCCAAACTTTTGAGGACGCCTTCGCGGCTGTATCCTCGGGCGAGGCGGTGCGGGCGATGATTGCGATAGAGAGAACACTTTAGCCGGGCGCGTTGGCGACGTGCACCACCTCTTGCCCTTATCCGGCCTTTACATTGTTGGCGAATACTTCGCCCCCATCCACCATCAATTGATCGGTGTGAAGGGCTCGAGCCTTGCGGACATCAAGAAAATCCGCTCCCACCCCATGGCGCTGGGCCAATGCCGCCGGATTATCCGTGAACTCGGTGCCGAAGCCGTCAAAACGGCCGATACAGCAGGGGCGGTGCGCGAAATCAGCGAAATGGGTGATAAATCAATCGCTGCGCTTGGCTCAACTCTGGCGGCGGCCTTTTATGACTTGCCGATCTTGCGCCCCGACGTCGAAGATGAGCGCCATAATGCGACGCGATTTGTGATCCTCGCCGCCAATCCCGACGACGCTGAACCCGAAGACGGCAAGTGCGTGACCAGTTTTGTCTTTCAAGTCCGCAATATTCCAGCCGCCCTTTATAAAGCGCTGGGCGGCTTTGCGACAAATGGCGTCAATATGACCAAGCTCGAAAGCTATCAAGTCGGCGGCAGCTTTAACGCCACGCAATTCTACGCTGATATCGAGGGGCACCCGAGCCACCGCAATGTCGCACTCGCCATCCAAGAGCTTGAGTTTTTCTCCGCCGAGCTGAAGATTTTAGGGATTTATAAGGCCCATCCGTTTCGGGAGCGGGCGGTGGGTGAGTAGGGTTCTGATTTGGACCAACGGCTCTTTCACGCCATCCATATCAGTGTCACAACGCAAGGGAGCGCGCAGCACCAGCTGCGCAATTTTTCAGTCAACACAACAGCTTAAGGCAAAGATGCGCAGCTGGTGCTGCGCGCTCCTTTGCTTTCATGCAGCTGCGGACCGCGTCACTCCTGCGCCGCTTAAACTTGGAAATGCGGCAGAGGACTGCCGCGGTCCAACTGACAAAAATGGTGTCGAGATACAAACTGAACTCTAACCGGCATCATTTAACGCCAGACACCTATTACGTCGCGCTCTGGAACATGATCCAGCACTTGACCTCTTTGCAGACGCGGAAATGGGACCCCTATGTTAGGTTAAGAGATAAACACGATCAATCCTTGCATTTAGCCGTAATTTAGCCGTGTTAACTCATTAAACTGGCCTTAACTCAAAGATTTTTTTTTTTGTTAAGTTTTTGACCCTAGACAAGCTTTGGTAATCGGAATGGATGTGTGACGATGCTCGGCAGGATCTTATTTAGTCGGTTTGGTGGGCTTTTGACCGTTTCAATGCTCTCGATGAGCTTGCTTAGCGCGTGCGGCGGGGGCGGTGGGGGCGATAGCCCAAGCAGCGGTTCTGGAGCCGTCAGCTCGTTGCCCTCGACACCCGTTACGCCCGCGGTACCTGCGACACCTGGGGCACCTTCGACACCTGTCGATGTAGTTAAGCCAGCGACTCGCGCCGAAGCTGTGCGCTTTCTTCGCCAAGCCACCTTCGGGCCGGGTTCCGATGCCGAGATCGATCGCCTGATGAGCATCGGCTATAATAAGTGGTTCGACGAACAATTTGCTGAAGCCAGGTTCAACCATCTGGATTGGGCTGACAGTCAAGGCGAGTGGCCGCTTGGCATCGATATGCCGGCCACAGTCTTCTGGACCTCGGCAACCCACGGCAAGGACCAGTTACGTATGCGCATGGTCTGGGCCTTGTCGCAAATCTATGCGCTAGCTACCGACCAACCTTCCTATATGCGCAGCTATTATTGGGATATTCTCGCTGAGCAGGCTTTTTTAGATTATCGCGCTTTGATCGATCGCCTAACTTTCAACCGGATGATGGGTGAAAACCTGACCTATTGGTTCAACCGTGGCCGGGAAGGCAATAAAGATTTAGTTCCAGACCAAAATTACGCGCGTGAAATCATGCAGCTCTATTCAATCGGGCTGTGGGAACTGAATACCGACGGAACCAGAAAGCTGTCAGGCGGCAAGCCGATACTTACCTATTCGCAAGACGACATCGTAGGACTTAGTCGCGTCTTTACTGGAATTGTGTCCTATGGGGTCAATGGTACAAAACCACCCAGCACTCGAAATTATTTCGGCTACAAGGAGTGGGCCTATGAATGGATTGTGCCTGGCTATGTCTGGGACGGCCCGCATTCAAAACAGGAAAAGAAGTTTTTAGGCGTCACTATACCGGCCCAGAAGGCTGAAGAGGTTACCGAAACAACAGCGCGCGCCGACATCAAGCTGGCGCTTGACACGATCGCCGCACATCAAAATGTCGGGCCTTTCCTCAGCAAGCAACTGATCCAGCGCTTTGTGACTTCGAACCCGAGCCCGGCCTATGTCGAGCGGGTGGCCAAGGTGTGGAACAACAATGGCCAAGGCGTCCGCGGCGACTTCAAAGCCGTCCTCAAGTCGATTTTAATGGATCCTGAGGCGCGCGACCCTGTAAAGGCCAAAGAGCCAACTTTTGGCAAGGTGCGTGAGCCTGTGTTGTTAGCCTCGCAGATGTTCAAGATACTGGACCTAAAGAGCGCTAAAAACAATGGCGTATGGATGACGATAACTGGTAACCAGGAATGTCTTGTCAGCTATGGCATTCAAACGGTCACCGGCTCTCAAGACCCATTGCAATCTCCTACTGTCTTTAACTTCTACCGTCCGGGCTTTGCACCTGCTGGTTCAGATATTGACAAGGCTGGGCTGGTCGCACCGGAGTTCCAGATCCTCGACACCCAATCGGTTACCCGCTGGAGCGCCTTTGTTTATGATACTTTGCGTTTTGGTGGCACTGGAAGAACCATCTCTGTTAGCCCAGGTGATAATACGTGCCTTAGGCCGCTTAGCAAATACGATTTCTCCCGCCTGACGGAGCTTGCTAAGGACCCCAAGAAGCTTGTCGATTATTTGTCATTGGTCTTGTCTGCCGATACGATTAGCCAGGCGCGACGCGATAAGTTAGTGGAGGCGGTATCAAAAGCGAATGGCGCAACCAAAGCAGATACTGCGGAATGGGATAAGTGGGGTGTTCCTTATACCAAGACAGCAACGCCGCCTACACAGGACGATATCCTAAAAAGCCGCGTACGCGTTGCAATCTCGCTGATCATGACAATGCCAGAAGTCATCATTCAACGTTAGAGTAGAGGACATCATGCCATGAATCCGATTGGAACTCATTCGCGTCGCGCTTTCCTGAAGACCGCATCAGGCTTTGCTGGGCTTGGCGCTGGCGGGGCGCTGGGGCTTCAACTCGCTGCGATGAGCGCTGCATCTAGTGCCAGTGCTGCCACGGACGATTACAAGGCGATTGTCTGCATCTATTTGTCAGGGGGGCTGGACAATTTCCACACACTTGTACCGACGGACACGGCCAGTGTCGCGTATCTGCAGCAAAACCGCGCCGACCTGATGCCCGCGGCATCAACACTCCTACCTATTGCCACATCATCGATCAACGGGCGGACGGTGGCCATGCACCCAGCTCTGATTAATCTTCAGTCTATTTACAATGCCGGGCGTTTGGCTATTGTTCCAAATGTTGGCCCTCTCGAAGAAGTTGTCACGCGGGAACAGCTTGCGAACCGATCCAAGCTGGCACCGATGGGAGCCTTCTCGCACAATGATGGAAATTCCGTTTGGCATACGCTCGGCATCGAAGGAGCCCGCTATGGCTGGGGCGGCCGCATGATGGATATGCTGACTGGCGGCAAGAACACTGCCTTCACCAGCATTCTCACCGGCGCATTCAGTCCTTTTGGGGCGGGCATGGCGACCGAACAATTCAGAATCTATCCGGACGGCATCGTGGAGAATTTTGCTGGCATACGCGCCAATCAGTCTGTTTATCTCGGCTCGCCTGCTGGCGGTGATTTCGCTCGCCTTATCCAGACTGAACAGGTCTCTGACCATCTCTTGATGAAACAATATACGAATCTTACCACGCGAACCTACGAAGGCGTCAACCAAATTCAGGCTGCCCTCGATGAAGTCAAAAATGATCTCCCGATTATTCAAAAACCGCGTCCGGGCAATTTGAAGCGGACATATGAGGAGAATTTGCTAATTCAGCAAACCCGGGTTGTAGCGCGAATGATCAAGCAAAGACAGAAGTTTAATTTAAAGCGGCAAGTTTTCTATCTTGATTTGTTTGGGTTTGATCTTCATTCGGGCCTGAACGGACAGATGCAAGCCCTCCTCGCACAGCTCGACGCCGCTATGGGCTATCTCGATGATGCCTTGGGCGAGCTTGGCATGCGCGACAAGGTGCTGGTGTTCACCACCTCGGAATTCGGACGATCGGTCGCGTCTAACATTGATGGATCCGATCACGGTTGGGGCGGCGTCCAATTCTTCATGGGCGGCGGCATTAAGGGCGGCAGGCTTTTAGGCGAACTGCCGGTGCTCAGCAACAATAGCCCCAACCTGACGGCGGTCAGCCCCGGCCTGATTCCTGACTTCGCAATCGAGCAATCGGCCGTAGCAATCGGCAAGTGGTTCGGCGTGTCTGATAGTGACCTGTCGACCGTCTTACCAAATCGGGGCCGCTTCGGCGCGCCAATCCAGCTGACCTGAGGCCATCGAAGCCAAGTTATAGGTAATCCAACTGCGGGCCATGAACAGGTCCGCATGCGTGCGGTGGAACGCCAACAAAAAAGCCATTTTCTCCCTTGAAGAAAATAGTGCCCAGAAGCGTTATAGACTCGAACCATAGTCCGAGCGAAGCGAAGGAACCGAGCATTGAGCGAGGCAGGCTGCGTGCCTGTGGAAACCCAACAAAGAAGCCATTTTATACATTGAAGTAATTGGTG
>JBEINE010000121.1:0-9249 GCA_040378245.1 Hyphomonadaceae bacterium | reverse complement strand
TGGAAAGAATGACTATCGAGGGTTTGCCTCCACCCCAGCTTGTACCAGGCCAAAATGGCAGTATCCAGTTAGAATGGCACGAAGGTGGTTTTGACCTTGAGGTCGAAGTTCTTGCGCCTTACAAAGTTACAGCTACGCTGTTCAATATTGCCAATAATCAAGAGGATGAATTTGAATTTACAAACGATTTTACTGAACTATCGCGTCAAATAAGGAGACTTCGTGACGCAAATGTTCCTCAGGTGGTCGGGGCCTAGTCACCTTGGAACTCCTTCCGTATGACGAACCTGAAATTCTCGCAAATGATTGTTTGATCCGTCGGATTAGTGATCAGCAGATCGTCCAAGACAATAACTTGAACTGCAGGCGAATTTCAACGCAGGCTTTTCAGGCATCTTCAGAGCCGAACGGCGGTATGTCCGTCGATGTAAAACGGTTAATCCTTGCCGCAGAAATTAACCCGCGCGAGTACGTCACTACACTACGATTTACCGGATCAGTAGTTTTTTCCGCTGGGCAAATACGCAATGCCGGATTCATGGTTGGCTTTGATCCGTTACCAATCAACCCTTATCACGGAGAGGTCTGGTCTTCACCGAACGGCGGCAGATTTTCCAAAGCCCAACAAAGGGAACTTCAAAATCTCGCAAGTTGGTATGTTAAAATCCCCAATGTCGAGATCCGCTAAGAATAGAGGAAGAAACATCTATTCCTAAACGAAAAGTGCAATATCCCCATCAATAAACGCGCGCCTTAGGCGGTATGGTCGCCACGTCATTGCTCATGGTGTTCATATGCACGGGGCGATAGTCGATTTTGACTTTGCCGGTGGCTTCGTCATACCAAGCCAATGTGTGCTTCATCCACTCAACATCGTCGCGGTCGGCATAGTCTTCGCGGGCGTGGGCGCCGCGGCTTTCGGTGCGGTTGGCGGCGCCATACATGGTGACCATGGCTTGGCTCAAGAGGTTGTCATATTCTAGAGCTTCGGCGAGGTCAGAGTTCCAGATCATGGAGCGGTCGGTGATGGCGATATCGGGTGAGCCTGCGTGAATATCGTCCATTAGTTTGCAGCCCTCGTCGAGGGTTTCGCCGGTGCGATAAACGGCACAATGGTTTTGCATGACTTTTTGCATGTTGAGGCGCAGAGACGATGTCGGCGTGCCGCCCTTGGCGTTGCGGAACTTATCCAGACGCGCCAAATGAGACGCCGTCATTTCATCGGTCAGCTCGCGCTGACGCGCCCCAGATTGAACCGTTTCGCCAACCCGTAAGCCAACGGCGCGGCCAAAGACCACGAGGTCAATGAGAGAATTTGAACCCAAACGATTGGCCCCATGCACCGACACACAGGCCGCTTCGCCCACCGCCATGAGGCCTTGCACAACTTGATCAGGGTCACCACCGACTTTGGTCAGCACTTCGCCGTGATAATTGGTGGGAATGCCGCCCATGTTGTAATGTACGGTCGGTAGCACGGGGATAGGCTCTTTGGTGACGTCAACGCCCGCAAACACTTTGGCGCTTTCTGAAATGCCGGGCAGACGCTCAGCCAACATGGCGGGGTCAAGATGGTCGAGGTGGAGGTGGATGTGGTCCTTACCGGGGCCTACGCCGCGCCCGTCGCGGATTTCCATCGTCATGGCGCGGCTGACCATGTCGCGCGGCGCAAGGTCCTTAACGGTGGGGGCATAACGCTCCATAAAGCGCTCACCTTCTGAATTGGTCAGATACCCGCCTTCGCCACGCGCGCCTTCAGTAATGAGGCAGCCTGCGCCATAAATGCCGGTTGGGTGGAATTGTACAAACTCCATATCCTGCAAAGGCAAGCCTGCCCGCAACACCATGGCATTGCCATCGCCTGTGCAGGTGTGGGCGCTGGTGCAGCTGAAATAAGCGCGACCATAACCACCGGTCGCCAGCACGGTGCGCTGGGCGCGAAAGCGATGCAATTTGCCCGTCGCCAATTCCCAAGCCGTGACGCCAACACAAGCGCCTGTATCATCCATGATCAGATCAAGGGCGAAATATTCGATAAAAAACTCGACGTCGTATTTGAGGCTGTTGCCGTAAAGCGTGTGCAGGATGGCGTGGCCGGTGCGGTCAGCGGCAGCACAGGTGCGCTGAACGGGGGCTTCGCCAAAATTGCGGGTCATGCCGCCAAAGGCGCGTTGATAGATTTTACCCTCATCGGTGCGCGAGAAAGGCACACCCATATGGTCAAGTTCATAAACGGCGGCAGGCGCATTGCGGGTTAGATATTCGATGGAATCCTGATCGCCCAACCAATCTGATCCCTTGACAGTGTCATACATATGCCAGCGCCAGTCATCCTCGCCCATATTGCCGAGTGCCGCTGAAATGCCGCCTTGGGCTGCGACTGTGTGAGAGCGGGTAGGAAAGACCTTCGAAATACACGCGGTCTTGAGGCCCGCTTGTGCCGAGCCCAAAGCGGCCCGAAGACCAGAACCACCCGCACCGACGACAACCACGTCAAAAGTGTGATCATTCCACTGATAATTACTGGTCATGGACTAGGCTCCAACGAAAACTTTGGCGACAGACAAGGCCGCAACACTGGCTAAAATAGCGGGCACGGCCGTGTTGACGAGCATGGCCAATGTGCGCGCTACAGGCGTTTGGATGTAGTCCTCAATAATGGTTTGCATACCCAAACGCATGTGAAAAAGAGCGGTCAACACCAGCAACAAAGTCCCCGCAGCATTAAAGGATTGGGCCAGCCAGCTGGCGACCGAGGGGAAACTGCCGTCCGTATTGATGATGAGCGATAAGGCAAACCATGGCAGCAAGGCCGCCAGAAACATGGCGCTGGCGCGTTGTTGGATGAAATGACCGACACCTGATTTGGCCGAGCCAAGGCCGCGCGCCCGTGACAATGGGGTTCGAAGAGAGTTTGTCATAATCCGTATCCGTCCTTATCGCAAAAGGATGCCTAAACCAGAAACGCGAGCGCGAAGACCGTGACCCCGCCCAGCGCGCCAAAAATAATGGTTGCCCATCCCGATGCATTCGAGGTTTTGGGCGCAAAGCCCTTGCCGGCATCCCAAACCAAATGCCGAATGCCATTTGCCAGATGATAACAAGCTGCGGTTGTAATACCAAACAGGACCAGAAGCCCAAGAGGATTTTGAAGCACGCCCATAAAGGCGCCATAGGATTGCCCCCCACCCGCCAGCGCCGCCAGCCAAGCTGTGAGTATCAGCGCCCCGACATAAAGGGCAACACCAGATGCCCGATGGAAAATCGACGTCGCCATGGTCACATGCCAGCGCCAAATCCCTAAATGAGGCGATAAAGGGCGCTTATCGTCAGAGTTAGAACTTGTCATTTCAATCCCCACTTCTGGGCTGGGGGTATGGTCGCGCCGCGCGCTGTCGTCAATGTTTGAAGGCATGTGCTGAGGATTGTGCACTTGATCTGCAGTCGGCGGCGACGGAATGAGGCGCTCGAAACGTTTGACACGTTTCAGTGACATTTTCGGACTTGAGCTTGAGTGAAGCTCAAATTGCGCTAGGTGACGCCCATGTCTTTAAAATCATTTCTATTGATCAGTTGCACAACAATATTACCCGCAGGCTTATGGGCTCAAGCGGCTCCGATGCCGAACCCTTTGCCCCAAGCCGCGCCACCCGACCGACCCGCCGATGATTCTGAAGTCGTCGTGGTAACCGCTCAAAGGGGGGTTAACAGTGTGCCGGGCACTGCGGTGGCCGAGACCACCCTATCGCCTCTGGATATTCGCGCTTTAGGCGCTTCAAACGTGTCCGAGATTTTGTCCAATCTGGGGGCGCGCGCCGGTACCGGGCGGGGTCGGGGTGGCGGGCAACCGGTTGTGCTGCTCAATGGTCGGCGGATATCGGGCTTTGCTGAGATCAGGTCCTTACCGTCTGAAGCGATATTGCGCGTTGAGGTGTTTCCGGAGGCGACCGCTCTTCAATATGGCTTTGCAGCCGATCAACGGGTCGTCAATTTCATTTTGCGGCCACAGTTTAAAGCGCTGACCTTTGAGGCGTCGCTGGGGCTCAGTGCTGATGCTGATCGCTCAGAAGACGATCTGGAAGTCAATTATGTGCACATTACTGAAAAGGGCCGGGTGTCAGCTAACCTTGAGGTCACCAAAGCCAATGCGATTACCGAAGCCCAGCGCGGTATCAGCCGCACGGCGGGTCTGGCCGATAGCGCCTTTCGAACGCTGTTGCCCGAAGCAATAACAACCTCTGGTAGCGTAACTTATGCCCGTGGCATTGGTGAAACTATGGGCGCCACGCTTGATGCGCGCTTTGATACCAACCAGAGCGAAAGCCTATTAGGCCTGCGCGCGCTAGGTTCGGGCGAACCGGCACTACAGCGCAATTCACAGGCCCAAAATGGCCGTCTGGCCGCGACACTGAATGGGGCCACACGTGGCTGGCAATGGACCGCATCTGGGGCTTATGATCTCAGCGACACCAATACCCGCACCGAGATCGCCAATGGGCCGCTTCAAACCGCTAAGTCACGTAGTCAGGTGGTTGAACTTGTAGCCAATGGCACGGGCGCTTTGTTTCAAGTCCCTGCTGGACCGGTGCGTGGCTCGATCCGCACCGGCTACCTTGATCGACAATTGGATAGCGCCTCAGTGCGTTTGGGTGTGCGGAGTATCGGTGCCTTGTCACGCGGCGATACCACGACGCGCCTGACGCTATCGGTTCCCATCACCAGTCGCCGCAGTGAGTTTGGTGCTGCTTTTGGCGATCTCAGTTTGAACGCGACGGGCAGCTTTACCGATTTGACCGACTTTGGAGCCCTGCAAAGCACAGGCTATGGCCTCACATGGTCCCCGATTTCAGATTTGCGCTTCTCGGCCAATGTTGACAACGCCGAGAGCGCACCCTCGATCCAGCAATTGGGCAACCCGACGATCTCCACACCTAATGCCGCGGTGTTTGATTATGCGAGCGGCCAAACAGTACTGGTGACCCGCACTAGCGGCGGCAACAGCGCCCTGAGCCAAGAAAGCCGCGCCGATTTAACCTTGGGTTTTAGTTATTCCCCTAGTAAACTTGAGGGTCTGGACTTTAATTTCAGCTGGGCGCGCAATCAAAGTGACAACCCTGTTGGATTGATTACGGGCTTGACCCCTGAACTGGAGGCAGGCTTTGCGAACCGCTTTACTCGCGTGGATGGACGCCTTGTCGCGATAGACGAGCGCCCTATCAATTTTGCGGCCTCAGAGAATGAAATTGTGCGCTATGGTGTGTCCTATGGGCGTAGCTTTGGTCAGCCGCCGGCACGGCCACCCGGTAGTGTACAGGGTGGCAGTGGACCCAGTGGTGGCGGGGGGGTCCCACCGGGCGTGCGACCCAGAGGTGGCGGTGGCTTTAGTGGGGGCGGCGGCTTTGGCGGCTTTGGCGGGGGACCAGGCGGCGGACAGGGCGGGCGATGGAGTTTTTCGCTGTTCCACACCATTCGCCTTGAAGACAGCGTCACTTTGCGCGCAGGCGGGGCAAAACTCGATCTCTTAGGAGGGGCGGCGATTGATGATAATGGCGGCGCGCGTCGTCATCTCGTTGAGCTGGAAGGCGGTTGGGCTTATCGCGGCCTTGGCTTTCGCGCCTTCAGCACATGGCGCAGCGGTACCAAAATCGGCACCGGCTCAAATGAGCTGACGTTTGACCCCATTTTTAATCTCAATTTGCGTGCATTTGTGAACTTTGATGCCCGGCGAGGGATTATCGAAAAAGCCCCTTGGCTGCGGCGGGCGCGCCTGATCCTGCGGGTCGATAATCTCACAGATTCTGCGCAAAAGGTCACGGATGCGCGCGGCGCTACCCCTGATGCCTATCAAAAGGGCTACGTCGCGCCACGCGGCCGGTTCATCGAGCTGGGGCTGCGCAAGCAGTTTTAGGCGTTCGGCCCCAAGTTCGCGGCCTTAAGCGGTCGGGTGACGCAAACGTTAATGCCAAGGTGCGTTGCCGGTTGGGGGGCGGGCGTGCTAACCCGACGCTTGTATTCGAGGGCTTTGGCGGAAAAGTGTCTGTTTCCCGCGCGCTCCGGTCTTTTCGTGCCTCTGTTCTTTCGGGATCGGGGCCATTTTATCCTTGAGGTGCTTATGTTTTCGACTCCCGCTTTTGCTCAAGCCGCCGGAAGTGGCGGCGCGAGCGCTGGTCCAGAGGCTTTCTTGTTGCAGCTTCTGCCGCTGGTTATGATCCTTGTGGTGTTTTATTTCCTGCTGATCCGCCCTCAACAAAAGCGCTTGAAAGAACATCAAGAACGTATCAGCGGCCTGCGTCGAGGCGATACGGTTGTGACATCGGGCGGCATCATTGGGAAAATCACGAAAGTAGCCGATGATGAAGCCACCATCGAGATCGCTCCCAATGTCGCTGTTCGTGTTGTCAAAGGGACAATCGGCGAGATTCGGGGCAAGGGTGAGCCGGTTGTTGCCAATGATACCAAATCTTGAAATCTGACGCGGGTCTGGGCAAACAGCTGCCCGCTACAAAGCCAAAGGGCTAATCATTCGTGTTACATGTCGCACGTTGGCGGGTTCTCGCCACCATTATTGTCTCCCTGATTGGGATGATTTACGCCCTACCCAACGTTCTGCCCGCTTCGGTGCGCGCGGCGATGCCGTCTTGGATGCCCAGCAAAACCATTAATCTAGGGCTGGATTTGCAGGGTGGGTCTTACCTTATGTTTGAGGTTGAATCTGCGGCGGTATTCAAAGCGCGTCTTGAGACGGTCGCTGACGACCTATCACGGGAATTGCGCGGTCAAAGACGGGCTGGAGACCTCTCAAGTAGTCCCAAAACCCCAATAGCCTTCTCTGGTCGCGGCCTCAGTCCAGATGGCCAAATCGCACGCGTCGCCATCACAAATCCCGCCGATGTCCCTGAGGCCGTCAAACGCATCACTGCCCTTGGCACCCCGGTTCAAGGCCTCAGTGGCCCAACAGGAAACATGGATCTGTCAGTTGTGACATTGCCCGGCAATGTCATTGAAATTACGCTGACAGAGGAAGCTAAGACCTCTCTGACGCGCCGCGCCGTCAGCCAGTCCATTGAAGTCATCCGCCGCCGCATCGATGAGACGGGCACCAAGGAACCCAGCATCACGCGTCAGGGTATTGACCGTATCGTGCTGCAGGCGCCGGGGGAAAGTGATCCCGAAAAGCTGAAGCGCCTAGTTGGGCAAACCGCGCGCCTAACGTTTCAAATGGTGGATGATTCGGTTTCCCCCGCCGAAGCGGCGGCCGGACGCATCCCGCCGGGGGCGGAGCTGTTGCAGCAACCCAGTCAGCCGTCCGAGCCGCAGCTTTTGGTGCGTCGCCGCGAAGTGGTCTCGGGCGATAATTTGGTCGATGCCCAACCAGGCTTTGATGCGCAAACCGGTGAGCCCAATGTCAGTTTTCGGTTTGATGGCGCGGGGTCGCGCGCGTTTGGTCGGGTCTCGACTGAAAATGTCGGTAAACGCTTTGCCATCATTCTAGACGATAAAGTCATCTCCGCACCCTCCATTCGTGAGCCAATTTTGGGTGGTTCGGGTCAAATATCGGGCAGCTTCACGCTTGAAAGCGCTAATGAGTTGTCAACGCTGCTGCGCGCTGGCGCTTTGCCAGCCCCCCTTAAAGTTCTCGAACAACGCACCGTTGGGCCCGAGCAAGGCAAGGATTCCATCCGCGCCGGGGCCAATGCCGGCATTATCGCCATGGCGCTGATCGTGTTGTTTATGCTTTTGGCTTATGGCTTGGTTTTTGGCGGGATTTCGATCATCGCGCTGGCCATCAATCTGATCCTGATCTTAGCGGCTATGACGGCATTTGGTGCGACCCTGACATTGCCGGGCATAGCGGGTCTGATTTTGACAATCGGAGCGGCGGTTGACGCTAACGTCCTCATTTACGAGCGGATGCGCGAGGAGGAATTGTCTGGGCGGTCAACGGCGCTGGCCATTGATGGCGGCTTCAAGCGCGCCATTGTCACCGTTATGGATGCAAATGTCACCGCGCTTTTGACCGCGTTGATCTTGTTTTACTTTGGCGCGGGACCGGTCAAGGGTTTTGCTTGGACTTTGTCGATTGGGGTGATCACGTCCTTGTTCACAGCCATTTTGATGACGCAAGTTATGGTGGCGGCATGGTATTGGCGTGTTAAGCCCAAGCGCTTGCCGATTTAAGGACGCATGACATGAAATGGCCATTGATCAAAATCATTCCGAAAAACACCAATTTCGGCTTTGTTCGGTTCTCCTTAGCTGCGGCGATCGTGTCGGTGGCCTTGTGCATCGGCTCTATTGTTGCCTGTTTCACAATCGGGCTCAATTTTGGCATTGATTTCAAAGGCGGCACTGTTGTCGAAGCGGTTTGGGACAAGCCAATTGTCGCTCAGAAGGTTCGCGATCAATTGGATGAGCTGAAGCTACTCGATGTTGGCGTGCAGGAGTTTCAGCAACCCAATCAGATCATGGTGCGCTTTTTGGCCCCCCCGGGTAAAGATGCATCGGGAACAGTTGATGCCGTTAAGGGTCAATTGCGCGAAATCATGCCCGGCGTGACATTTCCACGCGTTGAAGTGGTGGGGCCCAAGGTGTCAAGCGAGCTTGGTACCAAGGGTGCCATGGCGCTTGGTATCGCGATCCTGCTGGTCGTGCTCTATATCTGGACTCGGTTTGAGCTTCAGATGGGATTTGGTGCCGTTGTCGCGTTGGCGCACGATCTGATACTCACCTTGGGCTTTATGGCCGTCACGCAGCTTGATTTCTCTCTGACGACGATTGCCGCTCTGTTGACGATCATTGGCTATTCGATGAATGATACCGTCGTGGTTTTTGACCGTATGCGTGAAAATATGCGCAAATATAAGCGAAAGAGCCTTGGCGATATCATTGATCTGTCAACGAATGAGACTTTGTCGCGGACGATCATTACCGCTCTGACAACCTTCCTGGCGCTTCTGGGCCTAACCGTGGTTGGCGGCGAAACCATGCAGGTCTTTACCATCATCATGCTGTTTGGCGTGTTCATCGGCACCTATTCCTCGATTTACGTTGCTGCACCGGTTTTGATCCTCTGGCCGCCAAATCGGGGCGGGGACAAGGCAGCTGGCGCCGTCGTTGCTGATGCCAGACCCTAAATCAAACACCCAGACGCGCAACCTGGTTCTGAAAGAACCAGACGCGCTTCATCAAATACCTAGACGCGCAACCTGGTTCCAAAAGAACCAGACGCGCTCTGCAGAACCAGTCGCG
>JBEINE010000272.1:0-2476 GCA_040378245.1 Hyphomonadaceae bacterium | reverse complement strand
GCATAGGCTAGCTGCAATACTGACGATGGATCGATAGCTTCGCTCGGTTTTGTCGCAGCGCAGGGCGACGCGCTTGAAGCGTTTGAGTTTGCCAAAGCCCTGTACGATGCGCCCTCGGGACTTGTAGAGGGTCTTTGCAAAGACCTTGGGCTGGTTCTTTTCGTTGAATTTTTGGGGGTGGGGCTTGGCGCGGGCACAGGCTGCGTCGCGATTGGCCTTGCCGGAATGGCCCTCAGAAATGTGGACAGTCAGAGACTTCGCCACCCGTAAGATCAAAGCCGATTATGGCTCCCGATTTGTCTAATTTCGTATGGATTTTGGCGCTAAATCCGCCTTTGGATCGCCCAAGCGCCTAACCCTGCGGCCCCCTTTTGCGCCCGCTGCCGAGACATGGGCCCGCACGATGGTGGAATCAAACATTTGGACCAGATGGGCAAACGAGCTCATCGACGCCAAGGTGTCAAACATCGCCTCAAACACGCCTGCTTTGCTCAACCGATTGAAGCGTTTCCACACACTATTCCACTACCCAAATCGACCCGGCACAGCCCACCACCGAACGCTCTTGACCGTCAAATAAGTCGAGTGCGTCCAGAAATAGGCGGCCATGGCGCGCGTTGCGCCTGCGTTTTGGCAGGCAGGCTTAAACACTAAGAACTTGGGCTCTCAATCCTACTCGCTCATCCGTGTCGATATGGGCGCCAACTTCCAAAGCAGTCGGACTCCTATCAATCGCATAAGACTTAACATGTAAATCCACGACAGGTTACTTGCTAAAATTCGTCCATACGGCTTAAAAGAAGCGCTGAGCAATCCGAATTGTATCGCCTTTGCGCACAACCAAGTCGTTGGAAACCCGAACTCGGGTTTCAGCCGTTTCTCCCGATCGACGAATATAAACCCGGCTAGTATCAGCTCGGAAAGTAAAGCCACCAGCAAGGGCAGCCACGTTGTTGATTGTTAATTCGTTGGGGGCCGGGTACTCACCAGGGCGCATGACTTCGCCTAGGACGAAGAAAGAAGCTTTGGGCACCCGGATTGTATCCCCTGGGCGGACAAAATCTCCCGAATTTGTGAGCGTTTCGGCTTCAATACTACTACTACCGCGACGTTTGAGGTAAACTCGGCTAACATCTGCGAGTTGGGTAAAACCCTCTGCTTGAGCAATTGCAGTAAGGATGGTCAATCCAGCCGGTATGGGATATTCACTTGGGCGCTTGACTTCGCCAATGATATAAACCGTTGCTTTTTCAACCCTTATTGTATCGCCAGGGGCAATAGGGATCCCAGCCTGCGCCATCACACGTAGCTCATTTTCGGTGCCTTCGCGCTTAATTGCAATATCATTTATGTTTGCATGCACCGTAAAGCCGCCCGCTTGTGCCACACCATTTAACAATGTTAGGCCTGCAGTATAGGGATATTCACCAGGCGTTCTTACTTCACCGAGAACATAAAATGGCCGAAAGTTCATGATTTCAGCGCTGACGCGCGGATCCACCAGATAGCCGTTGCGTAGTTTTGCTTCCAACTGACGTTGAAAGGTCCGCAGCGAAACGCCAGCCGCGCGCACCTCTCCAATCAATGGCAACGACACATTACCAGTGGCATCGACACTGAATTCGCCTGAGAGCGTGGTTGACCGAAAACGGTAACACGCAGCTTGTCATTAGCCGACAAAATGTATTCGTCTATTGGTTTGCTAACAACCGATGTTGCAGGCGACGAAGGCGCAATCGTGGCCCCATCCGTCGCCCGTGGTGTTGGCGCTGCAAGCGTCGCATTGGGTGCTTGCGCATTTGCTTGATAAGGGGCGCCGATCAATGTGGCTAAGAACAAAAGGCTAAGCGCTGCCAAGCAAATCCTGCCTAGCGGACCATTCGACCCCAATTGCATATTGGTTCGCGACATCCGTTTGATAAAGATATTTTTATTTACGTCACAGTGGTTTGCAAACGATTCTAGCCGCTTGCGTGGGCTACCAAGATACTGAAACGGCTTGGCACCCAAGATGTCGAGATTGCTCTTGAAAAACAGCATTGTTTTTAAACCCAAAAATTTAGTGGTAGACCCGTCGATCCAGTGCGTATCACAACTTTGACGTAAGTGAGCACCTGAACCGCATCGGATTTTCTGGAAGCTGATCAGTCGAAGTTACACCGCCAGTTCAACAGTTACAAGGCTGGCATAATAGTCGGTTTCCAGTTCGGCGGGTGGGTTGTTGTCGCTTGGTTGGATGTGCCATAGGTCGTTAGCATTATCTCGGTTTGAGATTTTTTCACTGCGGTTTTTGTCAGGCCCGCGATTAGTTTGCCGCAGCGCAAGTTCATGTATCTAGGCGATCACATCATTAGAGCAGTTTTCGACCGGGATGAATCGATTGAGGATTGACCGAGCCCGCTAACGCGGGATTGGGATTTGTGTTGTTTTGAGGCGGTCTTCTGATGAGAAGGTTTGGTTGCTGAGACCAGCCTAT
>JBEINE010000075.1:0-13457 GCA_040378245.1 Hyphomonadaceae bacterium | reverse complement strand
TTTACCCAACCAGGGCTTCTCACCGATGTCGTGCAGGGGGCTTGTGAAGCTATCACGGGTCGCCGTCCTGAGTTATCGACCACCGGGGGCACCTCTGATGCCCGCTTTATCAAGGACTATTGCCCAGTCTGTGAGTTCGGGCTTGTCGGCGCCACTATGCATCAGATCGATGAGCGGGTGAATGTCGCTGACATTGAAACCTTGACCCAGATATATGACCGTGTGCTCCAAGACTATTTCAGGCGCGTGGCCTAGGCCCGCGACATGGCCAAGTCGCCCCTCAGACTCAATCCGCAAGATCAGGCACGCGCCGCCGCCAATCAAGTGCGCGACGCCCTAAATGCGGCTAAAAGCCGGACGGGCGGGGAGGGGCGTCTCGTCGCTTTCTCGGCCGGTGGCTTATTTCTGAGCTTTGCGCTCCTTGCTTTATCCGCGCCTTTATTGATGCAGGCCCCGGCGCTGATTTCCAACGTGATTGGCTTTATCTTGTTTGCCGCGATGATTTCGGCCACGAGCCTAGGTGGTTTTGCGCTTTGGCGGATGATCAAAGCCGGCGCAATGGAGGGCGAAAGTGGGGGCCATCAAAGTACGTCTATTTTCAGCAGCTCAGCCGTCGAGGCGGCTTTATCGGACGCCGAAGACGCAGGTTTGCGCGCCATTGGGCCGCGCAGCGTCACAGAGGCCATGACGGGCCGCCTGCATGACAGACCGATTGCTGTGATGGGTTGTGATGGCGTAACTTACGGTGTTGTTCGCCTCAAAACGGCGGTCACCGCCTCGCTTCTTTTAGCACCAGACCAAGCACCTTGGCCCTTTGCTTTCCCAACTGACGGGGACTTAACCCCCGTTCCTGCACCCCGTGGGGTCGATGCCATGGCTTGGACAACGCAGCGCGCCGTTGGCTTAGAGCTCATGGCGCTTTTGGCTCCAGCTCTGATGATGTCTGCCGCTGGGGGCGATGTCCCCTTTGTTAGCGTGCGACAGCGGGCCTTGGTCCTGATGTGGCGCAAAGCCGATGTTGCGGCGGCGTGCGTGGTGACAGCGGAAGCGGCGAAGGCTTTTGGTTAGTGCGCGCCACGTTTAAATGCAGCTCTGAGCTTGCTTCGGCTTTCTTCGTCTGGGATCGCCTTTGGTGACGGCTATGCCTTACCAAAGGCTTACTTCGATGATCTTTGGGCGATTTGGCGAGTCAAGGCCGCAGCTTTGCTGCGCCACTGCGTGGTTGAGTTTTCTTCGAAAAATCAGGCCTTGACGCGCAAAATCGCCTGCCCACAATGAAGCAAGGGTTTTGGTGAACCAGAATGGGCACCAAAATCCTTCTCAAGCGAAACTTACAACAGTTGGCGCACATCATCGGGTTGCTGATGCACTCCCCAACCAATTGGGCCTAAGACTTCAACTTCCAGCCCGTCTTAAAAATCCAGCCAATGCCCAACATGGAGGCCAGACTAAGGCCAAACACAATGCCAAAACTTAAGCCAATCGACACGTCGGCGCTGCCATAAAAGCACCAGCGGAAACCGCTGATCACATAGACGATCGGGTTAAAGAGCGACAGGTTTTGCCAGAAGCTCGGCAGCATCGTGATGGAATAAAACGTGCCGCCCAAAAACGTCAGAGGTGTGAGAATGAGGGCGGGCACGACATTGAGTTTCTCCCAGCCATCCGCCCAAATGCCTAGAACGAACCCAAATAGCGAGAAGGCAATCGATGTTAGGATCAGAAACGAGACCATTAATATTGGGTGAGCAATCTCATAGTCCACAAAAAGCCGCGCCGTGGCCAGAATAACAAGGCCAATCAACACCGACTTGCTCGCAGCCGCGCCGACATAGCCAAGCACCGCTTCCAAGGGCGACACGGGTGCGGACAGCAATTCATAGATCGTGCCTGACCATCTAGGCATATGGATACCAAAGGAGGCGTTGGTCACGCTTGAGGTCAAAACCGTCAGCATAATCAGGCCGGGCACAATGAAGGCGCCATAGGATACGCCGTCAATATCGGTCATGCGCGATCCAATCGCGGACCCAAACACGATGAAATACAGCGAGGTCGACAGAACCGGCGATAACAAGCTGCCCATAATGGTGCGAAACCATCTGGCCATTTCAAAGCGATAAATCGCACCAATTGCATACAGATTCATGGTGCCTCCGATACCAGACTAACAAAAATGTCCTCAAGCGAGCTTTCCTCGGTACGAAGATCGCGAAACTCGATCCCAGCTTCATTGAGGCGACGGATTAGGCTGGCGATGCCTGAATTGTCCGATTTAGCATCAAAGGTCAGCGCCAAACTGTGACCGCTATCCTCAAGTGTCAAATCGAGGTCGGCTAGCAGGGGCGGGATAGCATCCATGGGTTGGGAGAGTGCGACTGTGAGCCGTCTTTTGCCCAGTTTGGCCATCAAATCATCTTTGCGTTCAACAAGGATCAATTCGCCCTTCGCAATCACCCCCACACGGTCGGCCATTTCTTCGGCCTCTTCGATATAATGGGTGGTCAGGATTATCGTGACGCCTGCGGCCTTGAGCGTGCGCACCAATGACCACATGTCGCGACGAAGCTCGACATCGACGCCAGCGCTAGGCTCATCGAGAAACAGAATTCTGGGTTCATGCGACAAGGCTTTGGCAATCATCAGCCGGCGCTTCATGCCGCCAGAGAGGGTTTTGATCATCGCGTCCTTTTTATCCCATAAGGACAAGTCGCGCATAATTTTCTCTATATGGTTGCGATTGGGTGGCAAGCCAAACAGCTCGCGTGAAAATGATACACTGCTCAAGACTGTCTCAAACGCATCGGTATGTAATTCCTGTGGCACAAGGCCAATGGTTTTGCGTGCACCGCGCCAGTCCTCTACCACGTCATGTCCGTCAGCGATGATGCGACCGGCGGTGGGCGTAACAATGCCGCAAATAATGGAAATCAGCGTGGTTTTGCCCGCGCCATTTGGACCCAAGAGGGCGAAAATTTCGCCTGGCATGATGTCGAGATAAACGGGCTTTAAGGCTTGCACGCCAGACGCATAGGTCTTGGCTGTGCCAATGATGGAGAGGATAGGTGTCATGGTTGCGGCTTAGCCTGCAAAAGTCTGCAAGTCGACCTCGGTTATTTGAAGGATATGCCATCTCAGGCGCGCTGCGCCACGCTCGCAATTGGTGCTTTCCTTTTCGGCTTCACTGCGTCAGGCTGGCAGCAGAAGTTACAAGAAAACATCTGGGGAGGATCATTATGGCTGAAA
Source organism: Hyphomonadaceae bacterium (assembly GCA_040378245.1). Lineage (GTDB taxonomy): Bacteria > Pseudomonadota > Alphaproteobacteria > Caulobacterales > Aquidulcibacteraceae > Aquidulcibacter. The sequence goes on along the minus strand of JBEINE010000075.1, from coordinate 10,211 downwards.
CTGGCACCAATCGTGGGGACACCAACCCAGCGCTTGAATATGACTTTATCATTGTGGGTGCGGGCAGTGCAGGCTGTGTTTTGGCCAATCGCTTGTCCGCCGATCCCAACAACCGCGTTTTGCTATTGGAAGCTGGGGGTAAAGACACTTCACCTCTGATCCATATCCCAGTCGGCTATGCTGAAACCCTCAAAGACCCCAAAATCAATTGGCTCTATCAGACAGAAGCTGATCCCGGTACCAATGGACGTCAACATGTGTGGCCGCGCGGCAAAGTGCTAGGCGGATCGAGCTCAATCAATGGCCTTTTATATATTCGTGGCCAGCAGCGCGATTATGACATTTGGCGGCAATTGGGATGTGAAGGCTGGGGCTGGGACGATTGTGCGCCTTATTTTGTGAAGTCCCAGAATCAGGAGCGGGCAGGCATGGCTGGCCATGGCACTGGCGGGCCCCTGACAGTTTCTGACGTAACTCAACCCCACCCTATTTCTGACGCCGTCATTCAAGCGGGCGTTGAAGCGGGCATTCCGCGTAATGATGATGTCAATGGCGAGAACCAGGAAGGCATTGGCTATTATCAACTGACCGTTAAAAACGGTCTGCGCTGTTCAGCGGCAGTCGCTTATCTCAATCCCGTCAAGCATCGGTCAAATCTGACAATTCGCACGCATGCCCTGGCCCACCGTGTGGTCTTTGAGGGCAAGCGCGCTACAGGTGTGACGTTTTCAGTCGATGGCGCATTGATAACGGCTTTCGCCAAGCGCGAAGTCATTTTGTCGGGCGGCGCGATCAATTCGCCCCATTTGTTACAATTGTCGGGCATTGGCCCGGCAGAGCTTCTCAAGGCTCATGGCATTGAGGTCAAAGTGGACGCACCAGGCGTGGGCGAAAATCTGCGTGATCATTATGTCGTGGGGATGCGCTATCGGCTCAAGAGAGGGGTTAAGTCGGTCAATGAGATGACCAAGGGTCTGACCTTTATCGGCGAAATCCTGAAGTTTTTGGTCGCGCGCAAAGGCCTTTTGACCCTTTCAGCCGCGCATATTGCCGCCTTTGTCAAAACGCGCCCCGATTTGGAAACCCCTGACGTGCAATATCATATATTGCCCGCCACGATGGACCAGAAAAAAATACTTGAAGAGCAAAAAATGGTGCTGGAAGATCTGCCGGGCCTGACGATTGCGCCGTGCCAATTGCGCCCAGAAAGTACCGGAAGAATCCAACTCAAATCGTCAGACCCTAGCCAACATGCCGGTATCTGGCCCAATTATTTGGCCGATAGCCTAGACCAGAAGACCATTGTGGAAGGTCTCAAAATTGGCCGCAAGATCGCCAACGCGCCCGCTCTTGCCGGCTTGATCGATTTTGAGATGGAACCCGGCGACGCACTGGTCAGTGATGACCAATTGCTGGCCTATGCCCGTCAGGCCGGATCAACCATTTATCATCCAGTGGGCACCGCCAAAATGGGCCGCGATCCGATGGCGGTGGTCGATCCGCAATTGCGGGTGATTGGTGTTGAAGGCCTTAGAGTTGTCGATGCCTCCATCATGCCGCGCCTGATTTCTGGTAACACCAACGCGCCCACCATCATGATTGCTGAGAAAGCGAGCGATATGATTTTGGCGGGGTGAGGGGGGCGGAGGGCGGATAGCCTAGGGCCGTTCACCGTTTCTTGGAATCAAAAAACGATGTAAACTGGCCCTAATTCAGAAGTTGCGCTTTAGGGCGTGCACCAAACCGCCAGCTCATTGCCGCTGGGGTCCTTGAAGTGAAAACGGCGGCCACCGGGAAAGCCAAAGATCGGCACGCTGATCACCCCGCCCGCCGCCTTGACCGCCGCCGCCGCGCGCTCCAGATTTGACACACGAATGACGGGCAAAGGCGCTTTGACCGCCTCATCACTGGCATCAAGACCAACATCAACGGCTAGGCCCTCAGTCGCACTATATTGCGGGCCAAAGTCAGTGAAGGACCAGCCAAACGTGGCTTCATAAAAGGCTTTAGTCGCCGCCAGTTTTTGGCCGGGTAGCTCTATGTAATCGATTTGCGCCATCATGGCCTCGCGTAAGTTCATCTTTTGTTCTTTCACGAGCGCCTCTGTAAGTCAAGCCGCATGCGCACGTAAAGCATCAATCGTGATAACGGCCAGCGCTTCTTCGTGCGTGGCTTCAAGATGAATGGGTGGCGCGACACCGTCGTCAAGGGCATCTTTCCAGCGCGTCAGGCACACACACCATTTGTCCCCCGCTTTAAGGCCCGGAAAGCCAAACTCTGGACGCGGGGTGATCAGATCATTGCCGCCCTTGAGCTGATGGGCCAAAAAGGCGTCAGTCACTTGTGCGCACACCACATGCATGCCCCGATCAAGACCATCTGTTTCGCAGCAGCCATTGCGAAACCAACCCGTCAACGGGTCGGTTGAGCACAGTTTTAAGGGTCCACCCAGAACATTGCGCGCCTGCGGGTTGAAACGCTCCATTTATTGACGCTCACAACCGGGATAACCAGCGGCCTTTTGTGCATCGAGAAATGCCACCATATCGGCCAAAGTCGGCGCACTTTGACGCACCAGAGGCGAGATCGCGCCTATGATAAAAATGTGATCCACGTTTTGATACATTTTGACCTCTGCCACATTGCCTGCCGCCTTGAGTGCGCTCGCCATATCGGTGGACAGGCGAGGCTCAACTGTTGTGTCCTTGCTGCCATGAAGCAATAAAAAGGGTGGCGCCTGTGTGGCAGCAAAATTGATAGGCTTGGTTGACGCGAGGATTTCAGCGGGAAATATCGTCTTAAAAACGGGCTCAATGGGGGTAAAGTCATAGGGGCCTGATATGCCGATCACACCCTTGGTGGACGCACAAATACTGCTTCCTTCGGCGGCCAAGAAGCGAGGGTCGAGCGCGATCATTGCGGCGATGTGGGCGCCCGCTGAATGCCCCGCGATGAAGATAGGCCGCCCTTGTGCGAAGGTTTTTTGGGTGAAGGCCAAAGCCTTAGCGCCGTCTTCAACAAAGGCTGGGAAGATGACTTCTGGGTGCAAACGATAACCGACCACCACTGTCTGAATGCCGCGCGCTGCAAAGGCGGTGCCCAAGAACCGATATTGATCCTCGGACCCTCTTTGCCAAGAACCGCCATGATAAAACAGCAATGTCGGCGTCGTCTCGGTCACGACCTTGGGCGAATAGATATCAAGTCTCTGGCGCGGCAGCGGTCCATAGGCGAGGTTGCGCTCAATTTTCCCGGGATTGACGGCAACGCTATTAAGGAGCCTTGCCCCACTGCAGGCGCTCACCAAAGTCAGCGCGATAAGGGCAGCCAGTATACGCAGCATGTTGGGTCCTGAAGTTGAGGAATGAGCGCCAAGACGCGCTGAGTGGTTAGTCATTTGCGCGCACTTGTGCAAGTGTCAGTTCTCAAGGGTCCAAACCCGCGTGCGCTTGACGTCTGAATCCTCCAAAGCGCGTGAAACCTCAATCTGATAATCAGCTAGCATCCGTAGGCCTTTCTTGGGCAGATAGGTCCGCCCAGGGTCACCAATTAGCACCATGATACTCCTTTGGTGTAGGGTCTTAAGCCACATATAAAGCGGCTCTGCAATCTCGCGTTCATAGAATAAATCTCCAACGAGAATAACATCATAATCCACAGGCTCGCCAATCAAGTTGGTCACGATGACGTCGACCTCAACTTGGTTGAGGGCAGCGTTGAGGCCGATGGCCTGCTCGCAAAAAGGGTCGATATCGGCGCAGGTAACGCTTGCAGCACCGGCCTTTTTGGCTGCAATCCCGACAAGCCCTGAACCCGCCGCCAAATCCAGCACCCGTTTGCCCGCAACCCAGCCTGGATGTTCCAACACATAATGCGCGAGGCCTTGCCCACCGGCCCATGCGAACGCCCAAAATGGTAATGGCAGCCCTTCGGCTTCAAGTTCCTCCTCGGTCAATTGCCATAGAGCCACGGCTTCATGAGCCAAATAGAGACTTATGCTCGGACAATGGGGAACGGGCAGGGGGGCGGTATTGGCTAGGATGAAGGCTGTCCTGTCAGCGGAGGATTTAAGCGGTAACAAACGCGGCCCGTCCAATGCCTTGGAAGAAAAGTGCGCTCTCCAGCGTGCCATGGTCAATACGGGCGGGTGCACGGGCTGCGACAATCGGCTTAGCATAATAGGCAATGCCAAGGCCCGCCGCTTCAATCATCATGAGATCATTAGCGCCGTCGCCAATGGCCAAAGTGTCGTTTAGGTGTAAGCCCAATCGCACCGCATCTTCGTTTAGGGCGGACAGTTTTGCCTCTTTGCCCAAGATCGGCAGGCTGACACTACCTGTAAGGGCTCTGCCATCATCATTTAAAATATTGGCGCGGTTGGTGTGAAAGCCCGCTGCTTGCGCCACTCTGCTTGTAAAAAACGTAAATCCGCCCGACACCAGCGCGCAATGGCTATCCAGAGCCGCCATCGTGCGCACAAGGGTGGCAGCACCGGCGTTCAATTTGACGCGGTCGTCATAGCAAGCCTGAAGCGCGCTTAAAGATAGCCCCGCCAGCATCGCTACGCGCGCGGTCAAAGCGCCTTCAAAATCGAGCTCGCCGACCATAGCACGTTCCGTAATCGCTGATACCTGCGCTTTTTTTCCCGCAAAATCGGCCAGTTCATCAAGGCATTCGCAGCCGATAATCGTGGAATCCATATCCGCCAGCATCAGTTTTTTGCGTGACGGTGCGCGGGTTGAGATATCTAGAGGCAGACCTTGGAGCCATTCTAAGGCTTCGGCAGGGTCCCCGTTGCCCGACGACACATGAACGGCTTCCCCAGCCTCAATAATGGCCAATGTGACCTCGCCCCACAGCGCCTCAACTCGGGCGATGGCCTCTTCAAGCACGGCTTGACCTTGGGGAGAAACGACAACCAAGGAGGGCATAGTGTTTCCTACTTCGTGTCCGTCAGCGGTTTGCCCTGAGCATCGGTAAAATGCTTGGCTAAGACCACCATATTCGCGACCCAAAACACCAGATTGATCGCCATATCGCCCCACGTATTATAAGTGACCCAAATCTCTTCAGGCTGAGTTCTCCACACCGTCTCATTGATCACTGAAAGCGCCAGATACATAAAGCCAGCCCGCAGCGCCAGACCATGCCATTGGGCTTCTGGCATATGCAAAGCCCCCGAAAACAGACCTTTGAGAATGTTACGCTTAAACATAACAGAGGCAATCAGAATGAGGCCCATCAAGCCATAGATTAAAGTCGGGCGCATTTTGATGAAAATGTCATTCTTCAGCCATAGCGCGAGGCCGGAGAAAACGCCAATCATCGCAAAGGAAAAAAGGCCCATTGGGCTTAAAGAGCGCTCTTTCCAATATGAAAAGGCAAAGCCAGCCAGAGCCGCTGGGAGGAAGATAAGCGTGGCAAACAAAACCGGTTTATCGGCTGCAATATCGCTGGCCCAGGCCGGTACGCCTTGCTTGTTGGCTTGGTTGTAACTCAAAAAGAATACAAGGGCGGGCCCAAGGTCAGAGACCAGCCGCACCCACGATGCATTGGCAGGCTTTTCTGGGGTTGGCGCCGGATCTGGGACAGGTTGAGGATCGGTCATGAAGGCGTCCAGTCGGGTAGAATTTCCATGCCAAACATCTCCTCATAGGTCTGGCGCGGGCGAACCACGCGCCATTGATCGCCCGACACCATGACCTCCGCCGCCAAGGGGCGCGAGTTATAGGTAGAGGCCATCGCGAAACCATACGCGCCCGTGCTCATAAAGGCCATCAGTTCACCAGCTTTCAACGCAGGCATAGGGCGCTGTGTCGCGAATGTATCCCCAGTTTCGCAAACAGGGCCTACCACATCAATGGGGGCGAAATCATCGTGAGGGCTGGCCTCACTCAGTGGGAGCATCTGGTGATAGGCATCATAGAGTGCCGGGCGAATCAAATCGTTCATCGCAGCATCAACCACCAGAAAGCCCTTGCCGCCATTGTCTTTCGTCACCACCGCCCGCGAAAGCAACACCCCCGCATTGGCAGCAATCATGCGCCCGGGCTCAAACTCCAACTCGATGCCGAGATCGCCGATTACCCGCTTGACCATCGCGGCATAAGCCACAAGGTCGGGTCCGCCGGTCGTTTCGTCATAGATGGCTGCTAAGCCCCCACCCAGATCGAGGTGCGTGACAACCATGCCCCGAGCGCGCAGTCGCATGACAGCCTCAACAAGCTTTCGGTAAGCCTGCTCCATGGGCGCAAAGTCCACAATCTGGCTACCGATATGAACCGACAGGCCGACGGGCTCAACGCCTGGCATCTGGGTTGCGCGCACATAGAGGTCTTCGGCCTGTTCGAGACCAATGCCAAACTTATTGTCGGCCTTGCCAGTGGTAATCTTGGCATGACCGCCCGCGCCAACATCTGGATTGACCCTAATGCAAACCCGCTGCGTCTTGCCCATCGTGTGGGCAATAACCGAGAGCCGCTCCATCTCAGCGATGCTTTCGACATTGATTTGGCGCACGCCGACACTGACAGCATAAGCCAGTTCCCCATCGGTCTTACCAACGCCGGCAAAGACAATGCCATTGGCATCAAAACCCGCAGCTAAAGCCCGTCGAATTTCGCCCTCAGACACTGTATCAGCACCGGCGCCTAAAGCCGCCAAAGTCGCCATGACAGCGCGATTGGTATTGGCTTTGACGGCATAACATATGTGGACAGGCAGATCGCCAAAGGCGTGCTTGAATACGTTGTAATGATGCTCAAGCGTCGCACGCGAATAGACATGAACTGGCGTGCCAGTGGCTTCAGCTATCAGCGCCAAAGGCACGTCTTCGGCGCATAATTGCCCGTTCTTATAGTCAAAAAAACGCATTTTTGGATCATTTCTGGGGAGGCGGGACGGGTTGTGGCGTTTGGGCCGCGCGTGCTGCGTCGGCGGCCTTTTTGTCGGCCTCTTTTTTGGCCTGTTGGGCTTCATGAGCAGCGCGATCAGGACCCCATAAGGGTGGGGCAGGTTCAAGTGGGCCGCTGATGCCGCACGCGGTGGTGAACCAAAGACTTGTGAGGAGGAGGCATGTTCGAAAGGTCATCAGCATTATCTACCGTATTCGAGGGTCAAGGGCGAGGGGGCAGCATCAGGCGCGCGCGCAGGCGTGAGATGTGTTCGCCAACCCGAACGGGCGCTGTGCCGCCAAACGATGTGCGGGCATTCACAGAAGCCTCCACCGATAGCAGCGAGATAGCCTGTGCATTTATGCGCGGTTCAATGCTTTGGAAGGTTTCAAGCGGCAGATTACAAAGCTCTTCAATGCCGGCCATTTCTGCTGCCTTAACAACCCGACCTGTAACATGGTGGGCCTCGCGAAACGGCATATTGAGATGTCTGACCAGCCAATCGGCCAAGTCCGTCGCGGTTGAATAACCAAAAGTTGCCGCTTTACGCAGGGCCACACGATCAAAGGTCAAAGTCTCCATCATGCCGGCCATAGCCCCGACACTCAGCATAAAGGCGTCGAAACTCTCAAATGTCAGCGCCTTATCGTCCTGCAAATCCTTGGCATAGGCCAAGGGTAAGGCCTTGACGATCATCATCAAGCAATTGGCATTGGTGGCAATCCTTGCGGCTTTAGCGCGCACCAGCTCTGCCGCATCGGGATTGCGCTTTTGCGGCATGATAGATGAGCCAGTCGACCATTGGTCAGACAGGCGGGCGAAGCGAAAATGGGCTGACGTCCAAAGGACAATCTCCTCCGCCACGCGCGACAAATGCACCGCCGCAATGGACAAAGCATTGAGCGCTTCCATTGCAAAATCACGGCTGGCGACAGCATCGAGGGAATTGGCCATGGCGTGCTTGAAACCTAAAGCTCGCGTCGTTTGATCGCGATCAATCGGGTAAGGCGTGCCAGCAAGTGCGGCCGCACCCAAGGGGTTTTCGTCGAGATTCGCTATCGCCGCCTCAAGGCGCGCGCGGTCGCGTATGAACATCTCGACATAGGCCAGTAAATGATGGCCGACTGTTATGGGTTGGGCGGTCTGGAGATGGGTAAAGCCCGGCATGATCCAGTCATAATGGGCCTCGGCCTTCATCACCAAAATGCATATGAGGCCATAGAGCGCCTGGTCGGCCTCAGCCAAAGCGGTCTTGACCCACAAGCGAAAATCTGTTGCGACTTGATCGTTGCGCGAGCGCCCAGTGTGCAAGCGTTTGCCCGCATCGCCAATCCGATCCGTCAAGCGGGCTTCAATATTGAGATGGATATCCTCAAGCTCGTCGCGGAACACAAAGGTGCCCGCCTCAATTTCAGCGGTGATAGCATCCAAGCCTTCCTGTATCGCGCTCACATCTTCCTGCGAAAGGATGTTTTGACGGCCCAGCATTGCAGCATGGGCCTTTGACCCGGCAATGTCCTCGCGCCACATACGTTGATCAACGCTGATCGAGGCATTGATAGCTTTCATAGTTTCGTCGGGCCGGCTGGCAAACCGGCCACCCCACATTTGCTGACCTTGCTGGTCATCTTTTGGCGGGAGGAATGGATCTGAAACTGAGGGCGTAAGGGGAGATGACATGAATGACATAATACCTGAAACGGGAAAACCTCAAACGCCTAAGGCGCGGGCTCTATGGAAGATTGTAGCCCTTGTTGCCATTTTGAGCGCGGGCCTTCTCTACGGCGTTTTTAACCTTCTGCCAAATCCCGGTGGCGGTGGTGATATTCGCAAGCTGAAAACCGGGCAGATGACCCCGTTGCAAGTTTTGCCAAACCCGCCCCCCCAACCGATTGAACCTTTTGAGGGCCCAGACGGAAGCCAGACCACGCTAGGCAGCTTCAAAGGCAAAGTCATACTGGTCAATCTCTGGGCGACATGGTGCGCACCGTGCGTAACCGAAATGCCAACGCTCGCCCGGCTACAAAATGAGTTTCAGGGTGATGACTTCGTGGTTGTCGCTGTCAGCGTGGACCGAGCCGTTGACAAGGCCGAAGCGAAATCGCGGCTTAAAGAGCTGTCTAGAAGCGTGCTGCCTTTCTATCACGATCCACGCATGGCCATCGTCTATCCCATGCAAGCCCGCGGTTTCCCAACGTCGGTTCTCTATGATCGGCAAGGGCGTGAAGTGGCGCGTTTGGCCGGGGAAGCCGATTGGAGTAGTGCCGAAGCGCAGGCTTTAATTAGGTTTGCATTGTCTCGAAACTAGACTTATCCCCTATGAAACGACTAATGGATCAGTGATATTGCGTGATTATAGGAGGGCACAACGTGGAGAATATTCCTTTTTACATATCAGCGGCGGTTTTGGCTTTTGGCACCCTTTTGGGCGTGAAAGGGCTGTTGGACCCAGCCTGGGCTGGCAAGCTCGTCAGACTTCAGCCAGAAAATGGTCAGCCTGAGGGCTATGCTGAGTTTCGCTCCACCCTTGGGGGTATGTTCCTTGGCCTGCATGGGGCGGCTCTGGCCTGTATGTGGCTATTGAAGGAAGATGCCGGACTGGCGGCTTGCCTGATTTTGTCGGCGGGATGGCTGATGACGGCTTTGGGTCGCGCTGTCGCTTATTGGAAAGATGCCGACTGTCGTCATCCCCATGTTGTGACTTCAATTGTCATTGAGATTGTCTTGGGCGGGCTTATTGCCGTTTGGCCCGCCGCGTCTCTGCTTGCTGGCATTTGAGCGCGAGGCTGCACCCAAAGTGCGGTACCAAGGCTGCAAAAAACCATTCTTGATATCTTGTCTAAACCGCCGCTGCAGTGTTGGCTGATTCATATGTAGTGGGGGGCCTAATTTGACGTCTTATACGCGCACTTTATCGTTTGCGGTGTTGGCAATTGCGTTGGTCGGTGGTTGTGCCACGACCGTCTCGCCAGCAATTCCGGCAACGGCCCCAGTGGCTAAAGCCAAGGCTGTCCCAAAGATCGTGCCTAAAGGCATGACAGGCAGCGGTTTACCAGACAGCTTCCCTTCTACATATAAGCCATTGCCCAGTGTGATGACGGCAATTGTCGGGGCAACAATCCTAACCGCGGCCGGTCAAGAAATTGAAAATGGTACGATTTTGTTTGCCGAAGGTAAGATCGTTGCTGTGGGTTCCAATGTTGTTATACCTGAAGGTGCAAAGCGTATTGACGGACGCGGCAAGTTTGTGACGCCGGGCATTATCGACATCCACTCCCACCTTGGTGTGTACCCCAGTCCCGGCGTTCAGGCTAATTC
>JBEINE010000095.1:0-11731 GCA_040378245.1 Hyphomonadaceae bacterium | reverse complement strand
GCTGCGTCGGCGAAGCCGATTTCACCCCTTGACACCCACAATCACGCAAAGACACTGAGCGAACAGCTTCAGGGCAAGCAAAGCGACGCATTGAACTGTCCCCAAAGCCTCTTTGATAACTGTGGCATTGCGCCAAGGTTAGAGTATTAGCCCGCCATAAAACCTCAAAACCCGGCACAACATTCTTCATATCCCCCCTAGACGCCAAAACAGAACAGAGCTAGAACGCTTTTAATATGTTCATGCCTCGTTCCTAATGCGGACAATGTTCGCCTTCGGGACCAAATTGAATCAAGGAAAAGCGAATGTTGACGTCAAAGCAGCGGGAATTATTGCTCTTTATCCATGAGCGTCTGAAAGAAACGGGGGTTTCGCCATCCTTTGATGAGATGAAGGATGCGCTGGATCTGGCGTCAAAATCGGGCATTCACCGCCTGATCACCGCTTTGGAGGAGCGTGGCTTTTTGCGCCGCTTGGCCCACCGCGCGCGGGCATTGGAGATATTGAAACTCCCCGATAGTGCAACCACGAGTGCACCGCCCAAAGGCCGTCAGCAATTTAAGCCTTTATTGGTTGGAACGACTGCCTTTGATGAAGCCAAAGACCGCCCACCGCTCGCGGCGAATGATCTTGCTGTGCTGGGCCGCATTGCCGCGGGTGTTCCCATTGCCGCTATTCAACACGAAATCGGCCGCATTGCCGCGCCCGACCACTTAGACCCTGCCTTACATTTTGCCTTAGAGGTGAAGGGTGATTCGATGATTGATCTGGGCATTCTCGAAGGTGATTTCGTCATCATCCGACGAACAGAAGACGCCCAATCGGGCGATATTGTTGTGGCTCTGGTTGATGAGGAAGAAGCGACCCTTAAGCGCCTGCGCAAACGGGGCCAATCCGTGGCACTCGAAGCGGCCAATCCCAAATATGAGACTCGCATTTTCGGCCCCGACCGGGTCAAGGTTCAAGGCGTTTTGGCGGGGTTGTATCGGAGATATTGATCGGAAGCTTTTTGCGTTAGACTCGATCACACGATGATTGAACCGTGAGGCATCTTCAGTATTTTTGACTGTGACAGCTTTTGCTGGCGGCTCTGCCACACCAAAAGCCTATTTCGATTCTCTTTGGGCGATTTGGCGGGTCAAGGCCGCAGCGTTGCTGCGCCGCTCCGCGGCTGATTTTTCTTCGAAAAATCAGGCCTTGACGCGCTAAATCGCCCGCCGACAATAACGCAAGGGTTTTGGTGAACCAGAATGGGCACCAAAACCTGTCCCAAGCAAAATAAGCTAAAACAGAGACGCGCGTGATGGGGTCGCGATTGCGCCTTAGAGTGTTTTGCTCTAAAACTCCGCCACCAATTCCACCCCAGACGCGGTTTTGAGCGCTCGCCGTGCAGCCACATCGATAGGAAAACGGCCTGCGGCTTGAAGCTCAACTTCGCGACCATCGGGGAGTGACAGGACAAGGCGCAATTCGCCAAAGCTTGCCGACGTCGCCCCGCGCAAGGTTTCAGCGACTTTGGCAATGTCGCCAATGGGCGCACCGCGCGATAAAAAGACCTTCACGCCTTCACAACCAGACATGTCAGTGCCATCCAAAAGCTCGACTTTTTCCGCCGATAGCTTCAAATCGCCATCGCGGACGCGGGCTTTGGCGCGAAATGTCACCGATTGGCCAGGTTCCAGATAATCGCGCGAAGCGTCCAGCTCCTCGGGCATGATCATCACTTCATATTCGCCGGTGGGATCAGATAAGGTCACCCAGGCAAATTTCCCGCCATCGCGCGCTGGACGTTCCTTTTTGGCGCGCACAACGCCCGCCATGCGAAATATCGCCTCACTACTGACCATTTTGCTGGGCACTTCGGCAAAAAATACAGTTTGACGTCGCCGAAGCGCATCACTGAGATCATCGAGAGGGTGACCAGATAGAAATAGCCCCAAAGCGGCAAACTCCTGATCGAGACGCTCTTGTGCCGACCAGGGTTTAACTTTGGCCAAAGGCACGCGCGGAGGGGGTGCCGCATCGCCAAAGAGGCTGGATTGACTGCTGTTTCGGTCTTCAGAAGCGGCACTAGCATGGGCCATCAATTGATCGCATGATGCAAAAACAAGCGCGCGATTGGGCTCAATACTGTCAAAGGCACCAGCCTTAGCAAGGGTTTCAAACGTTCGCCGGTTGATGGCTTTAGCATCAACCCGCTCGGCTAAATCATAGAGGCTTTCAAACTTGCCCAGAGCCGCCCGCGCGGCAACCACTTGCTCCATCGCACCCACGCCAATGGCCTTTATGCCGCCCAAAGCATAGCGCACCGCAGCGCCTTCCACACTAAAGTCCGCGGTCGAATAATTGAGATCAGGTGGCAGGACTTTTATCTTCATGCTTTTAGCTTCTTGCATGAAGTTGCCCAATTTGTCGGTGTCATCAATATCAAGCGACATGGACGCGGCCATAAACTCCACAGGGTAATTGGCTTTGAGCCAGGCGGTTTGGTAGGCAATCACGGCATAGGCGGCGGCATGGGATTTATTAAAGCCATAGCCTGCAAACTCACTCACCAACTCAAAAATGCGGTCAGCCAGTTCTGGGTCGACACTATTTTGGGCAGCACCGGATACGAAACGATCCTTCTGCATCGCCATTTCTTCAGGCTTTTTCTTACCCATCGCCCGACGCAAAAGGTCGGCCTCGCCCAGCGAATAACCAGACAAGACCTGAGCAATCTGCATCACCTGCTCTTGATAAATAATGACCCCTTGGGTTTCCTTCAGGATCGGCTCCAGTGTAGGATGGAGGTAATCAGCCTGCCTGCGGCCAAACTTCACATCGCAATAGGTCTCAATGTTCTTCATGGGTCCCGGACGATAAAGCGAGATCAGAGCGATGATGTCGTCGAGCGTATCGGCGCGCATTTTGCGCAATGTGTCGCGCATGCCCTGACTTTCCAATTGGAAGACACCGAGTGTTTTGCCAGACGCCAAAAGCTCGTAAGTCTTTGCGTCATCAAATGGCAGAGTATCAAGTTCGATAACAATGCCCCGCTGTGCGAGAAACGTGATCGCGCGGGCGATGACGGTGAGGGTCTTGAGACCCAGAAAATCAAATTTGACCAGACCAGCTGGCTCGACCCATTTCATATTGAATTGCGTCGCTGGCAAGGCTGAGCGCGGGTCTCTATAGAGCGGCACAAGCTCTTGAAGTGGGCGATCCCCAATCACAACACCGGCTGCATGGGTGGAGGCATTGCGGTAAAGCCCCTCAAGTTCTCCCGCCGTATCCAGCAATGTCCGCACATCAGGATCACGGTCGCGCTCGTCTTGGAGGCGCTGTTCATCGCGCACCGCCTGAGCCAATGTTACGGGCGCGGCGGGATTATTGGGCACCATTTTGGCAAGCCGATCTACCTGACCATAGGACATATCGAGCACGCGTCCAACATCGCGCAGAGCCGCACGCGCTTGTAAAGTGCCGAATGTAATGATTTGCGCAACACGGTCTGTCCCATATTTTTGTTGCACATAAACAATGACTTGGTCGCGCTTCTCCTGACAAAAATCGATATCGAAATCGGGCATAGAGACGCGCTCTGGATTGAGGAAGCGTTCAAACAGCAGGCCAAACTCTAGAGGATCAAGGTCTGTAATCGTTAAAGCATAAGCCACCAAAGAGCCCGCTCCCGATCCCCGGCCCGGTCCGACTGGAATATCATTCTCCTTTGACCATTTGATGAAATCGGCAACGATCAGAAAGTAACCCGCAAAACCCATGCGGTTAATGACGCTGATCTCGTGCTCCAGGCGCGCATCATAGACTTCGCGCGACGCAACTGGTGGTCGCTTTGACAAGCGGGCGGCGAGGCCAGAGCGCGCTTGCGCGGCCAGTTCATCTGGCTCGTCAAGGCCGCTATCGGTGGTAAAGCGAGGTAAAATCGGTGCGCGGGTCAATGGGCGAATGGCGCAGCGGCGCGCAATATCGACGCTATTGTCCAGCGCCTCTGGAATATCAGCAAAGAGCGCCACCATTTCCTCCTCACTGCGCAGGCAATGATGAGGGGTTACGCGCTCGCGCTTGTCGTCACTGATCCGCGTTGCCTGACCAATGCACATTAAAACATCTTGAGCGCGATGGCGCCCGGGCGCGTCAAAGCGGACATCATTACTGGCCACCAAGGGCAAACCTTTCCTATAGGCCGCAGCGATCAACGCGCCTTCAATCTGGGCTTCCTCAGGGAGACCATGGCGCTGGAGTTCAATGTAAAAACGGTTCTGAAAACTCTTGGCGAGACGGTCCACCAATAAATCAGCTTCTGCGGTCATATTGCGCAACAGGGCGCGCGCGACGGGCCCTTCACGACCGCCCGACAGACACAAGAGGCCTTTAGAATGCTCCAATAGCGTGCTCAAAGGCACATGGGGCAGACTATTGGGTGGAATATCGAGAAATGACGCGCTCGACAGCGCCATCAAATTGCGCCACCCTTCTTCATCTTGAGCGATCAAAGCCAAAGTGCCGTCCGGCCCTGCGACCTCACCCGGTCGCGCTGCCAGAAATGACACTGGCAACGCTAGGCCCATGATGGGTTGAATCCCCTTATCGGCGAGCGCTTCAGAAAACTCCAAAGCGCCAAAAAGATTAGGATCACTAATACCAATTGCAGGCAGACCGGCTTTTGCGGCTAAGCTCGCGATCTTTTTCACCGTCATCGCGCCATCCAGCAGCGCATAGGCCGATCGAACACGCAAATGGATGAAGCGCAAGTTAGTTATCGTCTCAGCCGTTTCAGTCATGTCAGCTCTCACGCAGGCTTCCCCCAACAGGGACAGTATTGTGACAGGACTCTGCGTGCTTTGTCAGCCTCAATTGACCGCGAAGCCTAGCTTATCCTTAGCCGATCACAGCGCCCCAGCCCCATGCCATCAATGTAAAGGCCAAAATGGCGGCGAAGGCTGCAGCGTCTTGAATATGTTGGGTCATGGCAGATATCCTTACGAGTTCTGCCTTTGTTCTTATTCCCTGTTTGTTCTCTTGGCAAGCCTCATTTGAGATCTAAGGCAGTGGGTTTACAGTTAGCCAGCGACCAAGACGCCGGCCTCCAAACGGAAGACGCGATCCATTTTTGCTGCGAGGTCGAGATTGTGCGTGGCTACAAGTGCGGCCGTCCCCTCCTCGCGCGTTGCCTTCTTGAACGTCTCAAACACAAAACTAGACGTACCCGGATCAAGATTGCCCGTCGGCTCATCGGCAATCAAAAGGGCTGGTCTATTGGCCAGAGCGCGTGCAATCGCGACGCGTTGTTGCTCGCCCCCTGAGAGCTGGCCTGGCTGATGGGTTTTACGTTCCGCCAAGCCCATTAGCGACAACAGGGCGTCGGCGCGAGCGACCGCTTCAGCCTGAGAAGCCCCGGCAATCAGCAGCGGCAGCGCGACATTATCAATCGCCGAAAACTCTGGCAGCAAGTGGTGAAATTGATAGACAAAGCCAAGCGATGAGCGACGCAGCCCCGTGCGAGCGCTGTCAGTCAAATCTGTGGCATCAACGCCAGCCAGCTCAACCCGCCCGCCCTGTACGCCCTCTAACAATCCCGCAGCGTGAAGAAGACTGGACTTACCAGAGCCAGAAGGGCCGATCAAAGCGACAATTTCACCGGGCATGATGGTTAAATCAACGCCCTTAATGACCTCTAAGCTGCCAGCCTTGGTCGTATAAATACGGCGTAGGCCAGTCAGGCGCAAAACCGGCCGCGGTTCTGAATGATTATTCATTGCGCAAAGCCTCAACAGGATCAAGCTGTGCCGCTCGCAGTGACGGCGGTATTGTGGCGATAATGCTGGCGACCGCCGAAAACAGCGCAATCACCAGAACCTCGTGCCATTCAACTTGCGCCGGGATATTGCTGAGGAAATAGACGTCCGCGCTAAAGACCGGGCCAAACACCATCTCGACCGCCTTTTGTATTTCCTTGATCCCTAGACAAAACAGTGTGCCAGCGGTCACCCCGGTTAGCGTCGCCAAAATGCCAATCGCCGCCCCAGACATCATGAATACGCGCATGATGGAGCCTTGAGTGGCCCCCATGGTACGCAGAATGGCGATATCGCGACTCTTGTTCTTAACGAGCATCACAAGACCTGAAATAATATTCATTGAGGCGATGGCAACCAAGAGCATCAAAATGAGCCGCATGACATTGCGCTCAATCGCCAAGGCTGAAACTAGGCTCTCAGATTGCTGGCGCCAGTCCGAGACCACACGCTGGCCAGCGATCTTTTGCACGTCTGGCATGATCGCGGCCGATTGATCGGGTTCTGCTAGGCGCAGCTCAATTGTATCCCATGCGCTTTCCTTGTTGAAAAATAATTGCGCCTGCTCAAGGGGCATATAGATCAGGGTCTGGTCATACTCACTCATGCCGACGTTAAAGATGGCGCTAACAACATATTCCTTGCGACGCGGCGTCGTGCCAAAGGGCGTGGCGGCCCCGGTTGGTGAGATCAGCTCCACGCTGTCACCGGGCAACAAGCCAAGGTCTTGCGCCAAGCGCGAGCCCATGGCGATTTCATCGCCGCCATATTCGCCCTGGCCCCAAGAAGACAAATTACCACCCACTACATTATCTGACACGATTTTGAGGCTGGCGAGATCGGCGGGGGCAAGGCCGATGACCACGCCACCGCGTGCCACTTCGCCGCCTGCACCAACCGCCATGACTTGGCCATCGACAATGGGCCGCACCTCGGTGACGCCCTTAATGGCCTTGGCCTTGGCGACAATCACTTGCGCTTGGGCGATAGGCATCGCGCGCACATCAACGAATATGTGACCATTGACGCCCAAGATGCGGCCAAGCAGCTCACCGCGAAAACCATTCATCACACTCATCACGATGATCAATACCGCCACGGCCAAGAATATGCCGATAAAGCTGATAATCGAGATCAAAGCGACGCCGCCATTCTCCTTGCGCGCCCGCAAATAGCGCCCGGCCAATGTGCGTTCCCACAAGCCAAATGGCCCTGATCGGCCCGCAGCGCTCATGAAGCGGCTTTAGACAGCAGGCGCGACAAAGCGGCCTCTAGGCTGATGTCTTCTTTGACGCCTGTCTTGCGGTCTTTGAGTTCAACTAAGCCCCCTGCCAAGCCCTTGGGCCCAATGATCAATTGGTGTGGTACGCCAATCAGATCCATGGTGGCAAACTTGGCCCCGGCCCGCGTGTCGCTATCGTCATAGAGCGGATCAAGGCCTGCCGCGGTCAAACGTGCATAAGCGCTGGCGCAGGCTTCATCGACAGCGGCGTCGCCCGGGCGCAAATTGATGATGCCGACATTAAAAGGGGCGACAGCATCAGGCCAGATGATCCCATTCTCATCATGGCTCGCTTCAATAATCGCGCCGACCAGACGCGAGACGCCAATCCCGTAAGAGCCCATATGGACCAGCGCATCCTTGCCATCGGGGCCAGACACTTTCGCATTCATAGGCAGTGAATATTTGGTGCCAAAGTAAAAAATATGGCCAACCTCAATGCCCCTGCCCGTCCTTCGGCGCTCTTCTGGCACGTCGGCTTCAAAGCGGGCTTCATCATGGATTTCGTCAGTGGCGGCATAGGCTTTGACGATACCGCCCACGGTGGCGGCGCGGTGCTGGCGGGCTTCGTCGGTGTTCTCAAACGAGATATCCATGCGGGCCCAATCGGTCTGGTCATAGACGCTATCGTAAAACACGCCACTTTCGCCAGTGGGGGCCAGCACGAGAAACTCATGACTGAGATCGCCGCCAATAGGGCCGGTATCGGCGCGCATCGGCACGGCTTGGAGGCCTAGGCGCTGAAAGGTTGTCAGATAGGCCAAAAACATCTTGTGATAAGCATCGCGCGCACCCGCTTCATCAAGGTCAAAGCTGTAAGCGTCTTTCATCAAAAACTCACGCCCGCGCATGATGCCAAAACGCGGCCGCACTTCGTCGCGAAACTTCCACTGGATGTTATAGAGATTGAGCGGCAATTCCTTGTAAGAGCGCACATTAGAGCGGAAAATGTCGGTCACCACTTCTTCGGCCGTGGGGCCAAACAGCAAATCACGATCACTGCGATCCTTGATGCGCAACATTTCCGCGCCATAAGCATCATAACGACCGCTTTCCCGCCACAGGTCTGCGCCCTGCATGGTGGGCATGAGCACTTCCAAAGCGCCAGAGCGATCTTGCTCCTCGCGCACAATCTGCTCAATCTTGCGCAGAACTTTCAGGCCCAAAGGCAGCCACGAATAAATCCCCGCCGAATGCTGCTTAATCATCCCCGTCCGCAGCATCAATTGATGACTAACAATCTCCGCCCCAGAAGGCGTTTCCTTGGTCACGGGCAAAAAATAGCGCGACATGCGCATAAGCGATCACCTTTATATTGCTGGCTGTGACATAGGGCGTCGCGCACGGCTGTGCAAATGGAGGGTGCATTGGGGGGGTGTTGCGTAATGGTTACAAAGCGTCAAAGGTGGTCGTTTGGGGCGGGTTGGCGGTTGCTCGAAAGCGGACATTCAACCGACTGACGAGGGCTAAACTGCAAGAACCGCGCAGATTTCAGTTATCCTCGGCTTCGCCAACTTTCTCGCCGGGCAGCACACGCACTCTGATCAGTCGGCTATCGACTAAATAACGTTGCGCCAGGGCCTGGAAATCCTCGCGCTTTAAGGAACGCAAGGTGTGTAAATAGTCCGATTGCGTCTGCCAAGGGCGAGGCTCGCGCGTACCAATGTCACGTTTGGCCAGCACGTCAGATATTGTCGTTACCCAACATTCGTTGATCTTACAGCCTTCGGGTTCATCCTCCAGCATCGGCGCACGAGCACGCGAGACTTCATCCTCCGTCGGGCCATGTTTGGCTAGATCCATCGCAATGGTTTTTATCCGGGCTTCGACGTCTTCCACATCCTTTGGCTGCACAATAGCGGTAACCGTCAAAACAACATTGTCTTCATAGCCGGGCAGGTTTGAGGTTTGGACGTTGGGCGAATAAGTCTGGCCATAAGCTTCACGGATCACGTCATTAGCTCGGATTTGGAAAATAGCCGTCAGCAAGTCCAGAGCATAAGTATCCGGGCCCTTGGAAATATTAGGGATTTGCCACGCAACATGGACGAGGGCCTGATCTTCATCACCGCTATGCTGAAAGACTTGTACCGGTCCACCCCCGTCGCGTAGACGCCATTTGCGCGCAACTTCGATGCCGGCGTCAATCCCGCGCCTTTTAGGCAGCGCGCCAAATCGGCTTCCGACCACCTTGATCGCAGTATCCAAGTCGATATCCCCGACAATAATGACATTTATCGGGGCATTATTGAGAATAGTACGAAGCCTTTCATTGGCTTCGGTAACATTTGTTTTCAGAATTGCCTGCAGCATCTCTTCTGGCGTTTGGGCCGAAAAGAGCGGCGAGCCGGTTTGATATAGGCTGGCCCGCTTCTGTTGAAGGACATCTTGTGCGGTTTGTTGGCGGATGCGTGAGCCTTGTTTGAGCCTTTCAGCATACACTTGAATGCTATCTGTTCCTAGCTGCGGTGCCACCAGTTTGGCAAGCATCACGTCGAGCGTCGAGTTGAGTTCTGTCGAGAAAGCGCTGGTTATCAAGCGGGTCCGAACGAGTTCAAGATACGTGCTTATGGGACTTAAGTCCGTGTCTTTGAAGGCCTCGCTGATGTCTGAGACCTTGAGATTGCCAAAGCCACCGCGTCGCCATTCGATTTGAGCAACACCGGGCCAGATGATATCTTTGTCTCCAAAGGCAAGCCAGCCTGCACCCAATTGAACGGTGATGGTGACTTGGCCGGGTCCCTTGGGTTTGGTGGGGTCTGTAACCTTGGTTGGATTAGGCTTAACCACCAAAGTCACCCCATTCTCAAACTTGACGAAGTCAGCGTCCAAGCCTGGCTCTCGCCAGCGCCCAGCAAGTCTGCTAGCTGGGCCCAGTTTCAAGGGTTCAAAGCGTATTGGCTTGATCACTTGCCGAGGGGGAATTGGGGCTACCAGCATCTCCCGCCAAACGGCCAGCACGCTGGCTTCCGTGGCACTGGGGTCTTGGGTGGTGATCAAAAAGCGTGGCTGTACGCCCTGCCAGTAAAAGCGCACTTCTTCATTGAGGCGCTCGACGGTGATTTGCTCGACCTGACGCAATAGCTCCGCCCGCCATTTGGCAGGATCTTGCTTTGCCGTTGGGGTATAGTTGTTCTTTAGAGCATGTAGGATGCTGCCTGCCTTCATGGCAGAATTATCAAAAAAGTCGTCAAAACCGCTTGATGGTCGTTCGCGCGTGTAGTCCGAAACAGCTCGATCCCGCTCTTCCTTCGAAAATCCGTCGCGCAGAACTTGCCGCATCTCCAGCGCAATTGCTTTCATACCTCGCTGCCAGTCCCGATTGCGGGGCACAAAATCAAATTGTGCGCGCCAGCCCATGCCGCGGGTATTGCCCGGCCCTGCAAACGGCCCACCATAGGAGCCAGACAAATAGGGTGGCGGGTCGCCGCGCGTCGCGGCCCGTGCAAGGCGTTGGTTTAGGATGTTAAAGGCGAGCATTCGCACATTTGAACGTATGCCTTCTTCCTCGCGACTTCCGTGTTCGAAGAGGCGCGAGTCCGGTCGCTCGCCTTGAATCACGAATTCTTCCGAAGCAGTATTCGAACGATCAATATAGACCGCAAATTTGTTCTCTTCCCATTGCCCTTCATTTGACTTGGATGGGTTTGGCTCGTCGAGGCTCGGCTTCCAGCCTGAAAACCGCTCTTTAATCAGGGCTTCGGTCGCATCCACATCAATATCGCCAACAATCACCAAGATCGCCCGATCAGGGCGATACCAGCGCTGGTAGAAAGCACGTAGGCTTTGGGATGTTACGCCCTTAATGCTCTGATCGGTCCCGATCGGGTCTCGATTTGTGTCTCGGACGCGGGGATAGAGAAGCTTATTGCGCTCTAGATAGCGGTCTCGCAGGGGCGAGGAACGGGTGATCAGTTCGCTCGAAACAATGCCTTTTTCCCGATCAATCGCATCTTGGGCCAAGCTCAGCCGATCAGCAGTCTCACGAAACAAGTCCAGCGCCAGCTCCAATCGCCCGTCGCCAGCCTTTGGGATACCTAGTTCATATAGGGTTTCATCCGTGCTGGTCGAGGCATTGACGTGGCGACCAAAGGCGGCCCCCAGCCGTTCCATGCGTTTGACAAACTCGCCTTCAGGCACATTGGCAGAGCCATTAAACGCCATATGCTCTAGGAAGTGGGCATAGCCTAGCTGGTGATCTTCCTCATAGTTGGACCCAACATCGATCCGCAAACGAAGCGCCACTTCATTTTCTGGTTTATCGTTGCGGTTAATGGCATAACGCATGCCATTCCCAAGGCGACCAAACCGAATAGCTGGGTCTGGCGTTTCGCCGCTAATTTCCCACGGCCAAACAGATGTCGGTCTGACTGCCCGGACTTTTGGCCCTCCAGGCGGCGATTGGATGATTTGACCTGGTAGAAGAGATAGGTCGCTAGGTTTGTTCGCAACAATTGGTGGGCGGTTTGCGTTTTGCGCGTTTGCCGCACCCGCTGTTAGACCTAGTCCAAACGCGCAAACTGAGAACCAAATAGCACTGAGCAAATGCCCAGTGACGCCACCAAAAAGTTGATCTTGAAATTGTTTTCCCTGCTTCTACGTAAGTCTATCAAGACATCATCATCATCAATCGTCGTCTGATCTTTCATGC
>JBEINE010000264.1:0-2843 GCA_040378245.1 Hyphomonadaceae bacterium | reverse complement strand
CCAGACGCGCTTCATCAAATACCTAGACGCGCAACCTGGTTCTAAAAGAACCAGACGCGCTTCATCAAATACCTAGACGCGCAACCTGGTTCTAAAAGAACCAGACGCGCTCGAGCGCATAGTCATCGCGAGGATTGGCAATCCCAAAGTCCGCCCAACCGAGGGGGGGTTGCAAAGCCTGTTCGCGACAAGGCTTTCACCAAGCCAGCCAGGAAAGCCGTGAAGGCATCAAACACAATGGCCCCCAAGCCAACATAATTCCTCAAACGTCTGCCACGAGTCGGTTCATTTGCACGCTCAATAACGCGAACATTATCAGTGGATGTGCGTGATAACTCTTTTTGGGCGCAGGTTGAGGCTTCGCGCGTGGAAAACTGCCGCACTTGCTCTTCTAAAGTGGCCTTACGGCGTAATTGATCGGCTGCAAGCGAACATGTTAGAGCATCTTGCGTAAAATCTGAAACAGATTTTCGCAAAAGTAGGCTCTGATTCAAAGTTCTAGAACGGCCTGAGCGCTTGCTATAAGAAGCGCGGCGCGAGGAAGTGGTTGTTTTGCGCCGAGCTGCCGGCGGGCAGCCTTTCATGCGCGTGTTTGACGCGAAGTCGGTCTTTGCGCGTAAGACAGGCTTTGCCGATTTATCGCCTAAGCGCCGTTATGACGTGGTGTGTGCCCCGCTCGCGCGTTTCCGACATTGGGCCGTTTACCTAACAATTCGTCCGCGAAGCCTTGGCCGTGACCATTGGCTTTAACGACAGCCTTAGCTCATCATTTCGGTGAACGGCCCTAGTTGGCCGCGCGCAAGAGCCATTCGCGGGCAGCACGCTGTGCGGCTGAAACCTGAGATTGTGTCATAATGGTGGTCAGTTCCTGACGGCGTTCCTTGGCCGCTAGATTGCCGCGCAGAGCCGCAATGTTAAACCACTTGTGCGCTTCGACATAATCGAGCTCTGCGCCCACGCCAGTGGCATGTGAGAGACCCAGTTCGAACAAATGGGTCTCTGCGATAGTCGTTTCAGATGGAGCCAGTTCGGACACATCTGCTGAGAAGTGAGTGTTTAAAGTTTGTACGTCAGTTGCGATCATGTCGTAAGCCATAGTCAATCCCCTGAGACCAATCTGTCTCCTTTAGGGACAATGTGACGCGTGATAGTGAATCGAAAGTTCCCGAGACCTTGCCAAAATATAAATAACAGTGGCTTTTCAGTGAACAACTGGTTTACGAGCAATCTTGCCTTCATACTCTCTTCAGCCCGATTGACAAGAGATTTACAAAATGCCGTTCTTTGCGCGCCAAGACGCCGATGCGCTATCAAGTGAGAATCTCGATGTCGCCCATGTTTTTGACCTTTCAGGCAAAGGGGCCGTCGAGGCGCTGGCGATTGTTGAAGCGGCTATCCAGCATCACCGAGGTCAAGATGAGGTAAAACTCTGGTTTTCATTCCCTCCACCAGTCGCCGGCGAGGGCGAAACCGTGTTTCAGCCGGTTGGACGCCGGCTGCGTGACGCCATTAAGGCAGGCCAAGCGGTGCGGGCCATGCCCGCCCAAGGCGGCGGTTGGATTGTCAGACTGTCAGCAAAGGCCCCATAAGGCTCGCCATGGCTGTCTATACCGAACCCACGGACGACGAATTGCAAGCATTGCTGCGCGGCTGGGGCTTGTCGGAGCCTTTGGCCTTTAAAGGCATTGCCGAGGGGGTACAAAACTCAAACTTCCTGCTGGAAACCGCGCAAGGTCGTTTCATCATGACGATCTATGAGAAAAGCGTGAATACGCAGGACTTGCCCTTCTATTTGGGTGCTACTCAAGCGGCAGCGAATGCCGGCCTGCCAGCAGCGCGGCCGGTTCAAACGCTGACGGGTGCTATGACTCAAAACATCCGCGGGAAAACCTGTGCTCTGTGCACTTTCCTGTCGGGCGTTTCCGCCAAGCGACCCAGTGTCAGCCAAGCGCGCGCCGTAGGTAGCGCTCTTGCGCATTTACATCTGGCCTTGAGCGATTTCGACCGGACGCGCAAAAATGACCTGGGACCGAGTGATTGGCCCCAATTGTGGCGTGGCAGAAGCAGCGATGCAGAGGCCTTGGAGGTCGGCACGGCGCGCGCCATTGAGGAAGACCTTGCAACAATATCGGCCGATTGGCCCAAGGAACTTCCAAGTGGCACTATTCACGCGGACCTGTTTCCAGACAATGTTCTCTATATTGGCGACACAGTCTCAGGTTTGATTGATTTTTATTTCGCCTGCACCGACTTTTTGGCTTATGATGTTGCCGTTATGCTCAACGCTTGGTGCTTTGAGCCCAATGGTCGTGAGTTTGATTTGACCAAAGGTCGCGCCTTATTAGCCGGTTATCAAAGTGTTCGTGGCCTCAGCGCCGCTGAGCTAGACGCTCTACCCCTACTCGCACGGGGTGCAGCGTTGCGGTTTTTCTTGACCCGTCTAATCGACTGGACGACCAATATGGACGGCGCGCTCGTCAAGAAGAAAGACCCGCGCGATTACACCAGTCGTCTGGCCTTTCACCGCGCGGCCAGAAGCGCAGCCGACTATGGCACAAACTGAAGCGCAAGCATTCAGGCGATACCCGCAACCAAGTCCAGCACAAATCAATACAACCTAAGCGCAACACTAAGCCATGTCCTGATAGCACGATGGGCGCGACCTTCTAGAGAGCGTCAGGTTCTTTTGTAACTAGGTTGTGCGCCTAGACCTGTGAAATAGCGTCTGTTGATCTGACTCCTTGATTCCAAGAGATCAGACAAACACTTGGCCCGCTGTGGATTCTCCAATTCAACGTAACTCAAAAGTTGGCTCATTCGTTTTTTGATAACCATTTTTGGAT
>JBEINE010000291.1:0-2096 GCA_040378245.1 Hyphomonadaceae bacterium | reverse complement strand
GTAGCTCATAGGCGTCTTTGTCGGCTGTTTCGGTCACTTTGATGGCGACATCGGTTTCGGCCTGCTTAAGCAAGCGGTCACGAATCACACGGCTTTGAACTTTATCGCCATCACTGTCTCCCGCATGACAAATCATGCAAGAATCACAATCCGGTAACATACGCAACTGTAGTACTCGCTGTGAGTTTGCGCCCCTATTTCATTGCAGATGACTTCAGGTGCCCCGCCAATTAGAACTGGCGGAGGGCACCCCCCCCTCACCCCACCACAACAAACACCGGATTGGAATAAAACCAAAGATCGCCCCAAGCGCTCTCGCCATTGGGGTCGGGGAGGGGTTCGAGTTCGGTGGTGTTGGTGCCGCGGATGCGGATGTATTCGTTTTTGGTGACGCCGCGTAGGACATATTTGATCGTCATATATTCGCCGTTGCGGGTCCATTGCGATGGGGTAAAGCGCGCCTCGACGCGGGTGGTGGGGTTTTTGTCGTTGGTGCGGTCGGTGGCGGGGCCGGTGATTTCGCCGCGGATCAGGTCGACGCGCGATACTGTTGGCGTGTCGCCATTGGCATTGGGGGCGGCGGGGTCGCGGAAGCGGATGGTGACTTCGACATCCTCACCGCGCTTGGTCGATAATTTCCCGCCCATTATGGCAACCGCTTTACCGCCCTTAGCCTTAACAGTCACGTCAAGCTCGGAAATGAGGTCGCCGGTGGTGACAAAGACCCGACCGCTGCGAAGGCCCGCCAAGATCGAGTCATAGTTCTTTTGCGCGAAGACGTAGGTTTTGGAATATTCGCCGGGCCAGAAATCAATGCCGCCCTCGGTCCAATGCACATGGGAATCTGACGTTGCTGTGACCCACCAATTCCGGCCCTCGCCCAGCATTGAGTCCCAAAAGCCGCCTAAGCGCGCCGTCATCTGGTCATAGCCGCCCATGGTGGGCGATCGGCCATAAGCGCCGCGCGGGCGAGCCTCTCCAAAATATCTTGATGCAGCACCCGGGCCAAAGCGCTCACGCGATTGCCCACTGGCCTGATGGCCCGGCGCGCCCTCCATCCCGATGGAGACGTCCGGCGCCGCATCATTCCAATTGCGAAACTCAGCGGGTGTATCAAGACCATATTCCCCCACGCCCGTGGCCGAACGAGCTGGGTGATTGGCGAAAACGACAGGCTTTGGCGTCTGACCGTCCATGAATTTGAGGGCGGCAATCATTTTGGGCTCTTCATTGCGCGCAGGATCTCTGGGAAAGGCCTCTTGGCTATCGAATTGCGACTCAATCTGGCGCAAGCGTTCGGCCTCATCACTGCCATGGGGTATGATGACGCTTGAGTGATCGGCGGCGGGGCTATTGAGCTCCATCCCGAAAAACTGAATGACTTCAGGTACGGCGGTCCGCGATTCTAAAAGCTCAGGATAGGCATGGTCATGATTGACCTTGCTGTGATTGGGTCCGCCATGATCGGTTGCGACCATCCAAGATAGGCCAAAACGACGGGCCATGACGGCGTTCATGGGAATAGGATAAATCGCATCGCCGCCCACAATCGGGGTTGGTGGGGTGGTTTTTTGGTCCCAACCGACGCTATAGCGGCTGTGGATGTGATGGTCCCCGGCCAGCCAGCGCGCGCCGGTCAGATCTTCGACGCGGCCTTGCGTCGTCGCACGACTGGGTGCCTTTGCTGTTGGCGCATGTGAACCCTCATGAGCGAATGCCGCGCCGCCCGATATCAGGCAGCTTATGGCCGCTAGCATCACACAATTCAAAAAGTTTGAATGTCTCATAGGGTCAATGCTCCCAGTAATGGTTAATCTAAATTGCCTTTGACTATCCTGTGTTGAAATGCCTGTTCCGTGGCGTGGACGCAAGCTCTTTCTGGGCGCATTGCAGCGGGGCTTGCTCTGTTGCGAAGGTTAGGTTGACACCAATTCACAAATTCAAAGAGGTGTTTAAGATTTGGGGATTTTACTATGGAAGGGTTTTGGCGCCCATTCTGGGTCCCCAAAACCCTTGTATCATTGGGGGCGGGCGATTTAGCGCGTCAAGGCCTGATTTTTCGGAGAAAAATCAGCCACGCTGTGGCGCAGCAAAGC
>JBEINE010000052.1:0-15912 GCA_040378245.1 Hyphomonadaceae bacterium | reverse complement strand
TCACATCGGGATTTTGCTTGGCCATATCGCCATAGGCGGTAAACCAGCCATGCTCATAATGGGCGCAGGAATGAAAGGCATAGCGCAAGTTGGCCAAGGGCGTGCCAATTTCTGGTGCCGTCCGTGTGCGGCCTATGGGCGACACCGCCAGGCCGACGCGGAACCGGTAATAATAGACGCGCCCCGGACGCAAGCCGGCGATTTCAGCGTGAACGGCATGGGCATTATCGGGGCGGGCAACCTCAAACTGGCGGCGCACAATCCGAGTGAATGCCTCATCCTCAGCAATCTCACACTGCACATCCACCAAACCGTCCAAGCTAAAGTCAGGGTCTAAAGGATTGGGCGCAAGGCGCGTCCACAAAACAAAGCCGTCTGAAGTGGGGTCACCTGACGCGACACCAAGCGTAAATGGGTCGCTTAAAAACTTGGGCGTTTGCGCCAAAGCCGATCCACGCCAAGGCGACGCAAAACTGGCCGCCGCAGCCCCCATCGCCCACGCATTGAGAAAAAGCCGACGCTTTGGATCATATGTCATTGATTTTGGCCTCATGGAGCAAAAAACTGCCCCCTACCCTTAGGGCATTGCCCGCCAAACGAAAATAGGGCGGCCCATCGGACCGCCCCTCTTTTCTGCGTGTCTGTTGGCGGTTCTACTTAGAACTCGTAACGCAGACCAACCTGAATTTGCCAGCGCGAGCGGTCGGTATTGCGGGTCGGCGGGCGGGCGCTAGAGAGAATGTCCGACACGCTGGTGATACGATATCTGACGCAATCAGTAGAACCCGCCGCAACTGTAAAGCCAGCGGCATCCGCACAGGTAGCTTGGTAGAGCGTCTGGTCGGCAAACTCTTCAACTGTGCCCCAATCTGCATTGATCAAGTTGAGAACGTTGCTGATTTCAAACGTTACAAGAGTTCTGTCCGCCTTGCGCAAGCCAGGCAATTCTTGGCTCAACTTAAGGTCAACTAGGTTTACATCATTATTTTTGGTGATACCGCGCGCAATGATGCCACCCTGTGGCAACCCAAACTGGTTCACGATACCCAAAAAGCGATCATAGCTCGCAAGGCTGTCAAATGAGACACGTGAATCGCCTGGGAGCGTCACGGAAGTCAACGATCCTAAGGTACTTACGACGGGCGTCCCGCCAACAGCAAAGTTGGGGATATACGCCAGATGATTTACCTTGTTGACGCCAAAAATCGAGTCACGACTTGTGCCGCCAGACATTGTCCAGCTCCAGTTCCGGCCCTCACGCTGGTCACCAAACAAGCTGATGCGGGTCTCTAAATCGCCAAACAAATTGCCACGCCATTCTGCTGAGTATTTGATAGAATTGCGAATTTCTTCAACTGCCGCGCCATAGGCTGGTGCGTTAGGATCCCTATTGGCATATTGACTATTGTACAATTCGCCCGGTGTTGATCCAAAACGCGCTGTATTGGAGAGCTCATCCAAGTTTTGATAGGTGTAGGAGAAGCCCGCGTTAAACCCAGCAAACAACTCTTTCCTGAACGACAGCGCCACAACGAAGCCTTCACCCAGATCACCATTTGGATTGTAAACTTGAATGTCGCGGTTTCCGCCACCAGCGAGAGGGACACTATAGCGAATTCGACCATCTGGCGTCAGCGCTTGAACCCCGCCCACCAGCAGTGGCTTGGCCCTTAAGTCACGGAATGCAAGACCTTTGTTAACACGGGTATAGACCGCATCAATGTCAAACTCGACATCCCAAGGCAATGTTGTACTGAGCGCAAGATTTGCTTTCCAATCCGAAGGAATTTCGAAATTTGGATCGATAGAGGCCGTCTCGTTGAGCGGGGGGATTAGAGCACCGCCCAAAATTCCTGTCACTGAACTTGGCACTGATCGGCCAAAGTTTGCTCCAGCCAAGCCATCTAGCGCAGTAGCACCGATTAGTTGGGTAAAGGCTGCATTGCCGCCCCGCTCTTCGAAAGTACCATTGCGAGTGCGAATGATGTCCAATTGCCCCGTCAAGACGCCGGTGTTCGAATAGGCATTTGATAAGAATACATCTGGCAAACCGCCTGAGAACAAACCCACGCCGCCTGTAACTTTGATGTTATCGGTTGCATTCCAGCTAAAGCTGGCGCGAGGCATAAGTATGGTTAGGCCGTCGTAAGTCGCTTCGTTGGTAAAGCCATTGCGGGACCGGAAGGCCGCATTCACAGCAGGCTTCTGATCTGATGAATAAGCATCATAGCGAACGCCATAATTCACGCGGAAGTCGTCGCTAATTTCCCAAGTGTCTTGAAGATATGCAGACGCAATCGTGTATTTGAACGCAGCCGCTGCCTTTGTCGCATCAAGTGATGGATGGTTTTGATAGATTAATTGGCTAGCACGCCCTGCTTGGAAGTCTGCAATTGAGTCAAAATAATATTGACCATCAGAGTTTGGCACAAACAAGTTAAAGACTTCGCGTTGCTGATATTGCAGGCCCGCCTTAATTGTGTGGCTACCAAGCAAATATTTCGCATCAAACTGCACTTGATTGTTTTTGTTTTCCAAGAAATTGGCATGACGGAACTGATCAGGCCCCCAACGTACCACACCAATTTGGGTTGAGTTGTCCGCCGCAACACAGCTCAGTTGCGGTGTGGCGGTCGCTGTGTTCACAGCAATTGGGGATGTGCAAACACGAATGTCAGAAAATTCTTGCCCGCTTGGCGGCAATTGAGTTCGCTCATAGTTTCTCTGGCTGGCGCGCAACTCAGTGGAGAAATTATCGGTCCAGCTTGAGTTCAATTGCAGCGTAAAAGTCTCATCATTTTCGCCTGTCGTATACCAAGAAGAGTTCAAAGCAGCAGTCGTCGGGCCTAGGTTGGGACGCAGCACGTTGGAGGAAGTGGATCTGCGGTATGTAAACGAAGCACGTTGGCGATCTGTGATATTGAGGTCAAAACGGGCTGTGTATTTTTCGTCCGTAATCGGGGTCGTCAGCGGGATTGAACCAAAATCAAACGTGGAGCCGTAGGTATTTTTGAAGATATTGGTAACAGTATCAATATCGGATTGCGACAATAAGACGCGATTGGTGGTTGACGCTGTCGGACCTGTAATAAAGTTTGCAAACGCACCACCAGATGGACCGAATTGGGTGGAGTTAACCGACTCATACGTTTCATAAGACAAGGCGAAGAACAAGCGATCCTTAAAGATCGGTCCACGCAATGTGGCACCCCAATTGGTTTGTTCAACCTGATTTGAGACTTTCGTATTTTGAATTTGAGTGCCCGTTAGCTCATCTGCAAGCAGATTAGTGAAAGCAGAGCCACTGAAAGTGTTAGTACCCCCGCGCAGAACGATGTCGATGGCACCACCTGAGAAGCCGCCATTTCGGACGTCAAACGGTGTCGCTGAAATTGAGAATTGCTGAATAGCATCGATTGAGATTGGGCCGCGCAGCGTAGGAAGGCCGCCTACATTCAACCCGAAGTCATCTTGAGCCTGCATTCCGTCAATTGTCACACGGTTTGTGCGGGGATTTGAGCCGGCAATTGAGATACCGCCAGATCCACGAGAATCTTGTGTCGCTAAGGGCGAACGACGGGCAATATCGCGGATATCGCGATTGATCGAGGTCACCGCAACAATGGCGTCGCGACGTAGCGAGGTCGTTGAAGCGCCATCTGCGGCTGCAATTCCGACAGCGCGTGCGGTAACAACAACGCGCTCAACTTCTCGCGCTTGCGCCGCAAGCTCAACATTCAAGCCATATGGCTCACCGGCATTGAGAAACACGTCGGTGGCAGACGAGGTCTCGTAGCCAGGAGCGGACACAACAACCTCGAAAGGGCCACCGACACGTAAGCCAGTTGCTTGAAACCGACCGTCCGCGCCGGTTCGCAGTGTGCTTTTTGTACCAGTCGGCACGTGGGTGACGACAATCGTGACGCCATTTAACGCGACGCCACCACTTTTGACTTCACCGCGAACAACCGCCGTAGTCTCTTGAGCATAAACAGCTGCGGGCGCAGCCAGAGCGATAGCTAATACTGCCAGCGCAGAGCTACCAGCAAAACGATTCCAATTTGACATTTACTGTCCCCCAAAAAAAGGCCGGGCTATGGGGCTCCCCCAAAGCCATAGGCGGCGCCCGCGCAGTAGCGCCTCTGCAACAAGGTTCGAAGACATTTAAATGACAGTTTTAAGACAAATGCCGTTTGGGGGCGGTTATGACGGGCGCAATGATGCAGGCCTGCATTCACCGTTGCAACAATGTGACAATTTGTAGCGATATTGGCTGCGGGCAGTGATGGTCAAATCGGCCTTGGTTCAGATTTGTTAGTTTGGCTTTTTGGGCTCGCCCCAAACAGCCCGCAATCTTGCGTCACGACCGCAGCCATTGCGGTAATAGGCGTACCGAAGTGGGTTTTTGAGATAATAATCTTGATGATAAGTCTCGGCGGGCCAGAAAGTTTTAGCAGAAATGATTCGCACACCGATAGCTTGGCCTGGAAACTGCGCTTCAACCTTGCGTTTCGACGCCTCGGCAGCGGTCTGCTCGGTGGCATCGGCGACAAAAATCGCCGGAGCATAGGTCTCACCTTGATCGCAGAATTGGCCGTCGCCGTCGAATGGGTCGACCTGCAGCCAATAAGTGCTCAGCAATTGGCCATAAGATATTTGGGCTGGATCATAGACAATCTTGACCGCTTCAATATGGCCGGTGCCACCGCGCCCAACTTGCTCATAAGTCGGATTAGCGAGATCGCCCCCCGTATAGCCAGACGTGGTCGAGATGACGCCAGCAAGCTCATCAAACGGCTTTTCCATGCACCAAAAGCATCCACCGGCGAAAATGGCAGTAGCTGTAGTGGCTGGCACAACAGACGGCTGGACATTGGATGCCACATTGGGGCCGACCGTTGGGCCGGCATTGCTGCAGCCAGCTAAGCCTGCAAGCACTAAGGATATCACGGCAAGGGCAGAGAATTGAAAGGTCATACGGTTACTTACGCTCCGCCTTGGAGATTGGTTTCACATCAACAAAAGGAAAGGGCGCAGCCTGAGCTACGCCCTCCATTAAGAAAACCAAAAACAGGCCCTAGCTTTGATACGAGTGCAACTACCTAGCGCGAACTGGTGGTTCCGCTAGGCAGAAACGCCCTCAATAACTCCAGCGCAAGGTGACGCCATAGGTTTGGGGTTCACCGGTAAAGGCATTCAGTTGGCTCGTAATTGGGCGAGGTGCCACGACGCCGGGTTGGCCAGCGACGGGGTTCAACTGAGGGGAATCGCCTTGGAGGGGTGCATCAAACACGACTTGCGCAGTACGCTTGTCAGTCAAGTTACGACCCCAAATTTCAGCCGTCCAACGCTCGTCTTTAGTGCTGATACCAATGCGTCCATTAACCAATGTGAAGCCGGTTTGCAACTTGCGGCGATCCAAATTCGACCCCGTCAAATATTCTGACGAATGCCGGAAATCGACATATGTTCGCAATACCGCAGTGTCACTCAGGATTGAGCGTTCATAATTGATCGCCGATCCAAATGTCCAAACGGGCGCACTGGTGAGCTGGGCGCCTGGCAGGAGATACAAATTGGGATTGCGCCCCAAGAAAGTATTGGGCTGTGTAGCCGAGCCCAAATTCTTAGAGTATTCAGCCAACGTATAGGCGACACCACCGGAAATGGTGAAACCGTCAATTGGTGTGCGAATAAAGAAATCGAGCTCTGCGCCTTGTGAAACAACTTTTGGAACTTCGGTCACAACAAATGAAACGCCGGTAAAGGTGTTGAGTTGGAAGTTTTCAAAGGTCTGATGGAAGGCCGCCAAATTCGCCGTGATGGCTTTGTTCAGCCATTGCGTTTTCAAGCCCACTTCAAAAGCATCGACAGTTTCAGGCGCAAATGACGTATCAGGCTGAGCGATGGTTTGCGCGCCTACGGCACCAGAGACCACTGATGTGTTCACGCCATTGATGACGCTCGTAAAGGAACGGTCCAGATTGAAACCGCCCGCCTTATACCCGCGCGAGTAACTCGCATAGCTGTTGATGTTATCCGCGAACTTGTAAGCCACTGACGCAATGCCGGACCACTCTTTTTCGGTCTTGCTTTGACGGTGATCGAGATTGTCCAACGCCGAGCGCACCCAAGGCGCACAGATGGCACCGGTTGCACCGATCGCGCCGGCACCAAACGCAGATATTCCCGCAGTTGGATTGAAACCAAAACGTCCCTCGATGGCTTTGCACAACTGGTTGCCAGTTGTTGCGTAATCAGCACGGAAATCCTTGTCCTGATTTGTATAACGCAAACCTAACGTAAAGTTCAGTGCGTCATTCACCGCATAAATATTATGGGTGAAAATCGAAAAGGCTTTTGATTTTTGGGTATAATCGTCGTTGGTACCGCCGCCCGCTGCAAAGGACCCGATTGTTGCTGGGGTAATTCCAAAAACGGGGTTCGCCAAAAACCCTAGAGGCACGCTGGCTAAAGCACTAACAGGAAGCGTTAAGCCCCCCGCCCCAGCAAGCAAGGCACCGATATAACTCTGGTAATCGGTGCCGATTCTGAAGCGGTCGCGACGATCAATCGTTTCGTCGGAATAGAAAATACCGGCCAAGTAATCAAGCTTGCCAAAGTTTCCGGCAAACCGGAACTCTTGGGTGAAGTTGGAGAATTCGGCCCCCGCACCTTCAGACCTTAACGAATAAAGCAGATCAGCGCCTGAGTAGTCAGTGTCCGAACCAGTCACTCGCTTCCAATTGCGTTGCGCAGTTATCGAGGTCAGCCTGCCAAGGCCCAAATCCCAGTTCATTTCAAGGCTGATACCATTCTCGTCGATATCCTGATCATAAGTACGATTGGCGCTACCGACATTGCTCTCTAACTGACGGCCTAAGCGCAAACCATTTGGTACCAATCTGTTGATAATCGCAGTTGTCGATACGCTACGAACATCAGATGTGTATACCACGGCCGCGCAGCACGCTTCCTGACGCGTTGCGACATCAAGGATCAAACGGGCGTCAAAGGTCTCATTTGGCGTATAAAGAAGCTGACCCCGAGCTGACACATAGTTTTGATCGTTAGAATCAAATCGGCCTATGTTCCCGTTTTCCAAAGTCACATAGCCGTCCCGCCTCCGTGTCGTTACATACAAACGGCCAGCCAACTTGTCTTCAATCAGTGGCCCCGTAAAACCGAGGCCGATACCGCCAAGGCTATAATTGCCAAATGTTAGGTCGCCTGTCGTGCCAAACTCAAAACTTGGCTTCTTGGTGTTTACATTGATTAGGCCTGCTGATGTGTTGGCACCAAACAAGGTACCTTGTGGCCCGCGCAAAACTTCAATGGCGCGAAGTTCGCCGAGGTCGCTAAAGGCCAAGCTGTTGCGGGCGCGAACCACGCCGTCGATCACAACGCCAACCGATGATTCCAGACCCGGGTTAGACCCTTGAGTACCAACCCCGCGAAGACGCGCTGTTACTGAGCCGGAGTTTTCAGAAACTGGAACTTGCAGCGACGGAGCCAATTGCTGAAGGTCACGAATATCTTTCACGCCTGCATCTTGGATCGCCTGCGCGCCGACGGCGGTCACAGCAACAGCCACCGCCTGCAGTGCCGTTTCGCGACGGGTCGCTGTGACGACAACTTCCTCGACTTGGCGCTGCGCCGCTGGCGCGGGAGTCGCATCTTGAGCCAAAGCTGGCGCTGCATAAATGGAGGTAGCACATGCTGCCATGAGGAGGCCGCGACGGCCCAGACTAATCATCATCTTCATTCTCTCCCAAAGATAGTTTTTCGTCGCTGGTTTTCGCAACGTCGTGCCATTCTAATGCACATGTTGCTTGCCCAACGACTTACGCTTTTTGCGTAAAGGTAACTATAAGCATGGTTTTCTTGGTGGTCGAGGGGGAGTATCCACTTGTGATGTGAACAAGTGGCGCTGTTGCTAATTCATCACACTTTCTATTGTATGGTGCCATCACATTACCACATGAAAGATTGGTTCCATCATGAAGCTCGCTTGCATTGTGCATAAAGACCGTCGCAAAATCGCTCAGATTGTGGGGGAAACTGCCCTTATCTTGGCCTATGAGGCTGATGAGACCGGCGTCGTGGGGGCCTTGCGAGCGGGGGCCCAAGATGGAACCATCAGCGAGGAAATCCCGCTCGACAGCCTTGTGTTTGAAGCCCCTATTCCTTCTCCGCCCCGCGTATTTGGCATCGGTCTCAATTATCGTGATCACGCGGCCGAAACAGGGCGTGAGCCGCCCAGCATTCAGACGTGGTTTATGAAGCAAACCACTTCGGTCAACGCCCCATTTGGTGTGGTCGAAAAGCCAGTGGTTTCAGACGCGCTTGATTTTGAAGTTGAACTTGTCGTGATCATCGGCAAGCGAGCGCGCCATGTCCCCGCAGAACGCGCCCATGAGATTATCGCCGGCTATTGCGTCGGCAATGATTATAGCGTGCGCGATTGGCAACGTGCGACACCGACGATGATCATGGGTAAGGGCTTTGACACGCATGCGCCCTTTGGTCCTTGGCTGACGACGCCCGATGAGATTGGCGATTTGGGTGCGCTGAGGCTACGGTGCTATGTGAATGAAGCGCTCATGCAAGATGGCTGCGTGGGCGATTTGATTTTCAAAGTCCCCGATATGATTGCTCATTTAAGTTCTGCCATGACCTTATTGCCCGGCGATGTGATTTTCACAGGCACCCCAGCCGGCGTCGGTGTCGCGCGTAACCCACCGCTATTTTTGCGTGAGGGTGACGTGGTACGCAGCGAGATCGACGGTTTGGGCATGATCGAACAGCGCATTGTCAAAGAGGTGAAGAGGGTGGTGATTGACTAGCGAGGCTTTTGGCCGAGACTTATGCCCAGCCGGACCACCCGACCCTGTGCCAGTGTCACCACCCCATCGACCGCCCGTGCGGTCTCGACCCGGCTGTCAATTAAGTTTTCACCGCTCAGCACAATCTCGGCGCGCGGGGTCATGCGCCATCTGAGGCGCGCATCAAGAGCGCCATAGGCGGCCAATGCGCGGGTGTTGAGATCATCTTCGAACCGGGCGCTTTCCCCGCGCCATGTGACGCCCCAGCTCAACCTGTCTGAAACGGGCCACGTCAAGCCCGCATACGCCGACCAATTTGGGGCTTGGGCTGGGCGCTTGCCGGTTAATTGCGGCGATAAAATGCCGCCATTGACACGGGCACTGCTATAACTTCCCGACACCAGAAATCGCGGTTGCAAAGGCCCGCCCTGCCAACTCAAACGGCCTTCAAGGCCTAAAGCGTCAATCCGTCCGACATTGCGCCGCTGTCTAAAAACCCCGCCAACAGGCAGAAAACCAGCACGTGGAAAAACACCGGGACCCGTGCCGATCGTCACATTAGCAATCGGGTCGTCCAAACGGTTGACATAAAACGTCAGCGACGATGTCAGTTCGCCGCCATATAAGCGGGACTCGCCCCGTATGTCTAAATCCAGCCCCACTAGCGTCTCTGGGACCAGGTCCGCATTCGCCTCTGTCACGTCATTACCGAGCCTGAAAGGCCGATGCAGCTCATTGAGATTGGGCGGCCTGAATGTGCGATAAAGGCTGAGTTTCAGGGGGCCACGCGCTTGGGCTAGCGACACGGATCCGGTTGTTACAGTGCCGCTGGTGTCCTTGGCGCTTTCCTGAAAAGTCGTCCCGCCCGTGGCGCGATCTGTCTCAAGGCGAAAGCCACCTCGATTGGCCCAATAATCAATCCGCACAATAGCTTCTAGACGCAGTCGATCCCCCAAAAACGCCAAGGGCCGGGGCATTGACGCACTGACACCGACGCCTTCTTGCCGCCCGCCCGCAATCCGTGAGCGGGTGAAGTCACCAGCCAAAAATCGAAACAGCTCTTGGCTCTCCCCCTCGGTCCGCCGCCAGTCCAAACTGATGCTGGGATAGAATTGCGCACCACTGGGTGCAAAGGCAAATGAACCGCCTAAGGCTGAGGCCGGAGTGGCAAATTGGTCGAGAACGGGCGTGGTGGCTAGACGAGCCGAGTTTGCCGCAACGGTCAGATTGGAAAAATCGCGGCCTTGCGCATAGACAAGCACGCGCGCCTGCCCACTCTCAAGGTCAAACCGACGCGCTGCGCTCACATCCAGCCCCTGCGCGCCGCTCTGCCCACCGATCAATCCGGCCCCTTTGGTCTCTGAAAACCCAGAGGCGCGAAACGACCAAGCGCCGTTATCCTCAAGAATATCGGTGACCAGCGTGAGGGCTGCAAATTCGAAGTCTGCCGCTATATCGGCACGACCGCGTTGGCCGGGCGCGACAGGAATCGCGCCATCGCTGGCTTCATAGGCACCCATAGCGGTGAAATTAGCACCAGCCGATGATGAAGTTGACCGTCCAGCTATAGCGATGGCGTTGTTGCTGCCTAAGCTAAGACTTAAGCGCGGCGATCCAGTGCGCGCTTCAGAGATGTCTAAGCTACCCGTCAACGCCATAGACCCAAATTGCGCCGCTGCGCCACCACGACGAACATCAACTTCGTCAAGAAACAACGGATTATAACGACCCCAATAAATCCAGCCGCCAAAAGGATCATTCTGCGGCACATTATCCAAGCTGACGAAGGCCCGCCCGGCCCCGTTGGGCGCGATAGGGCGCAAGCTAAAGCCCTGTATCGTGGCATTGGCTGGCCCGCTGGCACTTCGCCGAAAAAGGCCAAAGCCTGGAATAATGCGCAAAACCTCATCCAATCGTGCGCCACTGGTTCCAGCCAAGTCGTCTGCCGACAAAGTAACCTGAGCCGGGCGCGACACTACCAAGCGCTCAGCACGGACGATAATCGTCTCAGATGCGGGATCGGGATCGGGAACGGGCGCAACAAGAGCTAAAAGCGCGATCATCATAGAAGGAGGACATAAAGCGTGATCCTTTGCGCAGCGAGACCTTTTGACCGTCATCGCAACCTCGACTAACGAGTTTTGGCATGCCTGTGCCATTTTTGACCCTCAGCCTCAGTGATGAAGCGCAAACTTTAGATTTGGGGGCAAAGCTCGCACCGCGCTTAAGGGCAGGCGATTTTTTGGCACTGACGGGGCCTTTGGGGGCGGGGAAAACGACATTGGCGCGCGGCTTGATTGGGGCTTTTGTGGGTGAAGAGTCTGACATCCCAAGCCCGACCTTTACGCTCGTTCAAACTTATCGCCGCACCAGCAATACCCCATTGGAAGCACCACAAATACAAGCCCCTCTCGACCTTTATCATTTTGACCTCTATCGGCTGAAAAACGCTGAAGAAATCTGGGAATTGGGGTGGGAAGATATCGCTAGCGCTATTGCTGTGGTTGAATGGCCAGATAAAGCCCACCCCCATTTGCCACAGGATCGACTTGACATCGTCCTATCCTTTGACAATGGCGGACGCATGGCTCAGTTTTTTGCCAATGGGCACACGAGTTGGAAGGACCGCCTTGATGGCATTTGAGGCTGAGACACAGACAAAGGCCTCTTTTGAGGACAGTATCCATGCGGTGATGGTGGAGTCAGGCTTTGAGGGGGCCTTGCGGATCCCCTTGGCGCAAGATGCCTCTACGCGTGCTTATGAGCGTATCAGTCTTGGCGGCACGACAGCCATCCTGATGAAGGCCCCGCCCAGTAATGAAGGCACTAATCCGCCCTGCCCGCCCCATGCCGATGAGCAAACCCGTAAAGCCCTTGGCTGGAACGCTTTATCGCGCCTTGCGGCTTCGCGGGTTGAAGCCTTTGTGGCTGTGGGGGCGCATCTGACGTCGCATGGCTTTTCGGCACCCAAAATACTGGCGGTCGATGCCGCCGCTGGCGTCGCTGTGATTGAAGACCTTGGCCATGATCTCTATGCTCATGTGATTGGTGAGGGGCGTGCTGACGAAGTGACGCTTTACACCGTAGCGGGGGAGGCCTTGGCGGCTTTGCATCACATCCCGCCGCCCGCGGCTCTGCCCTCCCCCTTAGGGCCATGGCCCATTCTGGATTTTGACGCCATTGCACTGAGAGAAAACGCCGATTTGTTCGTTGAGTGGACGCCAAAATTCCTTGGGGGGAAGAGCGTCAGTGGCGATGAACTCAAAGCCTGGTGCGCTATACGCGATGATCTGATTGGCGAAATCCTCACTCAGCCGCGCGCCTTCACGCTTCGCGATTATCATGCCGAAAATAATATCTGGCTACCCGCGCGCGAAGGGATTGCGCGCGTTGGATTGCTGGATTTTCAAGATGCTGTGCATGGCTATCGCGCTTGGGATTTTGCGATGTTGCTCGATGATGCGCGCCGCGATGTCTCCCCTGCTGCATATAAGGCCGCAATAGAGGTTTATCTCGATCAAACGGGGGCTCTGGAAAGTGATTTTGCGCAGGAATTGGCCATTCAGGGGGCCATCAATGCTCTGCGTATATTGGGGATATACTCAAGGCTTGTGGGCCGCGATGGTAAGCAGCGCTACCGAGACTTTATGCCCCGCCAAGCTGGTCATCTGGGGCGTATCATGGGCCATCCCCGTCTCAAGGACCTAAAAGCCTGGGTCGATAAGAATGCGCCACTGTCGCCATTTCTAAGCCCGCTATCATGAGCGTAATGCCCACCCATGCGATGGTGTTTGCAGCAGGGCTTGGCACGCGCATGCGCCCTCTGACCGATGACCGCCCCAAAGCCTTGGTTGAGGTCGCAGGGCGAACACTGGTTGATCATATGTTGGATCGTCTGGCTTTGGCCGGGGTTGAGACGGCGGTCGTCAATGCCTTTCACTTTGCTGACCGTTTGGTGGGGCATCTTGAAGGCCGTGTGCCGCGCGCGCCGCACCTCATCCTATCGCGCGAAGATCATTTGGCCGAGCCCTTAGAGACCGAAGGCGGTTTGGTGAACGCTTTATCGCACTTTCCAGATGGCCCCATCTTTACCTGCAATGCCGACGCCCTCTGGCTTGACGATACCGCCTTGCCACGTTTGGCGACGGCCTTTGACCCGGAGACAATGGACGGGCTGTTATTGCTGGCGCGCATGGAGGAAAGCCTCGGCTTTGATGGCAAAGGCGATTTTTTTATGGATGCTGCCGGGCGACTGAGCCGTCGTGGTGACGCCGATAGCGCGCCCTTTGCCTTTGCTGGCGTGCAAATAACCCACTCTGGCCTCTTTGCTGGACGCGCGGCGATCAAACGCTCGATGAACAAGGATTGGTTTGAGGATTGGGCCCCAAAGGGCCGCCTTTATGGTCTAGTGCTGGACGGGCCTTGGCTCCATGTAGGCGACCCAAAAGCGCGCGACGATGCGGAAGCCTTCCTAAACCGCGCGACCCCGTCATAAGCAGCGATAGAGTGCGTCCCAAAGCCGATTGGCCCGCTCATCGCCCAATAGTGCTGGCGTTTGCTTATTCATCACATAAGCCGCGCTGACACGCCGATCAGGGTCCCCAAATGCCCCTGAACCGCCCCAGCCCGAATGACACAGCGTCTGGGGATTATTGCCAAATATGTGGTTGGAATTGCGCATAGTGCCTGCCGCCCACGCCAAATCATAAGGCAGCACCAGATCCTGACCTTTAATGCGGGCCTTTGTGAGGTCAACCATTGTCTGCGGGCTGATCACCTGAGTGTCACCGATCCGGCCATCATTGGCGAAAACGCCGTATAAAGTCGCGACCGATCGCGCTGTTCCATGACCATTGGCCGAGGGTATCTCAACCCGCCGCCACTCCGCGCCCCCGCGATCAGGCACCGCCCATGGTGTCAGGAAAGCGGCGCGGCGCTCTGGGGTAACCGCCCCTAAGGCCGGCATGGCTTTGGGGCGCGACATCTCTGCACAGCGATCATGATGCGCGTCTGGAAGGCCAATCCAGAAATCAATGCCCAATGGCGCGCAAACTTCATCGCGCAAATGCGTCCCCAAGGATATCCCCTGCGCCCGCATCGCCAATTCCCCTACGATATAGCCATAGGTCAAAGCGTGATAACCACTGGCGGTACCAGGCGCCCACATCGGCTTAAGCTCTGCCAATGCGGCGGATAAAGCGGGCGGGTTCAGCCATAAAGCCGGGTCAATCGGATCGACAAACCCCGGCACGCCCGCCTGATGCGACAAGGCTTGTGCAATCGTGACGTCTTTGCCGTGGGCGGTAAACTCTGGCCATAACCAGCCGATGGGATCGTCAAAACCGAGTTGCCCTTGATCCTGTAGACGCGCGATGATCATCGCCGCGATCGGCTTTGTCGTTGAATAAACGGGGACAAGCGTGTGGTCTGTCCAAGGCTTCGTCTGGGCCCGATCGGTAAAGCCACCGACTAAATCGACCACCACTTCCCCTTCAACCAAAGCACAAAACCCAGCCCCCAGTTCTTGGCCCAAGGCAAAGTTTGTCTCAAACGCAGCAAGGACCGGTTCAAAACCCGGCGCAACAAAATTGGTCATGGCGCTTTTTGAGGGCATTGGGATCAAGAGGTCAAGCGCTTTTCGGTAAAGGTTATTTGACGGGCTTGTGGGGGCTATCTAAGCCATGGCTCAAAACATTGAAAAATCTTGGAGCGCTTTAATCGACATGAGCATGGACGTGGACACAATGAAACCTGAGACCCTCACTTTGCGTCGGCCTGACGATTGGCATGTCCATTTGCGCGATGGCTCGATGATGGCGTCAGTGGTCAAATATACGGCAAGCCAATTCGCCCGCGCGATTGTTATGCCTAACCTAAGCCCGCCTGTAACCAGCGTTGCAGCGGCGGACGCCTATCGCACCCGAATTTTGGAAGCCCTAGATCCTGGTATGGATTTTGTGCCATTGATGACCTGCTATCTGACGGATGAAAGCGACGCGAGCGAGATTGAGCGGGGTTTCGCTCTCGGCGTCTTTACAGCTTGCAAACTTTATCCCGCCCACGCGACGACCAATTCCAGCCACGGCGTCACCGACTTTCGACGACTTTATAGGGTTTTTGCCGCGATGGAGCGCATCGGCATGCCGCTTTTGCTGCACGGGGAAGTCACGGAATCCCATATCGATATTTTTGATCGCGAGGCGGTGTTTATTGAGCGGATTTTGACCAAGATTATCGCCGACTTCCCAGCCCTTAGAATCGTCTTTGAGCACATTACCACAGCCGATGCCGTGGACTTTGTGGAAGCCAGCGATCACCCGATTGCGGCCACCATCACCCCCCATCACCTTGAAATCAATCGAAACGCCATGTTCGAAGGCGGCATAAGACCGCACTTCTATTGCCTGCCCGTCGCCAAGCGCGAAATACATCGCCTCGCTCTGCGTCGTGCGGCCATATCTGGATCGCCTAAGTTTTTTCTGGGTACCGATTCAGCACCTCATCTGGTCGGTGACAAGCAAGCCGCTTGCGGCTGCGCTGGTATCTTCAACGCGCCATTTGCGCTTGAAAGCTATGCCAAAA
This sequence comes from Hyphomonadaceae bacterium, assembly GCA_040378245.1. Taxonomy (GTDB): domain Bacteria; phylum Pseudomonadota; class Alphaproteobacteria; order Caulobacterales; family Aquidulcibacteraceae; genus Aquidulcibacter. The sequence goes on along the minus strand of JBEINE010000052.1, from coordinate 505 downwards.
CTTTTGAAGAAGAAGGCGCGCTCGGTCAGCTGGAAGGGTTTGCCAGTGTGCATGGCCCGCGCTTTTATGGCCTGCCCCTGAATGAGGGCACCGTCACGCTGACAAAGTCTGCCCAAAAAGTTCCGGACTCCATCGCCGCTTTTGGGAGCGAGATCGTTCCTTTTCACGCTGGCCAGACATTGGCATGGAAGCTGGCTGGTTCAGTTTAGCTTGAGGCACTTTAGCAAGTCGAGAACGGAGCGGGTTCGCTCAGCCTCTTCCCCCAATCGTGGTGTTGTGCAATGAGGTCGCAAAATCAAACCAACCATTGGGGAAACAACCATGACCGCACTTTTTGATCTCACAGGCAAAACCGCGATCGTGACCGGGTCTTCGCGCGGGATCGGGAAGGCCCTTGTGGAGCAAATGGCAGCGCATGGGGCCAATGTGGTGGTGTCTTCGCGCAAAGCTGGGCCCTGTGACGAGGTGGCTCAGGCCATTAACGCGCAATATGGTGATACGCGCG
>JBEINE010000128.1:0-8647 GCA_040378245.1 Hyphomonadaceae bacterium | reverse complement strand
CGAATGGCAAAGCCTAGGATGATACCTAAAGCCATTGCCAAGAAAATCTGCGCCCATAACGGCGACCTGCCCAAAGCCTTTAACATCCCCGACCGCTCCAACAATTGAACGAACGAGCCTATCGTAGCCGCCGGTACCATGCGAGGGCTTTGCCTTCACATCGCAGTGATCAAAAAATCAAGGACAGCAGGGTGCTTTGCGGCCTCAATAAAAGAAGCGTTCTTCGCTAATCTTCCCATTGGCCACGGTGTAAAGGCCGATTTCATCCATCGTGAGGCGAACGCCGCTTTCTTTGATCGTTATGTCCGCCCAAAATGCTTTGCCAGCTTCGTCTTATTTGCCAGCCTTACCTAAAGCTGTGAAGGCTTCGGCTACGTCTTTCGTGGTCTTGTCGCTTTCCGCATTGCTTAGAACATTACATGAAGATAGAGCGCGGTTCGGCACAAGGCAAAATCGGCGATCTTGCTGGATTTTTGCATCTCGTCTCTTATTGGCGCGTCTTGAGTTCCACCACCAGTGGCAAATGATCTGACCCAAAATCCTCACCAACGTGACATGAGATGACGTCAATATTGCGGGTGAATAGATGATCAATCGGTATTCCCGTTAGAGGGTTGCCGTCTTTGACGTGCTCTCGAAATCGCAAAGGTCGCCATGTTGGTAACCAGCGACCGCCGCAGGAGGTATGGGCCACATTGGCGGCCTTAATGAAACGCGAGAAGGGCAGGGCATTTGGGGCGGTGTTGAAATCGCCGATGACCACGACGGCCCCCTCCACGGCGCGCACGGCTTTTGCGAGAATGACCAATTCTTCGTTGCGACGATTAAAGCGCAGGCCCGATTGCCACAATGGATTGGTGAGATGGACGGCAAAGAGCGTATAGTCAGCGCACGCCACTTTCAGCCCAAATGTCCGACCGCGCGCACCATCCCCATAATCCCCTTGATTTCTGAGGACCTCGTCTGTTTTTGCGCAGCCTTCAACGCCAAGATTGACGCCGCTTGCCCGGTTTAGGTCTCGTCTGGCTGGGATAGCTTGCTTCTCCCATCCCCATAGCATTTCGCCACCAGCGAGCACGGCTTGGTCGTGAAGGTGGGCGCGTATCATCAGCTCTTGGACATTGGCAGGCTGGCCCAACACATTGCCCCAGATCAAATGGTGGTTAGCCGGATCAATTGGGGGCGGCCTGGGGCGCGTTAGGTCGCCGGGCGAGGCCATGGCCATGGCAATCAGCAGAAGAGAGCCTCCAAATATCAGCGTACCCAGTCTGGGCCAGCGGCAGACACCGGCTATAATCGCGCTGCCAGTTCCAATGCCGGCAATAAGATAAGGCCAGCTTGCGAAGAGCTCAAACGGCCAACCGACAGGTCCAGCCAACGCGGCAGCGACCAAGACCACCCCCCCGAAGCCAAATAAGAAACCAATCGTCTTGATCAGAAATAGAGCATATCTCACGCAGGCACCTTGTGCTGGTCTGTTGCCTCCAGCCAGGGTGCGAGATCGGCCAATGCCCGCTCAGCGAGCGCTTTCTTGCGGATCCGCCCCCGCTCTTTGCCTTTACCGCCGGGATCATGATCGAGCTCTGGGAACAGGCCGAAATTGATATTCATCGGCTGAAAACTACCTTTGCCACCATCCATATGGCCGCCTGTCACGTGATTGAGGAGCGCGCCTAAAGCGGTGGTCACGGGCGGGACACGTGGGGCCTGGCCCAGCCGTTCAGCCCGCGCAAAGCGACCAGCCAGAAGGCCAATGGCCGCACTTTCAACATAGCCTTCGCAGCCGGTAATCTGGCCAGCGAACCGAAGACGGGATTGGGCCTTCAAGCGCAGAGTCTGATCGAGCAATTTGGGCGAGTTCATGAACGTGTTGCGGTGAATACCGCCAAGGCGCGCAAACTCCGCATTCTCAAGCCCCGGTATCATCCGAAACACGTCCGTTTGCGCGCCATGCTTCAGCTTTGTCTGAAAGCCAACCATGTTAAACAAAGTGCCCAGAGCATTGTCTTGGCGCAATTGCACCACGGCCCAAGCGCGCCTGCCCGTCGCGGGATCCGTCAGGCCGACGGGCTTGAGCGGGCCAAAGCGAAGCGTGTCGCGACCCCGCTCTGCCATCACTTCAATGGGCAAACAGCCTTCAAAATAGGGTGTGCTTTCCCAGTCTTTGAAACTGGTCTTTTCGCCAGCTAGAATCGCATCGATGAAGGCTTCATATTGCGCTTTATCCATCGGGCAATTGATGTAATCGGCGCCATCGCCTTCAGGGCCGACTTTGTCCCAGCGGCTTTGAAACCAAGCCTTCTCGAAATTGATGCTCTCACGGTGAATGATTGGCGCAATGGCATCAAAAAACGCCAGCTCGTCTTCCCCCGTCAACTCTCCGATGGCGCTGGCGAGTGCGGGCGAGGTGAGGGGGCCTGTGGCGATGATCACGCTGTCCCAGTCCGGTGGCGGCAGACCTACCACCTCGGCGCGGTCGATGGTGACCAAAGGTTCAGCCATAAGGGCGGCGGTGACTTCTGCGGAAAAGGCATCCCGGTCGACGGCGAGGGCAGAGCCTGCGGGAACCTTATGCTTGTCGGCGCAGGCCAAAATCAGCGATCCAGCGCGGCGCATCTCAGCATGGATGAGACCGACAGCATTATATTCGGGGTCATCGGACCGGAAGGAGTTGGAGCATACAAGCTCTGCCAAGCCATCGGTTTGGTGGGCATCGGTTTTGCGGACAGGGCGCATTTCATGAAGCACCACAGGGACGCCAGCGCGACTAATCTGCCAAGCGGCTTCTGACCCCGCTAAACCGCCGCCGATAATGTGAATGGGCTTAATCTGATCCATGACGGCTAGATAGCCCATGCTGGCCCCCAAGGGGAGGGGCGCTTGTCAGGGGTTGGCAAGACAACGATGTAGAGCCGAAACAATTGCACATCCACCAATGCCCCGACCGGTAGGTCATTGGACCATGATGGTTTTCAGTCGCTACCAATAGGGCTGAAACTCGGATGTATGTTCAGAGCGGCTCTGGCCTTGCCGAGAAGTTCCGTTCATGTGATTGTTTGCCATGGACTGCATATTTTGCGCTATATTTGCCCGCGATGCGCCAGGTTTCATCCTTTGGGAGGATGAGCATGTATTTGTTATCCTTTCACTTGAGGGGCATCCGCTCATCATACCGCGCAGGCATTTTGCGAGCCTAGATGATCTTGATGAGGAAAGTGGCGCGGCAATGATGCGGGCGGCGAAAAAGGTTACGCTCGCGCTGCGGAATGAAATGAGCTGTGAAGGGGTGAATCTTGTTCTTTCCGACGGTGCTGTTGCAGGCCAAGATGTCTTTCACTTGCACCTACACGTGAAGCCGCGTTGGACAGGTGACGACGTTGTTCTGCACTGGGACACTTCAACTGCGCCGAGCACGAAGCGAAGTCGCTTGGCGATAGGATTGACGGCACGACTCGATACACTGAATGGCTAGAGTGCGGTATCGAATGTCACTGAATCTTCCGAGTCGATGACACATATCCGCCGTATAATGGTGTCATAATCGGCCTAACCTGCACTGAAATGGAAATGTGCCGCAAAAAGGCAAGACATTGAGATGAATTTCGCCGTTATGGGAGCGGGTTTAATCGGAATAGGTATAGATTGAAAATTCCACTAGGCTAATTTGCTGAAACAGCATGAGGGATGCAACGTCGATGTCTCAAAGACCTGCTTTTGGTGTAAGTGCAATCATTGCTCTTTTGACGATGGCTGGTGTTGCTCATGCCCAGCCCGCAGCTTTATCGTCTGCCTCAACCACACAATCGTCACCCGCAGCGCCGTCTGACGACCCCATCGCGCTTTATCGTGTCTATGAAGCGGCCTTAGCGCGGGGCGATACAAAGGCGATGTCAGAAGCGGCGGTGCTCGCTTGGCAGACGGGGGAGCGAGTTTGGAAGGGTAACAATCCTAATCTTGCGGGGCTTGCGTTTAATGCAGCCTGGTCGCTGGCTCTAGCTAACAGGTTCGCCGAAGTGCCAGAGCCAGCCCGCCGTTCACTGGCATTAATTGCGCAAAAGCCAGGCACCGCTGATCCCAAAGAAGCTGCCTTTCTGCTGGCCTATGCCGACATGATGGTGACAAACTCAAAGGCCAATGTGCAAGCGTTTAATGTTGCGGCCAAAGCCGTTGATAATGCCGGCTGGAATGATTTGCTGTTATCGCGCGCTTATCTGGATGGGGCGCGCACAGCGTTAGAAGTGTCATTATCGCGCACGGCGCGCGATCTCGTTGATCGTGGACTGGTCGAAGTCGCCCGTGTGGCGCCGAAAAATGAAAGCATCTGTACGGCATTACTCATTATGCGAACCCAATCCAGTTTGCAGCTTCGGGAATATACTCAGGCCGTCAGTGAAGTCATGGAGGCACGCCGCTCTTATGGTCCACCAAGGGCTGAACGCGATGTCAATTGGGCGAATTTGGCCGCATGGGAAGCGGCGAGCCGTGCCATTTATGAAAGTGCCTATGGCCCGAACCCGCCAACAGGCAGCCGCATTCGCAGCTTTGGAAACACGGCTGAATGGACGAAAGAGGAAAGGGCCGCCTTGAGTGGTCAACCTAAAGAGTGCCAAGATCTTGAAATTAGCAGGGCAGGCCGCGGAGGCCCACAAGGTATCGAGTTCCCAGTCAAAGAAAGACGCGAATTGTATGCGGGGGGCGCTTATGTTCGCGCTCATCTTGATAGCGGGGGTAAAGTTATCAAGGCGGACGTATTGGCGGCTTTGCCTAGGCCGGCGTTTGGCACGGCTGCGCAGGCGGGTATTCAAAATTGGCGCTACGAATTGCCTGCCAATACGCCACCGCAATGTCGTGTTGTTGATGTCACAGTGATGTATGCCTTTGAGCGTTAATGTGATCGCGCCTTTATCGCCCTCATGATCTAAATGTCTTGACGCCGTCGCGTTAAGAGGTTGAAAGCCTTTGCTTAGGCACGATGCTTATTTGGAAACCCTCATGACCCAAACATTCTCCCCGTCCGAGGCCGCGCTATCGGTTTTTGAGTTGGCCAAGCGTCAGCCCCAATTTGTACTGCGGTTTTGCATCATTTTTGCACTCGGCTTTATGCTGACTTATGCCTTGGCCGGGGCCACCGGCGTTGGCAAAGCGATGCAGGATTATGTGGCGTTGGCTTCGGGTGGGCGGGCGCCTGATCCCGCGCGGGTTCTTGAGGTGTTGGCACCGGCTGCAACTGGGTTTGCGATCATGCTGATTTTTAGCATCGTAACGGGGGCCATAACCTCTGCAATGGGCCTTCGAAAAGCCGTGCGCGATGAGGATCACGGTTTATATGGCCTGCAATTGGGTAAGGATGAGCTCAATATGTTGCTGGCGACGATGTTATTCATGGCCATTTTGGTGAGCGTTAACTTCGCGACGAGTTTGATTGGCGGATTGATCACCGGCGGGAACCCGGGCTTCATGTTTCTGGCGATCATCATTGGCTTGATCGGCGTCGGTTTCCTTGGCCTCAGGCTTGGGCAGTTTGGCGTTCTGACCATTGCCAGCGGGCAGGTTACAGTCAGGGCATCATGGACCCAGACCAAAGGCCATGTTTGGCGTTTTGCGGGTGCTTATCTTTTGTGGATCATCATCGCCACAATCATTGGGATCATTGCGCAGTCGCTGGGGGCGCTTGGGGCGAGCGCGCTGGCGGTTAAAGTTGGTTCTGGTATGCCCGCCAGCCTTGGCGAGTTTCTGAAGCCCGGCTGGTTGTTTTACTCTTTGGTTTATGGCTTGGCGACGGGCCTCGGCAATCTCGGCGCTATTTGTGTTGGCGCTTATGCGTGGCATCAGATGAGTGGCAACTTGCCTGCGCCAAAGACGCCAATCTAAATCAGAAAATCCGCACTGACGGGCACGTGGTCGGAGGCCTTCTCTCGACCCCGCGCGCTGCGCCAAATCTTGACCGAAGCCAATAAGTCGGCCGCCTGCGGGCTTAGTGCGAGATGGTCAATGCGAATGCCATGATCTTTCGCCCAAGCACCCCCTTGATAATCCCAAAACGTATAAGAATGCTCGGCCCCATCGGCGGCCATAAAAGCGTCAGTCAGGCCAAGATTGAGCAGGCGCCGCCACGCGGCTCGGCTTTCAGGCTGAAACAAGGCGTCACCTGCCCAAGCGGCGGGATCATGGCAATCGGTGTGGCGGGGAATAATGTTCCAATCGCCGGCCAGAATAAAAGGCTCCTCAAGAGCCAGCAAGTGCTTCACATGGCTTTGCAGCCGCTCCATCCACGCTAGTTTGTAGGTGAATTTTTCAGTGCCGATGGGATTGCCATTGGGGCAATAGAGGCATGCGACGCGCACAGCCCGATGGGGCAGGCTAACCTCAACTTCTAGGTAGCGCGCTTGAGTATCGTTCTCGTCGCCAGCGAGCGCTTTATGGGCAATATCCAACGGCAAACGAGACAAAATCGCGACGCCATTATAGCTCTTCTGCCCCGCCACCACACAATTATAACCAGCATCCTCAAGTGCTTCATAAGGAAACTTGTGATCTTCACATTTGATTTCTTGCAGACACACGACGTCGGGCTTGGCGTCGGCTAACCATTCAAGCACATTGGGGAGACGTGCATTGACTGAATTGACATTATAGGTGGCTATTCGCATCTTGGGGTCCCCAGTTCAGTGGAACCGCGACCGCGGGACCGCTGGAAGCCACTTTACAGGCCTAAACTAGCCCTATGCGCAAATTGTTTCAATTGAAGTCGATGTGTCTCCTGGCCGCTGCGCTCTCTATCGCCAGCGTTGTGGGACTGGCACGTGTAAGCGCTCAATCTTCAGGCGCGCTTTCAGCCCGCCCCGCACAAGCCCCCGCAGACGTCAAAAACGGGCCGTTAGCCCCCAAAGGAGAGCGTCAAATGGCGCAGACCACAGGCATTAAGCCCGGCGACAAAATGATTTGCAAAGTGGAGCCCATCCTCGGAACACGATTGAAAAGTCTACGCACATGCCGCACAGCCAGTGAATGGCGGCGGGTTTCGCGAGGGTTTCAACAAAAATACAAGGATTTGAACGATAAAGCAGGTGCTGCCTTTAGCGGCAATTGAGCGCGAGGCGCCCAGCTTCAAAAACCTTTAAACACAGCAATCTCATCCAAGGGTGCACGTTGTGTGCGCAATGTGTTGATGGCAGCGCTTTTGTCTTCATAACCCAGCGCCATGGCGCAATATATCATCTCGGTGTCGGGAAGCTCAAAATGGCGGGCGAGTGTTTCGCGCACCCTTCCCCAAGCCTCTTGCATGCAGGTGGCGACCCCGCGCTCTTGCGCAACCAGACAAATCGTCTGCATCAACATGCCCATATGCGCCCACTGACCATGGCCCATGGCCTTATCGATCACGAAGAATATGGCGCAGGGGGCATCAAAGAATGAGTAATTCTTAGCCATTTGGCCGAGCCTGCCGAATTTGTCCTCGCGCGAGATACCCAAAATGGCGTAAAGGTCTTCACCGACCTTATAGCGGCGCGAGCGGTAAGGTTCTTCGACTTTGGCGGGATAAATTGGATGATCGCCCTCTTCGCCGAGTGGGTTGGCGGCAATGGCGGCACGGCCCACGTCGCCGACGGTCTTGAGAGCGTCGCCGGTTACAACAATCATTTTCCATGCCTGAAGATTGCCGCCCGACGGTGCCCATCGGGCAATGTCCAAAATGGCGCGTATCTCCTCAAGCGGCACAGGATCTGGGGCAAAGGCCCGCACGGATTTACGATTACGGACAGCGTCTTCGACCTGCATCAGGAACCCTTTGATTGAGGTGATTTAAACTGAAAAGCTAACGCCACAGCCACATGACGACTTAGCATTAGGATTACGGATTTTGAAAGAGGAGCCTATCAAATCGTCAACCCAATCGATCTCAGCCCCCGCCAGAAAAGGCAACGAGACCGCATCTATAGCAACCCTAGCAGCGCCCTTTTCGATGACGATATCATCTTCGCCACGTGTTTGCTCAAAACCAAACTCATATTGGAAACCAGAACACCCCCCGCCATTCACAGCCACACGGAATAGGCTCGCGCCGGGCTCGGTTGCGATTAAATCACCAATCTTTTTGGCGGCGGAATCAGATACGGAAAAACCTGCGGGCATTGTAAAAGTCCTGTGAGCCTTATGTGTCGTCGTCTAAAGTCTCAGTCGGATTGCGAAAACATGCGTCCCGATTTCTTTTCAAACCCGACTTCGCCTATATGGAGTTAAAGTGCGATACATGAAAGAGCCTTTATGAGCGGACTTGTGCCCCGCGCGGCCTTTGCCGCTGATCCTGCCCGCAGTCGTGGTCGTCGATGGCCTGAAGCTGAAAGCCAAACGCGCTCAGCGTTTGAGCGTGACCGCGATAGGGTTATCCATTCGGGCGGGTTTCGCCGCCTAAAGGGGAAAACACAAGTTTTTGTGGCCCATGAAGGCGATCATTTTCGCACCCGCCTGACCCATAGTTTAGAGGTGGCACAGATCGCGCGATCGGTAGCGCGGCGGTTACGCTTGGATGAGGATTTGGCAGAGGCCTGTGCTTTATGTCACGATATGGGCCATCCGCCATTTGGCCACACCGGCGAACATGCCCTTGATATGTGCATGAAGCCTTGGGGCGGATTTGATCATAATG
>JBEINE010000257.1:0-3011 GCA_040378245.1 Hyphomonadaceae bacterium | reverse complement strand
CCAGACGCGCTTTAACTCAGATACCTCGACGCGCAACCTGGTTCTAAACGAACCAGACGCGCTTTAAATCAAATACCTCGGCGCGCAACCTGGTTCTAAACGAACCAGACGCGCTCAAGTGTTTTGCAACCCTTATCAGACGATTACTGTCGGCTCTCCGCCCACCCTCAAGCGATAGATGCATCGCTACACGGATGATCGCAGCCCCACGCCGCAATTGACAGCCACTTATGCTCACACTAAGTATAAGTAGGGACTGAGACCCCATGCGTCACGATGCTGCGCGAAATGAACCTAATGGGTAGTGGTCAGTTAGGACTTTGATTTAGACGGAAAGACATAATTATGGTTGCGCTCAACATTGTTCGAATGGCACCAACCAGGGACCTAGCAGCCTTTGGTGAGTCCGTCGGCTATGACATTTGCGAGGTTCCCGGCGCACGGGCCACGACCGCAGCCAGTCGTGGGCTGTCCTACACCCCTGAGGTCAAAGCCCAGACCGACCATTTGTACAAACGCGTTGAGAAAGTCATTACCCCCGCAGAATGGATAGCCTTTGCACCTTTGATTGCGGCTATCAATAATCTGAAGCAAGAACGTAATGCCGTAATTCTCGCGCACAATTACATGACCGCCGAGATTTTCAACTGCGTTGGCGACTATCGTGGCGACAGTCTGGGGCTGGCCCGTGAAGCGGCCAAAGTCAGCGCACAGGTGATCGTGCAAGCCGGTGTGCATTTCATGGCCGAAACCTCGAAGATTCTGTCACCTGATAAGATCGTATTGATTCCCGATCTGCGGGCGGGCTGCTCTTTGGCGGGGTCGATCACGGGAGCTGACGTCCGCCTGATCAAGGAAAGATACCCGGGTCTCCCCGTCGTGACTTATGTCAACACCACGGCCGATGTAAAAGCGCAGAGCGATATTTGTTGTACCTCGTCCAATGCCATTCAAGTGGTTGAAGCCATCGCGCAGGAGTGGGGCGTCGACCGTGTGATTATGTTGCCCGATGAGTATCTCGCCAAAAATGTCGCAGCCCAAACGGCAATCAAGATCATTGCATGGAAGGGCAAATGCGAAGTCCATGAACGCTTTACCGGTGATGATATTGCCGAAATCCGCGAGAGCTATCCCGGCGCTGTAATTCTGGCGCACCCCGAATGCCCGCCCGATGTGGTCGCGGCCTCTGACTTTACAGGCTCAACTGGGGCTATGAGTGATTATGTGACTGACCATAAGCCCAAGAAAGTCGTTTTGATCACTGAATGCTCGATGAGTGATAATGTGGCTGTTATGAATCCTGACGTTGAGTTCATAAAGCCCTGCAATCTCTGCCCCCATATGAAAATCATCACATTGGAAGCGATTTATGATGCGCTTGTCCATATGCAGTACGAAGTCACCCTAGACCCTGACGTCTCAAAGCGAGCCAAGCGTGCGGTTGATGCCATGTTGGCTATTCCCCCGCGACCAGCGGGAACGTTTGACCCTACTCGCGGTGTTCCCGACAGCTTGGAACTCATTTGACATGGACGTTCACCGCCTTCCTGAAGGCAGCGTACTGATCATTGGCGCAGGTCTGGCAGGTTTGTTTCTGGCCTTGAGATTGGCACCCCGCCGTTGTGTCGTTCTATCCCCTGCGCCCTTTGGCCAAGCCGCGTCAAGTGCCTGGGCGCAAGGTGGTTTAGCCGCGGCGCTTGGACCTGAAGACAGCCCCAAAAGCCATGCCCATGACACGTGCGTTGCTGGGGCTGGGCTCGTGGATCCTGTCATCGCCATGCTAATTGCCACAGAGGGGCCCGCGCGCGTGCGGGATTTGCTCAATATTGGCGTCCCCTTTGATAAGAACCTTGATGGTTCTTTATCCTTGTCGCTTGAGGCGGCCCATAGCCACCCCCGCGTTGCGCGCGTTGCGGGGGACATGGCGGGGCGGGAAATCATGACGAGCCTCATCAAAGCTGTGCGGTCTTGCGATCATATCACATTGGTCGACGGCATCGCGGCGCGGGCGCTTTTGCAACATAGCAATGGGCGTATTGGCGGGGTTTTGGCCCAGAATGGCCGTACATTGCGTTTAGAAGCCGATGAAACAGTCCTTGCAACTGGGGGGGCGGGCGGACTTTATGCTGTTACAACCAATCCCGTGGAAGCGTCCGGTCAGGGACTGGGTATGGCCGCGCGGTGTGGCGCGCTGATTGGCGATGCAGAGTTTATTCAGTTCCACCCAACGGCTATCGACATCGGTCAGGACCCCGCACCCTTGGCGACTGAAGCCTTAAGGGGCGAGGGCGCGCGGCTTGTCAATCGCGACGGTACGCCCTTCATGCAAATTTATCATCCCCTTAAAGACCTAGCACCCCGCGATATTGTCGCCCGTGCAGTTGCTCTGGAGGCACAGGGAGACGGCGGCGCTTTTCTCGACTGCACCCGTGTAGTTGGTGACCATTTCCCCGAGCGATTTCCCACTGTTTTTGGGTCGTGCATGAGCGCGCAGATCGATCCTCGTCATGACTTAATCCCAGTAGCTCCCGCAGCTCACTATCATATGGGCGGCATTGTGACGGATATGTGGGGACAGACGACACTGCCAGGCTTGTCTGCCATTGGCGAATGCGCGTCGACGGGTGTCCATGGAGCCAATCGACTGGCTTCAAATAGCCTTTTGGAAGCTGTTGTTTTTGCAAATCGCGTTGCAGATCGGCTGCGATACGCAACGCCTTCGGGTCAGGCGGGTGGTAGCTATCTGCCATCGCCGCATCTGCCCCAGCCGTCGCGTCTGCTTTTGCGCAAGGCCATGTCGGCTTGTGCGGGCGTGGTGCGCAAGGCAGCCGATCTTAACACTCTGCTAGAACATATAAGTCAAATTATGGATGGAGTTGGGGAAACCAACGAATTGGTGACGGCGAGGCTAATTGCTCAAGGCGCTTTGGTACGCGAGGAGAGCCGCGGTGGCCATTATCGATCTGATTTTCCAGACACATCCGATTGTGCCAAGCGCTCGTTTGTAACCT
>JBEINE010000205.1:0-4704 GCA_040378245.1 Hyphomonadaceae bacterium | reverse complement strand
AGCGCGTCAAGGCCTGATTTTTCGGAGAAAAATCAGCCACGCTGTGGCGCAGCAAAGCTGCGGCCTTGACGCGCTAAATCGCCCAAAGATAATCGAAACAGGCCTTTGATATGGCCTAGCCCTCAATAAAGGCCGTCCCAGACGACGAATTCTGAAGCTCGTTCGGCCAACCAAACCTGCGATTCGACCTACGGTCTCACTTCAGGCATTAGCGCGCAACCTTGTTTCGATCTAAACCAAACGCCCTTTAATAACGATAATGGTCGGGCTTGAACGGGCCCGCCTCGCCCACGCCGATATAGGCAGCCTGCTCAGGCGACAACTTCGTCAGCTTCGCGCCGACTTTTTCCAGATGCAGCATCGCGACTTTCTCGTCCAAATGCTTGGGAAGCGTGTAGACCTTTTTGTCATATTTGCCGGGGTTGGTGAATAATTCGATTTGCGCCAGTGTCTGGTTGGCAAACGAAGCTGACATCACAAAGCTGGGGTGGCCCATCGCATTGCCCAGATTCACCAGACGGCCCTCTGATAGCAAAATGATACGACGGCCCGAGGCCAGTTCGATCTCATCGACCTGTGGCTTGATATTGGTCCATTTGTAATTCTTCAGCGCGGCGACCTGAATTTCATTATCGAAGTGGCCGATGTTGCAGACAATGGCGCGGTCCTTCATGGCGCGCATGTGATCGATTGTGATCACGTCTTTATTGCCGGTGGCGGTCACGAAGATGTCGGCGCGCGGCGCGGCCTCTTCCATGGTGACAACTTCATAGCCCTCCATCGCCGCTTGCAAGGCGCAGATCGGGTCGGCTTCCGATACCATCACCCGGCATCCGGCATTGCGCATAGAGGCCGCCGAGCCCTTGCCCACATCACCAAAGCCCGCGATCATAGCGATCTTGCCCGCCATCATGACGTCAGTGCCGCGACGAATACCGTCAACAAGGCTTTCCTTACAGCCATAGAGATTGTCGAACTTTGACTTGGTTACGGCGTCATTGACATTGATCGCCGGGAACAAAAGCTTGCCCTCGGCTGCCAGGCTCATCAAACGATGCACGCCCGTCGTGGTTTCTTCTGACACGCCCTGAATCGATGCCGCCAATTGCGCAAACCAGCCCTTCGGCTTTTGCGCCAATAAGCGCTTGATCAAAGCATAGAATACCTCTTCCTCTTCGCTTTCTGGCTTATCAAGGAAGGCTGTATCACCCTTCTCAGCGCGCAGGCCATTATGGACCAGCATGGTCGCGTCGCCACCATCATCAAGGATCATGTTCGGCATGGTCGCGCCATCGGCATTCGTGTGCCAGTCAAACAATCGTGCCGTATAATCCCAGTATTCTTCTAGTGTTTCGCCTTTGATCGCAAACACAGGAATGCCCGCGGCCGCAATGGCAGCGGCGGCGTGGTCTTGAGTTGAGTAGATATTGCACGATACCCACCGAATGTCGGCGCCCAAGGCCGCTAAGGTCTCAATCAGCACTGCGGTTTGGATGGTCATGTGAAGACTGCCAGCAATCCGCGCGCCCTTTAAGGGCTGGCTTGGGCCATATTCAGCGCGAATGGACATGAGGCCCGGCATTTCAGTCTCCGCCAAACTGATTTCCTTGCGCCCGAAATCGGCTAGCCCAATGTCGCGAATGATATAGTCGTTCATGGAAGTTTCCCAATAAGAGTGGCTTGCACAAGCGACGATCGCGGGCAAGGACGTTTCGATCGCGCTCTTAGCCGATCAGACCTTTGCTGGCAAGTAAAGATATAAACATGTCTTTATATGTACTCACTGGTCTCACGGCTCAAGTGGACGGCTATGGCATGCCCTGCACAGATGGCGGCTGAGATGGCGGCTGAGATGGCGGCGGATTTAGACTCGCATAAGGTTGACCATTATCGCTCATGAGAACGGCGATCCAGCGGGTTGAGGGAAATTGCGCCAGAATGATCATCAGCATGACGGACAAAGGCACCGCTAAAAATGTCCCTGGTCCGCCCCATAATTTGCCCCAAAAGGCCAAGGACAAGAACACCACCAAAACCGAAATATTGAGGCTGTCGCCCGTCATGCGGGGTTGAATAACATTGCCAACGAAGAATTGAATGCCTTGGCTAGACCCGAGGATAACGAGAGCTGGAATGGGGCTGGGGAACTGAACGAGGGCAAAAAGCGCGGGCAGGATGCTCGCCGCGACCCCGCCGACAATAGGAATATAGGCTAATACGAAGGTGACCAAGGCCCAAAACAACGCATTTTGTAGTCCGAGCACAGCAAATACGCCCCAACTGGCCAGTGCAATCATCAGCCCTGTGACGGTCTGAACCCACAAATATTGCTCCATGGAGTGGCTGATCGCTTTTCCAATCTGTCCGGCCCTTGTCAGCTCTGCGCCGGTCCCAAAAATCTCTTCTAACTTCTTGGGCATCGTCGCTTGGGCGGCAAATAAGGCGGCGACATAAATGATGACAAAAAGCGCTTGTCCGCCAAAGCTGCGCAGCGTGTCCGCGACCCCGCGCAACAAGAGCGACGGGTCCACTTTGGAGAATAGCTCGCCCACAGTCGGGGTTGGCCCGTTGAGCTTTAACAAAGCGTGGCCCTGTGCGATCATGTCATTCAATCGTGCTTGATAAGCGCCCAGAGACCCCGACAAGCCTGTCGCATATTCAATGATGAACCCGACTATAAAGGCTAGGGTCAAAAACACGATCAAAATCGCCACAGGTATCGCCGCGACTTTTGGCATAAAGGGCAGGTTTTTCTTCAAGGTTTCTGCAAATGCATCAATGGTCAGCCACAGAAACACCGCCAAGGCCAAGGGTGTGAGAATATCGGCAAACCACCACAGCCCAGCAATTATGGCCGCTGCGGCCATGATCAAAACTCCGGCATTATTTGGCTTTGGGGCTGAAAGGCTCATGCGCCCATCAAGCCTCTTAGAGCGAAGGCGTCAAGGCGGAAGGTGTGGTTAGCAGCGCCTTGAGCTTGGGATAACAACGTCCCACGCCTTCTTCCTGCGTTTGCAGGCCAATTGTGTAGGTTATTTGTCTGGGATGAGCTTTGCTGCGGGTCTGCCCGAGATCAAAGCCCCGACAACAAAGCCCCGACAACAAAGCTTAGTCGCAAACATGAAAGGCCGATGTGACGCCCTTAGGGGGCGCTGTTGGCGTGCGCCGCCGCGCAACCCCTGATCGCGCGAAATAGGCGGCCGAACCTAGTTTAGGCCCGACAAAGCCAATTGGGCGCGCGACACGGCACCGGTCAATTGAGCGACACTTGCCGGCTTTTCGGGCAGGGTAACACTTGGATAGAGCGCCAGAACAGCGTCCAGATCTTTGGCCAAAGTCTCTGTTCGCGCCGCATTCTGTCGCGCGAGTGTCACTTTGGTGGCGTCAAAGGCGGCTTTGGCGCTGAGTGCCGCGCCTTGAGCATGCTGATACTCGATTGGATCATTGCCTTGCGGCGCGATAACGCCGCTATAGAGGCCTGCCGAAATCGATAACATGCCGCTGATGATATCTTTGGGGGCGGCTCCAGAAGCCACTTCCGCCTGTTTAGCGAGCTTTGCGGCGCGCTCAAATGCCGCGTCGACCTCGTTCTTGGGTCTCTTGGCGTCGATGGCAGTGACCACTTCGTCAAATGCCGCCTTCAAGCCTTTGGCGCCTGTGTCCAGCTCGCTAGCAACCGGCCTATAAACTTCCAGCAAACCCTGACTTATGAGAACTGATGCCTCATCTGGTGAGCCGCTATCATAGGCTTTTTGAGCGATCAGCAAAAAGCCCGCAACATGGGCAATCCGTAAGCCCAGACGTGAGGCCTCTGGAATATCCCCATAGGCATTTTGCGCACCCGCTTCACCGCTTTCGCCACTGGCTGTGGGCAGAGCTGATGCGGGCGACGCCGCCTTTGTGCCTTCGCCTTCACCTTCGCCAGCTGTGGCACTTGACCCCGCATTTTGACCGCCCACGCTGCCCGCCTCCCCCTGGCTACAGGCGCTGACCCCCGCCAAGGCCATCGCACTCAGACCCACCAAAGTCCACAAACGGGGCTTAAACTCAATCATTGCTTAGGGACTCCAAACACCAGTCAGATCAAAAGAAAGGTCTAAATGAGGCCAGTTGATTTTGCAAGTCGTTTGCAATAAGCAGTCGCATGCTGATCTCGAT
Organism: Hyphomonadaceae bacterium; assembly: GCA_040378245.1. GTDB lineage: Bacteria > Pseudomonadota > Alphaproteobacteria > Caulobacterales > Aquidulcibacteraceae > Aquidulcibacter. The sequence goes on along the minus strand of JBEINE010000205.1, from coordinate 546 downwards.
CCAAGATGTTTTGACAGATGACGATATTCACCGCTGCGTCGAGACTGCGAGCGCGCTCGTGTTTGTTGATGGTAAATCCACTGCGGGCGCAATGGCGAAATCAGTCAAGAATAATAGTCAGGCCATAGGCTGTGATGCGCAGGCCGTCATTGATTTTGTCCGTCGGGCTTTAGAGGCTCACCCGATTGTCCGAGCCGCGGCGCAAGTGCGCGATTTTGGCCCCATGATCATTTCGCGTTACGATGTCGGTCAGGAATATGGCCTTCATGTCGATAATGCCTTTATCGGCGGCGTTCGAGCCGATTTGTCTTTCACTTTGTTTCTATCTAACCTTGATGACTATGATGGCGGGGCGCTCTGCATTGAGCTTCCAAGCGGGAGCCAATCTATCCGCTTGCCAGCAGGGAGCTTGGTCCTTTATCCCTCAACCAGTCTGCACCGCGTTGAACCCGTCACTCGCGGTCAAAGGCTGGCTGTCATTGGCTGGATCGAAAGCCGTGTCCGCCTTAGCGAAGCCCGCGAAGTGCTTTTTGACCTCGCCAATGT
>JBEINE010000078.1:0-13030 GCA_040378245.1 Hyphomonadaceae bacterium | reverse complement strand
CTGCGCGCTTTAACGGCATAATCCTGAGCTAGTTTAGTTTTTGCGTTTTCACTTTCTTCTTTAGAAAAGTCTTTTCGATTTTCAATTTCCACGAACAAGGGGTTTTCTGCACCAATGAATAGCTTAACCGCAGAGGCATCGCGCGCCGCATCCAACACTTGGATCAGATCGCGCTTACGCTCAAGATCGTCAAACAAAGTGCGCACGCGCTCTAAATCCCCGACCGCCTGACTGTCACCCAAGAGATTGGCGCGGCCGCGCACGATCAGCTTGCGCCCTGCCATCGGGTCTTCGCCCGACCACTCGGCAAAGCCAGCTGCAATCAGATTAGCCGCTGCGACATCCAAACTGGCTTCTGCGCGTTTAGCTTCGTCAATGGCTTGAGAGAGCGCTTCTGATAAAGTGCGGCCTTTCAGGCGGAAGTTGAGAAAATTCGTGCTTTCTTGCAGCTGGGATGGTGTCAGGCCCACTGGGGTTGTCACCAGCCGATTCTCGACCTGGCCATCGTCAAACACCAAAACAACAAGCGTTTGTCCCGGTCCAATGCCAACAAACTCCACATGCTTGATCGGGCTTTCGCGCCGCGGCGTTGTGACGAGGCCGGCTCCGCCCGCCAGCCCTGACAGCAATGACGACGCCTCTGATAGGGCGCTAGACAAATCAGACCCCGCCGCCGCCAAACGCGCATCAATCTCGGCCTTTTCATCACTTGAAAGGTCGCCAATCTCTAAAAGGCCATCAACAAAAAGCCTCAGTCCAATGTGGGTTGGTGTGCGCCCGGCGCTCAAATGTGGTGCATCCAACAAACCCAAGGCGGCTAAGTCAGACATGGTGTTGCGGATCGAGGCCGGCGACAGCGCAATCCCTCGCCGCGACAAGGTGCGCGACCCAACAGGTTCGCCCGTTTCCAGATAGGTCTCCACAATGTCACGGAAGATATCGCGTGCACGGGCGTCAAGGTCAGACAAGCTCGTTGGACGGGGTGGGATCATAACCAATGTCTTAGTGCACGAAAGCGGCAAGCGCAAAGCGGGGAAACGCACTGGTGCTTGATTCGCTATAAATGAGGCAACAATGGGAGTTTTCAACCAAGGATACCGCCAGAGCAGCGCTTGACGCCCACCCCAATAACAACATACCAAGTCAGCGGGGAATAAATGCAGAATTCAGTTGCCGAAACGGGGTTTGTTCTGTATTTGTTCTGTCTCAATTTTGACAAGTAGCGGATGACACGCCATGCAACTTGAAATGATGATGCGTGACTTTACAGAACGCGCAGTGTCCCCATTTGCTGAGTTTGGGGCGTACGAAGCATTGTGGGACGAACAGGGTGCTAGCTTTAAATCGATCGCGGCTCGGTTTGCTGCTGATGACGACATATTACCAACCGATCTTATCCCAAGAACGCGCGCACTAGAATATGCTAATAGAGCTCACGCTATGCTAAACGATGCGGGCGTAAAACGTTATGGCGTGCGGGTGAATGGTACGCTGGACTACCCAGACCGTCTGCGTAAAGCCGATCACCCCCTAGAATTATTCACCTATCAGGGCTGGTGGGAACTTGTCGATGCTCCACTTTCCATTGCCGTCGTTGGGACGCGGAACCCAACCAACGAAGGGCTATTACGAACGCGCCAACTTGTTAAGGCACTCGTTGACGATGAGATGACGATTGTATCGGGTCTTGCCCAAGGCGTCGATACTGCGGCACATACCGCCGCTATCAATCATGGTGGGCGCACGATCGCAGTTCTTGGCACACCCCTGAGTCTAGCCTATCCGAAAGCAAATGCAAAACTGCAACAGGAGATTGCTGAACGCCATCTACTGATAAGCCAAGTCCCTGTTGTGCGCTATTTCAAACAATCAAATTTGGCTAACAACAATCACTTTTTTCCTGCGCGCAATATCACAATGTCCGCCCTGACAGACGCCACGATCATTGTAGAGGCTGGCGAAACTTCGGGGACTTTGGTGCAAGCGCGCCACGCACTGAAGCAAGGTCGCAAGCTATTCATCTTGGAAAGCAACTTCCACAGAATCGGATTAGAATGGCCATTCAAGTTTGAGGAACGCGGCGCAATCCGTGTCACTGATTATACAGATGTTAGAAGACACCTCTTTACGGAAGACTCCACAGCGCATTGACGAGCTGACGCGCGGTGAACATCCGCATCTTCATCCTGAGGATGAGTGTTACTATTTTGCTGACTGTACCTCGCGCGCTGGGTACGGACATAGCCAAGCAAACCAATTGGTTTTCAATTTCAAGAAACCAATGGACCGCCGCGCTTATTCGGACTGGCAATTTAAGACGACGGCAATTCGGCAAATTGGGGACTTATTCGCCCACACTCTCGGTCAGTCGAAAAAGGAACTGACATTGGTTCCCGTCCCTCCGTCTAAAGTGCCACCAGACCCCAATTATGACAATCGGTTGCTGATGATGCTGACACATGTCAGAAAAATTGTCGGGCCAGCAGTGGATGTGCGTGAATTGGTAACTCAAACGCAAAATCGGGCAGCGGCACACGAAAGTCCAAATCGGCCAAGTGTGGCGGAACTCATGGCGCTGTATCAAATTGACGAACTGAAAACTGTCGGTGTTCGCGACAGAATTGTAATTGTGGATGACGTTTTGACCAACGGCACATCGTTCCGCGCCATGAAAACAGTTTTGAGTGCAAAATTTCCAGATTCAGCAATAATCGGGTTGTACTTAGCCAGAACTGTTAGGGAGCGTCCCAATTTCAGCGACATATTCGAGATATAAAATCTCGTTTAAGCTTGAGAGAACAAATCAGAATGATTGATTTATCTCGCGAATAGCCAGCCAGTTGAACGGTTTTTTATTCCGATTATGTAACTTTATCGGACATAACGCGATTAAACCAATCCCAAATCGTTCGCCGCGGCCTGCATCATCTCTTCCTCCAGCGCGTAAACGCCCGAACGAGCGCCGGGCCGGGGCGAATAGGGCGACCCTGTCACAAACCAGGCAAAACCCTTAGTCGTCTCTGGATCGACCCAAAGGCCCGCCAATAATCCATAGGCCTCACCATAATGGCCGACCATTTCGCGCTTCAGGCCCAGCACCGGGCACCCTTGCCCCGGCAACAAGCGATGCACGCCTGAGCCAAAGCCTTGGAAAGCGCCACCTGATGTATCGCCATTTTCTGGATTGGTGCGATAGGTCCACTCGGGCGCAAACATGGCTGCCCGGGCCTTGGCGTCCAACAATGGTAGCGCCCCTGTTAATGCCATCCCGATTTTGACAAGGTCTACAATGCTCGCGCGCAGACCACCTTGGGGCGCAAAAATCAATCCATTTGTGCCAAGGGCATAATCGGCCAGCGTTTTGCCCGGTTCGTAGGCGGTCGTGGGGCGGTTCTCAGCCAGCGGGTCACCATCGACTTGGACGTCCCAAGCGGCATCGCCCTCAGACTTGCGACGATACAAAGTTGCACCAAGGGCAACTTTGTCGTCTGGAACGCCAGACCAGTTAAAACCGCAATCAAGGCCCAGAGGATCAAACACAAGGCGCTTGGCGAGGCGATCAAACCGCTCTCCAGCGATGCGTTCGGCCATTTGAGCAATTAGGCCCATGCCAAGATTGGAATAAGCGAAATGGCCAAGCGGCAGATCCAACTTGGCCCAATGCGCACCGTCCGACCATTGCTTGCCGCCGGCGTTGAAGAAATCCTCCAACGTCTCCCCGACCATGCCGCGATAGACGTCCGCGTCGCGCACACCAGAGGTATGGCTCAAGATCATACGGGGCGTGATGGGGCTCTCGGGAAAGGCCGGGTGTCGCAACTTAAAGCCCAGCGCGCCCGAACAATCCCTATCCAGATCAATCTGGCCGTTTTCAGCCAGCCTGATTAGCACCAAAGCCGTCGCGATTTTTGAAATCGACGCAACCCGCGCTTTGGTATCAATTGTGACGGGCAGGTCGGGAGTACGCCTGATCCCAGCGCCCCCCGACCAGATGATGTCTTTGCCATGAAACAAGGCCGCCACGCCGCCAGGCGCTTCGTGTCGCGCGATGAGCGCACCTAACGCTTGTTCAACGGCTGGCATGGCGATGATTACGCCGTTGGCTCGCCAGTGGTTTCTGCGACGGGTTCTGCTGGAGCGGCTTCTTCTGGGGCTGGCTCTGCAGCGGCGGCTTCTTTGGCAGCGGCCGCATCGGCTTTAGCTTGCGCCGCGTCAGCTTTAGCTTGGGCTGCGGCTTCCGCCGCATCGGCTTTGGCCTGAGCCGCAGCTTCTATCGCGTCCAGTCTGGCTTGTTCGGCGGCTTCGGCGGCATCAAGAGCCGCTTGAGCCTTCTCAGCGGCGCGCTCAGTGGCTTTGGTGCCGGGCGCCCCTTTGTTAGGATTGTTGCCATTAACCCATGTGCCAACACCCAGGGCGGCCAGGAAACGCGCCACACGATCGGTAGGTTGCGCGCCCTTTTTCATCCATTCTGCGGCGCGCTCAGCGTCGATGGTCAAACGAGCGGGATTATCGTCGGGCAAAGTTGGGTTATAGCTGCCGATTTTCTCCAAGAAACGACCATCGCGGGGGGAGCGGGCTTCTGCGACCACGATACGATAAACTGGCTTTCTCTTAGCGCCCCCACGGGCCAAACGGATTTTCAATGACATAGTCTTTACCTTTCAGTGTCCTTCGACGTTTCGTTTTGATGTTTATTTCTTCCCAAAAGGAAGACCGGGAAGACCGCTAAAGCCCCCCGTATTCTGTGAGCCACCAAGGCTGTTTCCAGGGAGCCCCGGAAGGCCCTGAATCCCTTGCGGCTTTGAATTTCCTAAACCGGGCAAACCCCCACTTGCCGCGGCTTTCTGCCCCAGTGCCTGCATGGCGGCGGGGTCCATGGGTGGCATTTTGCCGCCAAACATCGCCCCCATTTTGCCCATCATGCCTTTCATGCCACCTTTGCCCATGGCCTTGACCATATCAGCCATAGAGCGATGCATTTTGATCACTTTATTGACGTCCGCCACGTCCACCCCCGCACCCGCGGCAATGCGTTTGCGGCGGCTGGCATTGAGAAGGTCAGGTTTGGCGCGTTCCTTCTTGGTCATGGACTGAATGACCGCAATCTGGCGGGTCACGGCCTTGTCGCTGACGGCGCCCGATTCCATCGCCTTTTTGGCTGCCTGAGCGCCCGGCAGCATGCCCATGACGCCACCCAGCCCCCCCATGGCCTGGATTTGGCGCAATTGTATCGCCAGATCATCAAGATCAAACTTGCCCTTGGCCATTTTAGCGGCCAGTTTCTCAGCATCATCCTGTTTGACGTTTTCGACAGCGCGCTCAACCAGCGATACGACATCGCCTTGACCCAGAATGCGGCCAGCCACACGGCGGGCATCAAACACGTCAAGCCCGTCAATCTTCTCGCCAATACCCAAAAACTTGATTGGCAAACCGGTGACAGCGCGCATCGACAGCGCCGCGCCACCTCGTCCATCGCCATCGGCGCGGGTCATGACAATACCGGTCAGTGGCAAGCGTTCGTGAAAGCGGCGCGCCGTTTCAACCGCATCTTGGCCGGTCAAACTGTCCGCCACCAGTAACGTCTCAATTGGGCCAGCGATTCGCGCGATCTCGGACGCTTCGGCCATCATCTCTTCGTCAATCGACGTACGGCCCGCGGTATCGAGAAACACCACATCATATCCGCCCAAACGACCCGCCGTTATGGCGCGCTTGGCGATTTCGGCGGGCATCTGTCCGGCAATAATGGGCAGGCTATCGACTTCGGCTTGGGTCGCTAAAACTGCCAATTGCTCCATCGCGGCCGGGCGGCGTACATCAAGGGAGGCGACCAACACTTTCTTGCGCAATTTGGTGCGCATGCGAAGCGCGAGCTTGGCTGTCGTCGTGGTTTTGCCAGAGCCTTGCAGGCCGGCCATCATGATGATGGCTGGTGGGCCTTGATTAAGATTGAGGTCACTTGGCCCCTCATCGCCGCCCAACACATCAACCAGCGCATCATAGACAATTTTGACCACTTGTTGGCCAGGCTTGACTGAGCGAATGACTTTTTCGCCGACCGCTTCTTCTTTGACTTTGGCAATGAAGGATTTGACCACCGGCAGCGCCACATCTGCATCCAAAAGCGCCAGTCGAACTTGACGCAAAGCGGCATCCACATCGCCATCCGACAATGCGCCCCGCCCCGTCAACGTCTCAAAGACGCCGGTCAATTTCTCTGTTAGTGCGTCAAACATGTGCTCGTGTCGTTCCAATTACAGACAGCGCACAACACAAAACGCCCCGCCGGACGATCACGTCGGACGAGGAAACTCCGTCCACCCCATCCGCTTTTTATCGTAAGTGCGGGACCGTGAGGATCAGAGCGCGCGTTTTGAAAGGCGCTGAGGGGCGCTTATGGCTTAAAGGGATTGGGAAGGCAAGGGTGGGGCGGTGTGCTGAAACAATGCAAAGGTCTGGGACGGGCTCTTGTTGATGGCTATGCCACAACAACGGCCTAATTCGATTTTTTTTCGGGCGATTTGGCGAGTCAAACCACCACTATCATCAAACCACATTATCCGATGACCTGTCCATCATACGAGGCCGCAGCGTTGCTGCGCCCCAGACGTAGGGAAATTGGGTGGCTAATTTTTCTTCGAAAAATCAGGCCTTGACGCGCTCAATCGCCCGCCCACAATGACATAGGGTTTTGGTGAACCAGATTGGGCAGTAAAACCCGTCCCAAGCCAAACGACCGAATCATGACGCGCATAATTAGTTTGGCAATTCCCGATAGACGTAATTGCTGCTAGATCAATTTCTTGAGCGCATAGACAAAATCCAAGGCGTCACGCGGGCTCAGATTATTGGGATCAAGGTCCTCAATGGCCAATTCTAATGCCGTCTTGGGGGGTGGCTCGGGCGTTATTGGCTCAGAGCGGGCAAAGAGCGGCAAATCATCGAGCGCGAGCGGCTTTGCACCATTTTGACCCTTTTCAAGCGTTCCCAAGATGGCCTTCGCGCGCGCAACGGCGCTGCTGGGTAGCCCCGCCAGCTTAGCGACTTGCACCCCATAAGAGCGGTCGGCAGCGCCGCTGATGACTTCATGGAGGAAAATGAGATCACCTTTCCACTCCCGCGCGCGCAGGTTCGCATTGCCACAGGCGCTTAAAATTTGGGCCAGGGCCGTCAATTCATGATAATGGGTGGCAAAGAGGGCCCGACACCTGTTGGTATCATGGAGATGTTCTGCCACAGCCCAAGCAATCGCCAAGCCGTCATAGGTCGAGGTGCCGCGCCCGATTTCATCGAGAATGACAAAAGCCCGTGGCCCTGCCCGATTGAGAATAGTGGCCGTTTCCACCATCTCCACCATAAAGGTTGATCGACCTTTGGAGAGATCATCGGATGCGCCAACGCGTGAGAAAATGGCGTCAACCAGACCCAGTCGAAAATGCTCAGCTGGCACAAATATACCCGCCTGCGCCAACACGACAAGAAGAGCGTTTTGCCGCAGAAAGGTCGATTTACCCGCCATATTCGGGCCGGTAATCAGGGTGAGGCGAGGTGCACATGTGCCCTCGCCATCAAGCGCGCAGGCATTGGCAGTAAAGACCTCTCCGGCCTTAACTCTCGCCGCCTCGACCGCAGGATGACGCGCCCCTGTGGCTTCAAAGACGTAGCTTTCATCCAAAATCGGTCGCGTCGCACCCACTTCGACCGCCCAATGGGCCAGGCCCGCCGCCACATCGCAGGTCGCCAATGCCATAGCCGCACCACGGAGTAAGGGCGCAGCCGCGACGACACGTGCGAGTACCGCTTCCCAAAGCTCTATCTCACGGGCCAAAGCGCGTTGCCCGGCCCGGGCAATCTGGCCGTCCAGATCAATCAGGGCGGTCGTGGTAAAGCGAACGGCACTGGCATTGGTTTGACGATGAATAAAGCTCGCGTTGAGCGGTGGGCTCATGAGAGCCTCGGCCTGTTTGGGTGTCGCCTCGATAAAATAGCCTAAGACGGCATTATTGCGGATTTTGAGGCTCATGCCGCTTTGGGCTGAAACCTCTGCCGTCAGATTGGCCACGACTTGTCGCGCATTGGTGGCCAAGAGGCGCATCTCGTCTAAGGCGGTGTCAAAAGCGGGCGCGATGAACCCGCCGTCGCGGGCTAAAAGTCCCGGCTCTGGCACGATCATGGCCAACACATCTTCAGCAAGCGCCGCCAGTTGCGGAAGTTCAATGAGGTTAAGGGCGGCGCGGGCATCAGCCATTTCCACCGGTAAGTTAAGGGGCAAATGGGTGACAATCTCATTGCCTTTGGCTAACGCGACACCGATGGCGCGCAAGTCTCGCGGTCCACCCCGGCCCAATTCAAGGCGAGACAAAGCCCGCGCCAAGTCGGGGACTTGCCCCAAAGCCTCGCGCAGCGCATGCCGGATGCTCCCCGCCTCTATAAGAAAAGCGACAGCATCAAGGCGGGCATTTATCGTCTGTAAATCGGTTAGGGGCCGGGTAATGCGCTCGGCTAACAACCGCCCCCCCGCTGCGGTGCGTGTCCGATCAATTGTCCCCAAAAGCGAGCCATCACGCGTTCCACGCTGGGATTTGTCCAACTCAAGACTGGCGCGGCTGGTGGCATCTATGGCCACAAGGCCTGTAGTTTGAAAGCGACGCGGCGCGGACAATTTCGGTAAACCACCCGCTTGGGTCAAGCTGATATAATCATAAACCAACCCAAGTGCTGAAAGCTCAGCCTTAGTGAAAGCGCCAAAAGCATCCAAAGTCTGGACACCAAAGCCCTGCTCCAAGACGCGTTGGGCGGTCTTAGCATCGCCTTTGGCAGCGGGCCGTGGCGTCACGGCACCAGAAATCGCCGCTATGGCCTTTCCCGCTGGCAGCTCTAAAGCGGTATCTATGATGACAAGCTCACCAATTGAAAGAGCTGCGGCCTCATCGACCAAGCGCTGGGCGGGCGCACTCATCACGCCAAACTCTCCCGTCGAGACATCAGCCCACGCCAGAGCGAGTTCTAGCCCACCGGCGGCACTGGCAAGGCCTGCTAAGCGATTGGCGCTGCGCGGATCAAGAAGGCTTTCCTCCGTTAAGGTGCCCGGCGTTACAATCCGCACCACTTCGCGGCGCACCACTGATTTTGAGCCGCGTTTGCGGGCCTCTGCTGGGTCTTCGGTCTGGTCGCAAATCGCAACTTTGAAGCCCTTGCGAACCAGTTTGGCCAGATAAGCATCGGCGGCATGGGCGGGTACCCCGGCCATAGCAATATCTTCACCCAAATGCTGACCTCTTTTGGTCAGGGCAATATCAAGGGCGGTAGCGGCGGCCTTGGCGTCGTCAAAGAATAACTCATAAAAGTCACCCATGCGGAAGAATAAGAGCGCGTCTGGGTGCGCTGCTTTGGCGGCCAGATATTGAGCCATCACAGGTGTTGGGCCGAGCGGCGTGATTGGGGACGTCATCCATGTGGTCTAGCTGCGGATTTTCGCCTTGGCAAAGTCTGAAAGTGCGTCGCAGCCGATTTCGTGCGTTGATCATCGCTGAGGTAAGGGTTAGCACAGTTTATTCGTCGGGCAGCGGGATCAAAACCTACATATGAGCAGCGAACGCAAGACTTTCACCGATCAAGAAGCGCTTGATTTTCACGCGTTACCAACGCCCGGGAAAATCTCCGTCACGGCGTCAAAGCCGATGGCAACACAAAGGGATTTGTCCTTAGCCTATTCGCCCGGCGTCGCGGTTCCCGTGCTGGCGATCGCACAAGATTCAGAAAGCGTTTATGATTACACCTCCAAAGGTAATTTGGTGGCGGTGATATCCAATGGCACAGCCATTTTGGGGCTTGGCAATTTGGGGCCAATGGCGTCCAAGCCCGTGATGGAAGGCAAAAGCGTGTTGTTCAAGCGCTTTGCCGATATTGATTCTATCGATATCGAAATCGACACGATGGATGCCGACGAGATTATCTCAACTGTTCGTAACATCTCCTGCACCTTTGGCGGCATTAATCTGGAAGATATCAAAAGCCCAGAATGCTTCATTATTGAAAGCCGTCTGAAGGAATTATGCGATATTCCTGTCTTTCACGACGACCAGCATGGCACGGCGATTATCGCGGCTGCGGGCCTCATTAATGCCTGCGCGATTACGGGTCGGGATTTTAAGACGCTGAAAGTTGTGGTTTCTGGTGCGGGTGCTGCAGGATTGTCCTGCATCAGCCTGATCAAGACCATGGGCGTGCCCAATGAGAATGTCATCGTCTGTGACCGTGAAGGCGTGGTTTATCGCGGTCGCACATCGGGCATGGACCAGTTCAAATCCGCCCATGCCATAGAGACGCCCCTTCGTACCCTAAGCGAAGCGATGGCTGGTGCCGATTGCTTCCTCGGGCTTTCGGCTAAAGGGGCGGTCAGCAAGGATATGGTCGCCAGTATGGCCGCTAATCCGATTATTTTTGCCATGGCCAATCCCGATCCTGAAATTCGTCCGGAAGAGATTATGGAGGTCCGCCAAGATGCCATCATCGCGACCGGGCGGTCTGATTATGTCAATCAGGTCAACAATGTTTTGGGCTTTCCCTATATATTTCGCGGCGCGCTGGATGTTCGGGCCCGTACCATAAATGAAGAGATGAAACTGGCCGCCGCCCAAGCCTTGGCCGATTTGGCGCGCGAAGATGTGCCCGACGAAGTCATGGCCGCTTATCATGGCCGCCAGCTGAAGTTTGGCCGCGATTACATCATCCCCACCCCGTTTGATCCTCGCCTGATCGCGGCCATTCCCCCCGCAGTGGCGCAAGCGGCCATGGATACGGGCGTGGCGCGTAAGCCGATAGAGGACATGGGGGCCTATAAAGACCGCTTGGCCCAACGCCTCGACCCGACCGCATCCTTGTTGCAGGCCTTGCAGGAGACGGTTCGCTCCAGTCCGAAGACCATCGTCTTCGCCGAAGGCGAAGACCCAGCCGTCATCCGGGCGGCTTATCAGTTTGAGCAATTGGAGATGGGCAAAGCGATCCTGATTGGTCGCGAAGATATGGTTAAGCGCAACAAGAGCCTTGTTGGCGTGCCGGAGGAATCAGGCCTGACCATTTTCAACGCCCGCATCTCTGAGAAAAACGTCGATTACACCGATTATCTCTACAGGCGCCTGCAACGCCAAGGTTACCTCTATCGTGATTGTCAACGGATGATCAATCAGGATCGCAACGTCTTTGCGGCGACCATGGTCGCTTTGGGTGATGCCGATGGCGTCGTTACAGGCACGACGCGGACAACCGATCAGGCGCTGCGCGAAGTGATGCTGGCGATCGATCCGGCATCGCGGGCCAAGCCCATTGGCATGTCGGTCTTGATCGCCAAGGGGCGGACACTTTTTGTCGCTGATACCAGCGTCACTGAAATGCCCAATGCAGAGGATTTGGCCCGTATTGCCATCCAAGCGGCGGGGGCCGCCAAGCGTCTGGGCTTTGCACCGCGCGTGGCCTTTGTGGCTTTTTCGACCTTTGGGCGGCCGATGGGTGAGCGCTCAGAGAAATGCCGTGAAGCGGTGGCTATTCTCGACCGCATGGAAGAGATTGATTTTGAGTATGAAGGCGAGATGTCGGTTCATGTCGCACTCAGCCTCGACAGCCAGCGCCTCTATCCCTTCTCAAGGCTCTCAGCGCCCGCCAATGTATTGGTTATGCCCGCCATTCATTCGGCGCGTATATCGACCGAATTGGTTGAGGTTTTAGGCGGCGCAACGGTGATAGGCCCCATGATCGTGGGCCTTAAGAAATCGGTGCAAATTTGCGCTTTATCGGCACCAGTGTCGGAGATTGTCACCTTGGCGACCTTGGCGGCCTATGACGTTAATCCAGCGCGGTGATGGCGGGCCGCGGGGGTGTGTGGAGCTCGGTAGGGTGCACCCTTGGGTGCACCAACTTCGAGCATGCGCGGACCCTTTGGGCTGGTCTGTGCAGCCATCCAAAAGAGGGCATTGCGACTGCGCCCCCGTCAGAATGATGCGATGTCTTGCAGATGGTGCACTCAAGAGTGCACCCTACCGCGCGAAGCGCATTGCTGGCACGGTTGCCCGGGCTGATTGACAGCCAGCGGCAGGCGGCGCAACCTATTGGACAGAAATAATCTGTAACTACCTCTCGTCAGTAGCTACTTTTGCAGCTACATATGAGCTATGGGGTTTCAATGGGACGACGAGAAAAGCGCTGCGAATGAGGCCAAGCACGGTATTTCATTCCTGCAAGCGGCGCAGATATTTCGGAATCGTACCCTGACACGCCCAGACGACCGCAAGGACTATGGCGAGCAACGCTTTATTGCTTTGGGAACCTATGACGGCGAGGTGTTGCGCGTGGTGTTCACCGAACGTGACGACGATATCCGCTTAATTTCAGCATGGAGGGCTGGCAAACATGACCGCAAAAAATACCAAGACCTCTAAGGTGGTTCGGTATGGCAGCGTTGATGAGCTGCCCCCTGCCCCACCCTTGAGCAAGGCCATGAAGGCCATGAGCGACGCCGAAATCGAGCGCCGCGCCGTGGCTGACGCCGATGCAGGCGCTATCCCCGAGGGTTTTTGGGATAGTGCGCAAGTCAGCGAGCCAGAGGGCACCGAGCAAATCACGCTCCGATTGCCGCGCAAGGTGCTAGGTCACTTCAAATCCACAGGAAAAGGCTACCAGAGCCGCATCAGTGCCGTGCTGGCGAGCTATGTGGATGCTACGAAAAAGCGGAAGGCGGGTTAAAGCCCGTCCTTATACTTAAACGGAATACAAAAATACAGAGGTGGCCCCCGGATTTCGGACAGGGAGTGAAGCTGGTATCATCTGGAAGAAGGGTGAGACCTATTATGAATAAGAGAAAACGGTATGGCTCGGATTTTAAGCAATGCGCTTCGCGCGGTAGCGGTAGGTTGCACCCTTGGGTGCACCATCTTCAAGACATCGCATCATTCTGATCAGGGCGCAGTCGCAAGGCCCTCTTTTGGATGGCTGTCCAGACCAGCCCAAAGGGTCCGCGCATGCTCGAAGTTGG
>JBEINE010000184.1:0-5529 GCA_040378245.1 Hyphomonadaceae bacterium | reverse complement strand
GACGCTGCCAGAGCGCTGGGAGAGCCAAGAGGACCATGACGGCCTAAAGGAGCCGACCCGATTGGAATGCTTCTGGGTTCCCCTTCAAAGAGCACATGTATTGCAGGCTGGTCAAAGCGCGCTGGTTTGGCAACTCGGCGAGTAGATTTTTCTCCAGTCTCTTTACCGCAGCAATGGCTGGAAAAAGCGCCATGGGAATGGCGTGGTCCATTCAAAGATGCAAACTAACGCGCTCCTGCCTGTAGCTTCCATGGCGAAGTTAAGTCCTCTTTAGCCTGACGGCGCGGGCTGCATGTTCGAGTGTGTGGTTGGATTCTGATAAGATGGTCATCGCCTTTTGCACCCGCAGGCTGCGCAAATAGCTCAAAGGTGTATCGCCCATGGTGCGTCGAAACCGCTCTGCCAGCACGGGGCGCGGCAAGCCTGCGTGTTTAGCAAGCGCCTCCAACGTCCAAGGGTGCGCAGGGCTTTCATGCATGACCGTCACGGCTTTGCGGCAATAAGCCTCGAACATTTGCCGCCTATGCGGGGGACTTTAAGAACGCTTGGAAGGTTTAAGGCTTTTACGTCCTGATAACTGGCGCGTGGCCGGATCGCCTTGGGGCGGTCCGGCGGCTGTGCCTTCAAGTTTGCATCATCTCAAGGCAGGTCTCGACTTCCTGTGTGAGCTTCCTGTCCGACTTGCGCCACGCTACATATGAGGGCAAATGTGACGTCAAGGAACGGATCGACGGGGGGGCCTCAGATGGGTTTAGATACCAGCATTGAAAAGTTAGCTTGCCGGTAATGACCCTTCGGGTAAAAGTTGAAAATGAAACTGAAAAGACTTCTAAAGTCCGGGTTTGGGTTTAGGTCCAGCGGTTTGGCAACTGAAACGAACCCGTCCAACCGATCCAGCCAGAGTCTTGGCAGTTCTCAAACCTGCCAGAATTGCTCAGCCGATCTTATCGGAGCTTATTGTCATGGCTGTGGCCAAAGCGGCTCGGTGCATCGCTCGTTTGCACGAGAAATTGCCGGAATTATCCAAAGCATAATAAGTTTGGATTCCAAGACCATCAGGACCATCCTCTTTCTATTCTTTAGACCGGGCACCTTAACGCGGAGTTTTGTTTATGGGAAACGGGCGAGATTCGCGCCGCCCTTTTCTTCCTTCATTGCATCAGTGTTTTTCGTTTTTGGCTTTTTTGGCCTCTTTGTGGGCCCAAATTATTTTAAAGAGAGAGAATATACCAAGTCCGAGCTGTTGGAGTCGGCTCGCGAAGGCCTAGACGAGGCGATTGCGACGCAAAAAGACGGAGTTATCACCTTTCAGAGGTTGAAGAATGCTGCACCGTCATCAACGACGCCTGAGGAGATTCAGCGCGCACTAAAGCGGCTAGATCTAGATCAAAAGCGAGTCGACCGGATGTTGCGGCGGATTGAGTTGATTAAGGCAATGCCTGATCAGCCCGGAGTCGGCAAAGGCGACCCTTTGGGCCTCAGTTACACCTATAAGGGCCAATCTGTGCTTGCTGAGGACACGTCGGATTTGATATTTGAGATTGACGCTGCACGCACCCTTGTTGGCGATGAAATAGGACTTGATGGTTTGGATGCCACCGCTAAAGCGATCCGACTTCTAGCCGATCAGAACCTGAGCTTAAAGATGGAAGACCGCTTAGGCGCGGCCTTAACCATTATGGCACCGCAAGGATTTAGACTTGCAACCCCTTGGCCTGCTCTTAATGACCGCGTTAATCCCCATATTCGTCGACCGATAGACTGGGTCAAAAGGTTTACGGGATCAGCGAGCAAGTTTGCAATTCTTATTGTTCCAATAAGCCTACCTTTTATCGTTTTGCTGTTCGCCTGGAAGCGCGATTCTTTCATTTACGATCACGTAGTCTTTACATTGTATGCTTCCGCATCCTTGGTCATGCTGTTTATTGGTTTCACCATTTTGGCACACTGGATCGCTTGGGCTGATTTGATTGCGCCTCTTTTGTTAATCTATAGTGTTCACCTTTTCTGGCATTTAAAAGAAGCTTATGATCTCAGAGTTGGAACAGCGTTTGGATTGACCGCTGTTTTCTCGATTTTCTTTGCGCCCATTACAATGGCCTTGTTTGTCACAAGCGTTGTATTTCTGTCGGCGCTTTGAGGCGGGTTTCAACTGTGTCACCGCATGACGGAAAGGGCTCATGTTAGCAAAATCAATACAGTCACATCTGCTATCGACGGTTGTGTTGGTTGCTGGCTTTAGCGGCTTGGCGGCCTGCGATAGTGTCGGTGGCAACAAATCCGAGGTCAGCAAAACAGAGGTTAAAGCGGTGACAGAACAGAAAGGCCGTGTGATGAGCAATCGGGTGTTTCACTTTGAAATCCCAGTTACGGATTTGGCGCGCGCCATCGCCTTTTATGAGGATGTGCTCCAATTAAAGTTGGAGCGGCAGGAGGTGGACGGTTATGAAATGGCCTTCTTTCCCCGCTCCCCGGACAAGCCCGGCGCTAGCGGTGCCTTGGCAAAAGGCGATGTCTACGTGCCGTCAAAAAATGGTTCGCTCATCTATTTCGACGTGCCAGACATAGATCCCGTAATCGAACGCGCCACCAAGCGCGGCGCAAAAGTGCTTTACCCCAAAAAATTCATTGGCGAAGGCGGCTATGTCGCCGAAATCGAGGATAGCGAAGGCAATCGTCTGGCGCTTAATGCGCTGGCTGATTAGCGATATTGTGGTAAGGCGTGTGCGACTGCGCTCTAATCGGCCAAGGCCACGCCGTCCTCGCGGCTTTTAGTAGCGGCCTCATAAGCACCCGTTTTTGGATCGCGCTTGATGGCTTGATAACCACCAAAATCGCCTTCGGACCCGCTTAAAGTCCAGCCCTTCTGGCTAAGGCCTCGGCGCGTTGCATCCTAGAAAGGCGAGGCGCTTGGCTTCCTCTCTCGACCGCCCCAACGAGGCGGCGGACCACAACGGGCAAAGCGCGCCAGTTCAAGCGGGTCAAGGCCAAAAGTGTAGCGCAGCGGAACGCCCCTTGACGCTTTTGAACTGGCACTAACAATCGAAACAAGTTTTGCGTGACCATAAAGGTCACCAAAACCGATCCAGAGCGTTCTTGGCGGTGTTGGGAAATGGCACAAGGTTTGGGGGATTTTTTGAAACGGAAGAAGGCCCGAAGGGCAGAGACCTTCAGGGCACTATCCTGACGCTCTCATACCTACCGTGCCCGACACGCGCACCCATACGGGCGATCCAATCCGCGCCGCCATAGGTGATGGCATAAATCAATACTTCCTTTGAAACATCATCAACCACAAAAGCAATGACAGCCCTCCGGCCCGCTGGGATTGCCCTTAAGCTCGGGGCGATTTCGTCGCGGGTACTGCCTTTGTGGGGCGTGTCCTTTAGAGAGCGTCTGGTTCTAACAGAACTAGGTTGCGCGTCTAGGTATCTGATTTAGGGTCTGTTTATCTTGCTTTTTTGGTTCAAAAAAGACGGGACAGACCCAGATGAGGCGGCCATCACCCGCCTCATTAGGGCCATCATCATGGAACAATCAGAAGAATAGGCCGTGCAGCGTGGGCGCTGCATGCCCCTTGAAACACCCGCCCCTTTAAGCGATGACCCCTTCGTCATGCCTCCGGCCGCCGTCTAACCCATGACCAGCCTGCACTTAAACCGGCATCATCCTAGCAGGCACCTGTTACACCATGCTGTGGGACATGATCGCACCACATTGTCGGCTTTCATGCACAATCGTGGGAACAAGCCGCTCTCTTATGGCTTCCTAAAGACGCTGCTCACAGCTGTCTTGGCAGCGACCGCAAGGTCATTGAAGGGGTCGCCATCACCATCCTTATCAAGCTCTTTGATGGCTTTGCCGAGTGCGCTCGCTTCAAACTCTGCTTTCAGCTCGAGAAGCCATTCTCTTGCGGCACCCTCCGCTAAATCAACGGCTTCGGCGAGCTTTGCACCCACACCAGCGGCCAACACGGCGGCCTTCTCGCTGGCGACATCGTGATGTATGGCAACGATGTTGGCTGCGGTCTCAAGGCCTGATCCCGATCCCTTTGCTTCATCAATGATTTCTTTTGCGATCTCATTGGCCTTCTCAGGCGAGAGGCCTGCCTGCTCGCCCAAGGCCGTTGTTAATGCAGATCCGCCTATCTTCTCGATGACATGTTGTCCGTTATTTGCCATTACATGACCTCCAACGCCCAGATTGGACGTTAGAAAGTAATAATTCGGCAGGGGCGTACTGGAAACTGTACAATTGATTAAATTCCGATTAAAGCGACTGCAATCTCTTTGCCGAACATTCAGTCATCTAATTTATCAATACCTGGCTAACGGCCCAAAGCCCTATCAAGGCCATTAAGGGTGGACACAAGCGCCTGATAAGAAAATCCATGCCGTGCTGAATTTTCCCTGTAAAGGGCTCAAAATGTCGGGATGCAAACACTCGCAAGCACAACAGTAAGAGCAGCGGACTCACATAGACGAGAGTATAAATCCCAATCCAGATGATACGGCCCACTATGCCGCCTTCGACCTCCAAAATCATTGGAATAGCACCGAAATAGGGAATGGCGGTTGGAATGTCGGCAGCCGTCGATGCCAAGGCGAATAAAAGCACCCCAAACAAGGCATCTGCTTTGGCCTTGGTCGGCGTTGCTTTCACCTGATCGGGTTTCTTAAGCCAGAGATAGACCGCCCCGCCCAAACACGCGATTCCAAGGACGCCCCATCCGATCACCCCAATTACTGTCGGAATCAGTGGCAATAACAGTTTAATGGCTTCCACAAAGCCATAGAGGATCAACAGACCACCCAAGAAATAGGCAATGAAAGTGCCACCGATGAACACCAAGCCGCGTTGAATGCTGTGGCCACCGACAATGACAACTGCCATTGCAGCAATTGAGAACGGGTTCAAGCTATCTAAAAAGGCTAGCCCGACAATGCCTATCAATAATGCAAAGAAGCTCATTCGACAGTAAATCCTTCATTCTTCAAACACGGACGAATCTGGCTGCGCCCCAACGCTTTCAGTGTCTCATTATCTCCGTGGTCTAGCGATAGCGCAGTTGGAGTTCGTGGCAAACTTGCTCGCAAGTCTGGATCGGCAACGGCGTCAAAGCCAACTTCGACAAAATCGACGTTCATGAATGTCGCATTGATTGTCTTTGCTTCATGCCGCCATTGTTCAAACACTATATCCGCCAAAGCTTCCAATGCCCCTAAACCAAGAGATGCGGCTCGTTCGCCGCCACCAGATATAGTGACGACAACAATTGTACTGTTGCTGTTCAACCCAACGGCCTTCGAGGCATTGAAACCATAACGCGTTACTTCGTCCTAGTTCTGCTTGATCGGCAAGAGCGCACCGCGACTAGAGCGCGACTGGTTCTTTTAGAACCAGGCTGCGCGTATAGGTATTTGATTGAGAGCGCGTCTGGTTCTTTTAGAACCAGGTTGCGCGTCTAGCTATTTGAATTAGGTTCTGTTTATCCCGCTTTTTTGGTTCAAAAAAGACGGGACAGACCCT
>JBEINE010000048.1:0-16319 GCA_040378245.1 Hyphomonadaceae bacterium | reverse complement strand
CTTGGCCGTGCGCCGCATCTATCAGGGCGAAGCAAGGGTCAGTCATTTGGTCCATGCAGCTGGGCGTGTCGGTGGCCCCGCCTTTATCCTGCGATCTGAAGACAGCGGCGAAACTTGGAAGGTCCTCGATCTGACAGCGCAAGCCGGCATGATTTTAGACGTCAAATTCCTTACCCCAAACATTGGCTTGGTCTGCGCCAGTAGCTCAAGCGATTTAGAACAGGCTCAAGCGATGATCCTGCGCACCGAAGATGCCGGCAAAAGCTGGCAAGTGGCCTATCGTGGCAAGCGCAACTTCGAAAATTGCTGGAAGATGTCCTTTCCAACTCAGAACATCGGCTATGCGACCCTACAATCCTATGACGAGAAAAACGCCAACCAGCAGTTCATCAAAACCACCAATGGCGGCAAAAGCTGGGTTGAAATGCCTTTGACCGAGGATGCAGCAGCGCGCCAGTTCGGTATTGGCTTTGTCGACGCCAATCGCGGATTTATTGGCACGCGCCAGCAAGGCTTTGAGACGCAGGACGGTGGCCAAAGCTGGACCCCTGTCCCCAGTATGGGCCCAGCCGTCAATAAGGTGCGCGTCGTTGCAAACGGCAAGAAACGGCGGGCCTTTGCGATTGGGCTGCAACTCAGCCGTCTCGATCTTTCTCCGATTGGCTGATGCCCTTGGGGTTAACAGCTTGAGAGCCTCCGCTCCTGCACCCACGAGCGAAGGGCATTACGCGGCTCGCGTTGCCCGCACGTCCTTCGCCAACACCTCCTCACCGCAGGCTGCGCAAGCGACATAAGGAGTCAGCACATGGCCGCAAGTTTGGTGACGATGGCGAACTTGGGTTTCAGGTTGGCCATCCACGGCGGTGCGACCCCATTCACCCAGCATCAGCATGACGCTGTTCAGCGCCTTTCCTTTCGCACTGAGCAAGTAATCGTAGCGAACAGGTCGATCCTGATAGGGGCGCTGCACCAAAATGCCTGCATTCACCAAATGCGCCAAACGATCGCGCAAAATGGTGCGTGAAATGCCTAGATTGGCTTGAAATCCATCAAACCGCTGCACGCCAAAGAAACAGTCGCGCAGGATCATTAAAGTCCAGCGGTCGCCCAAAATGCTCAACGCTCTGGCAATGGGACAATCGGCAGATTCAAAGTCGCTCCAACGCATATGCAAATTCTCTTTTAGTTTCCGTTGCGGAGGAGATTGACGCAGGCCAGACCCGCCGGTTAAGTGGGTTTAACTTATGGACTGACTATTATGTAAGAAATGGAAAAAAGGCAAGCATGACCCAAGAGCGTGCGAAAGTTTGTCTGGTGATCGGCGCTGGCGACGGCTTGGGTGGGGCTATTGCGCGTGCTTTTGCGGCTGCGGGCCTTGCGGTTTGCGTCACGCGCCGCGACCGCAATCTGGATCAATTGGAAGACCTTGTTGCGTCAATCCAGCAGGCCGGTGGGAAGGCGTATGCTTTCCCCATCGATGCCCGCGATGAGAATGCTATGGTCGCTTTGTTTGATACGATTGAGGCCGATATCGGCCCTATTGAGGTGGTCGCGTTCAATATCGGGGCTAATGTCCGCTTTGATATCGTTGAGACCACAGCACGGGTTTACCAGAAGGTTTGGGAGATGGCGGCGTTTGCGGGCTTTATCGCAGGCCGGGAGGCCGCGCGCGTGATGGTCCCGCGCGGTCGCGGCACGATCATTTTTACTGGCGCGACGGCCAGTCAAAGAGGTCGGGAGGGCTTCTCAGCTTTTGCCGGCGCTAAACATGCGCTGCGTGCGCTCGCCCAAAGCATGAGCCGCGAGCTGGCCCCTAAGGGCATCCATGTCGCCCATGTGGTGGTGGATGGTGCGATGGAGGGGGCGTTCATCAAAGGGCTTTTGTCAGATTATGAGGCCCGCTTGGCACGCGGTGAAATCGTTGCCGTAGATGAAGCCGCCAAGAATTGGGTGTGGCTGTGGCAACAGCATAAAAGTGCGTGGACGCATGAGCTTGATCTGCGCCCCTGGACGGAAAAATGGTGAGGAGAAACCGATGAAGAACGTCGAGCTTATTTTTGATTTTGCCAGTCCCAATGCCTATCTGGTGTTGCCGGTCTTACGGGACATTGTCGCGCGCACCGGCGCAAGCCTGACGATTACGCCTTGCTTTCTGGGCGGTATCTTTAAGGCCACGAGCAACCAAGCGCCTTTTGTTGCTTTTGCGCCCGTCAAAGGCAAAATGCCTTATGAGATGTTGGAGACCCAGCGCTTTATTAAGAAGCATGGCATGACACAATTCTCCATGAATCCACATTTTCCGCTTAACTCCATCCACGCCATTCGCGGCTTGATCGTCGCGCAAGCTACGGGCGTCGGCGACGCTTATTTGGATGCTGTGCTTTCTGGCTTTTGGGAACAGGGCCTAAAGATGGATGAGCAGAGCGTGATCGCAGGCGTTTTGACAGCGGCTGGTCTTGATGGTGCGGCCTTAATGGAAGCAACCGCCAGCCCTGAGGTTAAAGCGACCTTGATGGCCAATACCGAGCGAGCTGTTGAACGCGGTGCCTTTGGCATCCCCACTTTCTTTGTGGGGGACGAGATGTTTTTCGGTAAAGAGCGTTTAGGCCAAGTTGAGGAAGCCCTGTCCCAATGAGCACGCTCGATCTTGTGCCTTTTGCCAGCATCATGGACAGCCTTGCGCTCAAGGATAACGTCCACACAGGCCATGTCACACCTGATTGGATGCAGGGCCGTACTGTCTATGGCGGCATGTCGGCGGCCTTGTGTCTACAGGCGGTGCGCAATGAGTATCCGGATCTGCCCCCTCTGCGGTCCGCCCATATTGCTTTCGCTGGGCCTGTGGCAGGGGACGTAACCGTCACGACACGGGTGTTGCGCCAGGGCAAATCAGCCAGCTTTGTGGCGGCTGATCTGATCAGCGAGCCTGGCTTTGGGACCCACGCCACCTTCTGCTTTGGTTCCGACCGCCCTTCCGGCAAGCGTCAAATTCGCTTTCCGATGCCGGATGTGAAGGGCGCAGACGAGGTGGGTCCTTATTTTCTTAAAGACGGGCCACGCCCTCAGTTTACTCATCATTTTGATATGCGCCTCGCTTCTGGCAGCCCGCCAGTGTCGGGCGCGGAAGAGGCTGACATGTGCCTATGGATAAAGGCCAAATCTGGCACCCACGCCTTTCTGGACGTCACCCTCTTAGCGCTTGGCGACGCCCCGCCGCCCGCAGCGCTGAGCCTTTATGAGCAATTCACGCCGCTCTCGACCATGACTTGGGCCATCGACATGATGAGCACCGATCTTTCAAGCCCTGACGGCTGGTATCTCGCGCATCTGAAATCTGATGCCATCGGCGATGGCTATAGCACCCAATCTATGGGCCTTTGGACTTCCGACGGGCGCCCCATTCTGGCCAGCCGGCAATGCGTGGCGCTGTTTGGGTAAGGCCTTTATCGGGCAATGCTTAGCTGAAGTTTGCGTAGATCCAAGCGCCAATTGCGCCTGCAAATAACACAATAGCGCCAACAAGTGCTGCCCCTAACATAGCGCCTGTATCATAAAATAACCGCTTGATTTGTTGTTTCATTTTTTCTCACCTTAAGACTGGCGAGATAGAGCGTGTCTCTTTTGAGAAAAGAGCAGCACGAGGTCGTTTTCCCAGTTGTGCCAGCACCTAGGCCTAGAACACTGGCGGCACCCACTTATCCTTCATGGTCACCAATTCCTCCGCCACCGTGGGATGGACGGCGCAGGTTGCGTCAAACTGGGCTTTGGTCAGGCCGCATTTAACCGCGATACCGACGGCTTGAATGATTTCAGCCGCGTCCGGCCCCACAATATGACAGCCAATCACCACATCATCGGCTGGCCGGACGATCAATTTCATCAACATCCGAGTCTCGTCATTAGGCATGACATAGCGCATCGGGCGAAAAGTCGTTTTATAAATGTCGACTGGGCCATATGTGGCCCGCGCATCGGCCTCTGATAGGCCGACAGTGCCGGTTGGCGGTTGGGTGAACACCGCCGTTGGGATGGTGTCATGATCATAGGCCATTGGATTGCTACCAAACACTGTATTGGCAAAGCACGCCCCTTCGCGGATCGCCACAGGGGTTAGGTTCATACGATTGGTCACATCGCCCACCGCATAAATGCTGGGCACACTGGTTTGCGAGTAAGCATCCACCTTGATTGCGCCGCTGGCCTCAAGCGCGACGCCCGCCGCGTCACACCCCAAGCCGCCTGTGTATGGGACCCGACCAATCGCCGCCATAATCTGCTCAGTCGTGACATGGGTGCCATTGCTCAAGTGCGAGACGAGGCCTGCCGCGGTTTTTTCGATCTTGGTGAAATGGGCGTGCGTGATCACCCTGATGCCTTTGCGCTTCAACTCACCATGAACATGAATGCGCACATCATCGTCAAAGCCGCGCAAGACGGTATCGCCGCGATAGACCAGCGTCACATCCACGCCCAACCCTTTGAGCAAAAACGCAAACTCAACCGCGATATAGCCCCCGCCAGCCACGAGGATCGATCGGGGCAAGCTGTCGAGCAAGAAGATTTCGTTTGACGTTATGGCATGCTCAATGCCTGGCACGTCTAACGGCAAATAAGGCATGCCACCCGTTGCGATGAGGATCGTAGCCGCCGTTTTGGTCTCACCAGTGGACAATTGAACGGTATTGGGGCCGGTTAATTGTGCGCGCGCTTCAATGATGTGGACACCTGAATTGCGCAAATTTCGGGTATAAATCCCGCTCAAGCGATCCACTTCTGCGGCAACATTATCGCGCAGCACATTCCAGTCAAAGCGCGCGCCGGTAAAGGTCCAGCCATAGGCCGGGGCGATATCAGCCATTTCGTGGCCGAACTCAGAGCCATAGATCAACAGTTTTTTGGGCACGCAACCGCGAATGACGCAAGTGCCTCCCACCCGAAACTCTTCCGCTATCGCCACCTTGGCCCCAAAAGCCGCACTCATCCGCGCCGCCCGCACCCCGCCAGAACCCGCGCCAACGACAAACAGGTCGTAGTCAAAGCTGTGCGGCGTGATGGTCATAACGAGGTACTTTGCTGATCGAGTGTGTTTGGCACTTAGGGCATTGATGGGCTTTTTTCTAGATCGGGGGTGTGAATCCTACCCCGTCCAACGCGTGAAATGCCCCGAAGGGGCGGAGGGGGTGTTTATTTCAAATAGAACCTAGGAGAATCACCCCTCAATCACTTCCACACCCGTCTCATGTCCCAAAATCACCGTGCGGACGCTGGACGGAAAGGCAAGGAAAATGCCGTTTTCGACAACGCCTGGAATCATATTGAGCGCTAAAGACGTGGCTCTTGCATCGGGGATATGACCGCAAGCGCAATCGAGGATGAAGTTGCCATTGTCGGTGATATAGGGAGCCCCTGATGAGCCGGTCTCGCGCAATTTAACGTCAGCTGTCGCACAGCCCGTGGCGCGCAAGACCTCAAACACATAGCGGGCGGTCAGGGTAAATCCAAAAGGCGTGACTTCCACCGGCAGCAAGAAAGCGCCCAAGTCCGTCACGCGCTTTGACGTGTCCGCGATCACCACCATATGCCGGCTGGCGCTGGCGATAATTTTTTCGCGCAACAAAGCCCCGCCAGCGCCTTTGATAAGATTGAGATATTGATCGATTTCGTCAGCCCCATCGACGGTCACGTCAATTCGGTCGGCCTGATCAATCTCAATGAGGGATATTCCCACACTTTCCGCCAGAGCCTGGCTGGCCTTTGATGTCGGGATGGCTTTGATGTCAAAGCCCTTGCGCACCCGTTCACCCAACATGGTGATAAAGTGATTGGCGGTGGAGCCAGTGCCCAGACCGACAATCATGCCCTCTTTGACATAATCGAGGCTGGCGGCGGCGGCATTGATTTTGGCGCGGTCTGGCGGGGCCATCAATTTGACCCTTTTGCTGCTTTTTGCTTGGCACGAAACGTGGTGGCCCAGCCTTCCTTGATGACCAGCTCTGTGCGTTCGACGGCTAGAGCGCCAGCGGGTACGTCTTTGGTAATCGTAGAGCCAGAGCCGGTCATCGCGCCATCACCAATGGAGACAGGGGCCACCAGCATGGTATCAGAACCGATAAAGGCCCCCTCGCCTATCACCGTCTTATATTTAAAGAAGCCGTCATAATTGCATGTGACAGTTCCTGCGCCAATATTGGCATGAGCCCCGACCGTCGCGTCACCCAGATAGGTCAGATGGCTTGCTTTGGCACCTTTGGCCATAGCGGTGTTTTTGACCTCAACAAAATTGCCGATAAAGGCATTCTCGCCAATATCGCTGCCGGGTCTTATGCGGGCAAAGGGGCCGATGGATGCACCTGTTCGCACAATACAGCCCTCAAGATGACTAAAGGCACGGACCCTCGCCCCCGTTTCAACCACAACCTCTGGGCCAAAGACGACATTGGGGTCGATAATGACGTCATTGGCGATTTTTGTGTCATAAGCAAAAAACACCGTTTCAGGGGCGATCAGGGTGACGCCATCCACCATGGCCTGAGTACGGGCGCGATATTGAAACTGGGCTTCGGCTTGTGCGAGTTCAGCCCGCGAATTGACGCCCAGCATTTCATCTTCGCGCCCGCGCGACACCGCCGCGCTCAGGCCCCGGGCACGGGCAAGGCCCACGACATCGGTGAGATAAAATTCGTTTTTCAAATTATCGTTCTTGACCTCGCTCAACAGTGCGAAGAGGACACTGGCGGGGGCGGCGAGCACGCCGGAATTACATAAAGTGACCGCAAGCTGCGCGGGGCTGGCCTCTTTGGCCTCAATTATCGCATCTAAACCGCCGTCGTTGCCCACAATCAAACGACCATAGCCACCGGGGTCGGCCGCTTCAAAGCCCAATACCGCGACAGAAGCGCCCTTCTCCAAAGCCTCAAACACACCCATTGCCGTGTGTGTCGAGATTAAAGGCGTGTCAGCATAAAGGACGATCACATCGCCATCAAATCCGGCGAGGGCATCCTTGGCGCAATTCACGGCGTGAGCCGTTCCCTGCGGCGGGTCTTGCAGGACGGTGGTGTCAGGGCCCAGCGCCGCTTCTGCCCGAACTTTGGCATCAGGATTATGGGTTCCCACAACAACGACGATCTTGTTGCATCCAAGGCTGCGCGCCAGCTCAAGACTCCAGTCCAGCATCGGGCGCCCACCAACAGGGTGCAGGACCTTGGATAGGCCGGACTTCATCCGCGTTCCATGTCCCGCGGCAAGAATTACAGCGGCGCGCGCGCGTTTCATAGACATTCCTCCAGACCGCTGGCTTGAACACATGTCAGCGCTTACCGCTGATTCGCCTTGCGGCAAACACCGCAGCCTTTTAGCCCTTCATCGCCGCTATAAGCCATAGGGCGCGCTAAAATTATCTGTTTTAGGAGGAGCTCATATGTCACACCCACTCGAAGGGGTTGCCATTTCGTTTGATTTGGACGGGACTTTAGTCGATACGGCGCCCGATCTTGTGCGATCAACCAATGCGGTGATGGACGCTGCAGGCCTGGCGCGCATTTCCCTGGCCTCCGTGCGAGGCATGGTGGGTCAAGGGGCCCGCGCCCTGATCGTGAAGGCCGCAGAAGCCGGCGGGGTGGTTTTCAGCGAAGCCGATCTTGATGCGCGCATCAGCCATTTTCTGGACGTGTATCAAGCTGGCCTTACAGAATTGAGCCTGCCCTTCGATGGGGTGGATGAAACTTTGGGGCTACTGGGCCAGCAAGGCGCGATCCTGAGTGTGTGCACGAATAAGCCACCACATCTGGCCAATCCTGTTTTGCAAGCATTTGGTCTCGATCGGCATTTCAAGGCTATTGTCGGCAATGGTCAAGCTGGGGTGAACAAGCCTGATGGCCGTCACCTGACTTATACAATCGAGGCCTGTGGCGGAGACTTGTCCCGCGCTCTCATGGTGGGCGATAGCATCACCGACGTGCAGGCGGCCCGAAACGCCAATGTGCCTGTGGTCTTGGTCTCTTTTGGTTACACAATAAAAAAAGCGTCCACCCTTGGGGCGGACGCTGTTTTCGATCATTTCAATGAGCTGCCTAGTTTGGCGGCCCGAATCATACGTCGTTGAGCCTTATGCAGCCTCTGATACGGCGCGTCGACGGGGTAAGCCGTTGACCATATCCGAACGAACATCGGTGCGGCCCGAACGCATAGCGGGCACAAAACCCTCTTCAACAAGGTCTACACTTACGTCATAGCCACGCTCGCGCCAATATTCCTGAATCTTGAGCTTCAAACGACGTGCCCCGTCGTTTGTGCAAAAATCGCCTTCCATAACATCCTCTTGGTTTTTTGGTATTTTGGGCCGTTCGAAAGTGACCGACTCCGGTAAAAATCGCTTATAGCGTCACATCTATGTCATAAGCAAGCAAAAAATTTGATCTGAAACCGTCATTTTTTAAAAGCTCAGACGCTCAATTTATTGTGCCAAACGCGCATAAAGTAAAATTATTTGATTGTGTTAATGGCAATAATTGAAATTTTATTAGAGCATTCTGCGTTTGTTTGGTATGCTCTTGTCCTTGGCCGAGGGGTTATGAAGATCGCTCGTTATGTACCAATTCAAACCACTTTCTTTGCATTTATTAGTTGCGTGTATGCATACCTGCAGACACAGGCGCAAATAACCTATTCATGCGCCTGTGACAATGGAAACTCGAGCGCGTCTGGTTCTTTTAGAACCAGGTTGCGCGTCTCGATATTTGATTGAGGGTCTGTTTATCCCGCTTTTTTGATTCAAAAAAGACGGGACAGACCCTCGAGCGACCTGAGCGCTTCCCAGAGGAAGCGCGGCGCTTTAGAGCATGAAGCCCAAGTTCGGGCTTGCGAAATTTTTAAGGTTCGGGAAAATTGCCGCTAAGTCGGTGTTGGACACACCAAACCAAGACCCCAAAGTTGCCGCATATTGGTCAACAGAGGTTGTGGGAACATGATACCCGCCATTCTGGTCTGGATTGTTGAAGCTGCCAAGGTTATTGCCCACCGTTGGGAACTGGCCATACATATCCCCGCCCTTCACAGCGCCGCCCATAATCAGGTGATGACCACCCCAGGCATGATCGGTACCATCACCGTTGGTGTTATAGGTTCGCGAGAAGTCTGAACCGGTGAAGGTGGTCACAGAGCTGCGCATATCCACGCCGCCAATATTGGCCAAAGTCGCGTCAAATGTCGCCATCGCATTGGCTACTTTGCTCAGATTGTTAGGATGATCTGCATTTTGATTGTCGTGGGTGTCATAGCCACCGACGGCCACGTAAAACACTTGGCGCTTCAGCCCAAGCGCTGGCGCGGCAGCAATCATGCGGGCGACGGCTTGTAATTGCGCGGACAGGGAATTGGCTTCTACCAGCCCTGTGATTGGGTTGGTATAAGAGGGAGGTGCCGGAATAGCGGTCACCAGCGACCCGCCTGCGGCCGTGTTGAGCGTAACAGCCGAGTCGATGGATCGACCGACAATTGTCCCGACATCCGCGCCCAGATTGGATGCAATTGTGGTGTCGCGGATGATTTCCTGAGCTTTGGCTGGGCCCTGATTGGATCCGAATAAACTGGTGGTGGTCAAGGCATTGATGCGCGGCGCTGGAATAGCCGCTGTTGAGAACTGATACTGGACGACTTGATTGCCCGATAGAAATACCGTGTTTCCGGCCGGCGACATGGCCGTAAACAGAGAATTGCTGCCATTGCCTGACGCCACCAAGTCCGCGAAGCGCCCGCCCCACCCAAATTGAGCCCCTTCACCCATACCAGCACGCCAAGTATCCTGCTGATCATTATGAGAGAATAAATTGGCAGGCGTGCGCTTTTGCTTAGCGTTAAACTGGGCCTTTGTAATGGGTTCAATCAAAGTCCCCACATTGGCGATCACCGCCAGTCGACCTTGGGTATAGACTGGCAACAGGGGTGCCAGCATCGGGTGGAAGGCAAAGGTGCGCGTAGTCGCGTTGGTTCCAGCGGGAATGGCCTGTGCGGTCTTAGGCGTAAAGGGAAGAACCCCGCCCCAAGCCTCTGGAGTGCGCAAAGAGGCTACCCGTCCTGTCAGTGGCGAGGTTGCGCCGACGGCCACAGCGGCTGTTCCCACAGGCATCAGCGCAATAGGATCAGCGCCAGTATTGCGCGCGGCCCAGTATCGGTTCCATGAATCCATATCTGTGGGTAGGATCGTGTTATTGGCATCATTACCGCCGTTCAGAAAAATGAACACCAGCGCTTTATAACCAGTGGCAGACTGACTGGCCGCAGATCCGAAAGCGGCGAGCTGCATGCCAAAGCCTGTGGCTACTGGGGCTACGAGGCCAACAGCGCCAGCAGCGGCCAGAAATTGACGACGAGATTGGGGAAGGGCTTTCATGGTCGCCTCCTTAGCGCTGTATGATAAAGTCAGGCGAAGCGACGGTTAGAAACATCGCGAGTTTGGATCGATTGAGCAATGCGGCATCAATTTGAGCCAGTGTCGTGGTGGGCGTTGCAGGAATGGCCACAGCGGTAACGGCATCAATGATTTGCTGGCGGCGTGCCGTCGTCAAGCTGCCAGCCGTCAAGACGTTGTTAAGGTGGTCGACCAAAGCGGCAGGATTATTGGCGAGGGCCATCTCTTTGGCATAGGGTAAAGTGACGTCGCTACCGCCGCTGCCCGAACCAATACCGCTATTGATGGTCGTTTGCATCGTGTTGAGATAACCGGCAACGGTCACTTCGTTGACGATCTGCATTTCCGGTGCCACCAGCCCCAAGTTCCCCGTTTTGGTATTAGGCGGTGAATAGCCGGGGCGATAGAAGTTGAAGACTGAGGGCGATGCCAAGGGAGTCTGAGACAGAGATGTTGCGGCACTGGTGGAGTTCAAAGTCCAATTACCTGACTTTGAGGATGCACTTCCTGCCCGCAACAAGGCCGTCATACGCAGGACTGGCTCGCGCAGCTTGCCATATGTCGCGTCGTTAACGGGGACGGCAGTGCGCGCTTCGGTATCAAGAAGGACGGCTCTGATGACCGCCCGCATATCGCCACGTACGCCTGAGCCATTATTGTTGAACGCACTGGCGACGCGACCGACATAAGCTGGGCTTGGGTTAGACGTCACCAAACGTTGGATCAACTGACGACCGATAAAGGGGCCAACATTGGGGTGGTTAAAGATAGTGTCCAGAGCAATCTTCAGATCGCCCGTGGCATCTGATGTGGTGCTGGCTGGTATGACAGTTCCAAGAAAGCGCTTCTCAGACAGCGAATGGAACGCTGGATAGGCGATCATCGGCGTCACAAAAGACGCATCAGTGCGACCGCCCCCGCCAAATGTACCATTTGACGGTGTCGCATTGAACCAACTGAACCCGGTGAACACCTTGGCCAGATTGGAGATATCGGCAGAGGTGTAAGAAGGTATTGGATTGCCAGCGGAATCTTTTTTGACTGTACCGTCCGTGTTGAGTTCGAACAGCCCAATCGAAAACAACTGGAGGATTTCGCGGGCATAGTTTTCGTCCGGCGTCCGCCCTGTGGCGGGATCTTCCTTGCGGTTCGCGATGTGCGTCAGATAGATACCCATCATCGGGTGGAGGGTCACATCTTCCAAAAGTTTCCGGAAATTTCCAAACGAGTTGGCGCTCAACATATCGTAATAGGACGCCGCACCGCGGGGATTAATATCCGCACCCGCAAACGAAATCACGAAAATTTGCGATAGGGAAAACGTGACGCGCTGGCGTAATTGATCCGGCGAAGTAACTGCAGAGCGCCAGAAATACTCATAGAATTGGTTGGCCGAGACATCCTGGGTCGCGTTTGCTGCTTTGATCTCAACACGCCTCTTATCTAAAAAATCAAGAGCCGTAGAGCCCACTGGGAGCGCGAACTGAGCGTTAATCCAATTTGCGTAAGAGCTGGTGCGCAATGTTTCGATATCGGCTTCGGTTGGACCAAAACTTGATTGGATCAAAAACCTTGACGCCTCTGTTGCGGTGGGCTTTGGCGCCGGGCCTGACGTCCCCGCTGGTGTAACGGCGGGTAGGCTACCACCCGCAACGTCCTCCCCGCCGCCGCCGCCGCCGCAAGCAGAGAGCAAACCGAGTAACATGGCGGTGCAAGCCGCTTTCATTAGCATATTAGCCATGGCGAACCCTTGATTGATTGTCTTCGTGTCTTGGGAGCCCTGGTTCAGCATCTGCTTGGCCATGCCATCCCGCGCCCGGACCGATATCTAGACTGAGAGGTCATAAACTTCGGTTTAAAGAACTGGTTGATTTTTAAGCATTGACGAACAAGGTTTCGCGCTTTGATTCCAAGTCGGCAGTCTTAGTTCCGAGGGAAGATCGGCTTTTTGGTTGTCAAGACATGGCGGTATTGTGGCACGGGCAGGAAACAACCCGAAGCGACTGCTTAAACATCGCCTTTGCCCCTCTTGTTTAGCCGTCGGCTTGCTATATCCGTGGTTGAGATCGCGTGAATTTGATGCGCGAACGTCTCTGGCAGCGTGGAGGTTGGCGTGAAGCAGTTTTTTATCACCATAGCAGGGGTATTTCTGGGCTTAGTACTGTTTTTCGTTCTGATTCCATTCCTTCTCATCGCCTCTTTCGCTGGAACGAGCAAACCAGCGATACCTGCCAACTCAGTGCTGAGCGTGGATCTCCGTGAACCTTTAACCGATGTACCGGCCAGCACGCCCTTTGCTGCGTTCACAAATACCAGCTCAGTCACCGATTTGGTCCGCAAACTTGAAGCCGCTGAAACCGACCAGAATGTGAAGGGATTGTTTATTCGTGCGAGTGAGGCGGGCATGGCGCCCGCTCATGCCGAAGAGATCCGGCAAGCTTTGATTGATTTCAAAGCCAGCGGAAAGTTTGTGATGGCCCATGCTCAAGGCTTCGAGAGCCCGACATTGTCAAATTATGTCGCCATTTCATCAGCTTCGGAAGTGTGGATGCAAGGCGGCACTGATTTTACCGCCACAGGTCTAGTTGCTGAAACATTGTTTCTAGGGGGATTGTTTGAAAAATTCGGTGTCATGCCGGATTTTACCCAATTGTACGAATTTAAAAACGCGGTGAACACTTATACACAACGCGACTACAACGCCCCTCACCGCGAGGCTACAACAGCCATGCTTGGCAGCATTTACAATGCGTTTGTTGGTGCCATCGCGTTTGACCGGAAACTGCCAGTCGAAAATGTAAAGGCGGCCTTAGATGGCGCACCAATGGCCACGTCTTTAGCCCTTTCAGCTAAGCTGATCGACAAAATTGGCCAACCAGAAGAGGCGATGGATGCCGCCTTGACCAAAGCAGGCGGGGTTGGAAAGGCGGATTTTGTTGAGCTGGCTGATTATACGCCCGCGCCGACCACCGGACCGGTTATTGCCTTGATCGGTGGCGAAGGAGCCATTGTAACCGGGCCAGGTAACAATGACGCCTTTGCCAACGAAGCTGATATAAAGAGTGACGTTTTTGCGCAGGCCATTCGCGACGCTACAGATGACGATGCGGTGAAGGCTATCGTTTTCCGCGTGTCCTCCCCTGGGGGCTCACCCACCGCATCAGATCAGATTTGGGCCGCTATTGAGCGCGCCAAAGCGGCCAAAAAGCCGGTTGTTGTTTCAATGGGGGCCTATGCCGCGTCTGGCGGCTATTACGTCTCAACTGGCGCAAACGCGATTTATGCCATGCCGTCGACCATTACAGGTTCTATCGGTGCCTTCAGTGGCAAGTTTGTCATCAACGAAGCGCTCAACCGCTATACCGGCGCTAACATTTCTGAAATCCAGATTGGCGGGCCCTATGCCAGCGTCTATTCGCCAGTGTCACCATTCACCAATGCACAAAAAGTGGCCTTTATCGCCGCTGTTACCCGCGTCTATGACGATTTCACCGGCAAAGTGGCGACAGGGCGCAAACTGCCCATCGCGCGCGTCCGCGAGATCGCCAAGGGTCGCGTGTGGACGGGTAATCAGGCCAAAGAATTGGGTCTGGTCGATCAGGTTGGCGGTCTGCGCAATGCTATAAATGGGGCTAAAGTAATGGCTGGGTTTGCAGCTCGCGACAGCGTTACCATCCGCGCTTACCCACAAGCCGCCGATCCGCTGACTGCGCTGGGCCAAGCCCTAGGCGCCAGCGCAGCAACGGCCAAAACCACCGCACGCGCAGCAGCTGTCGTCGGGGCCGTATTGGGTGACGAGCGTGTCGCAAGCCTCTTGGCGCAATCAAGGACCACAGCCAATGGCGCCATGATGAGTGAGCCGGTGCGGGTGAAGTAAGGAGGCACGCGCGCCGTCAAGCGGACGCCTTAGGCGCGTCTTGTCTCAACGGAACCGAAGTTGCGCTCTAAGATTTTGACATAGAAACGATTTTACACCGATACTTGATTCCGAGAAACGGTGAACGGCCTAAGAGCCTGCAAACTCTTGAGCCGCACGGGTTAAGGCTTGCACCTGAGCGCGTTCAACTTGCGTCAAGAGTGGATTCCAAATGTCAAAAATCAGGATCACCCTTGGTTCATCGCTATCATTGCGCGCCGTATGTTCAATGGTATCATCAAATATCAAAACCTTGCCGACTTCCCACTGACGTTCCTCAAACCCAACCCGGTAATGGCAATTGGGTGGGACGATTAATGGCAAATGGACTACAAGGCGGGCATTGGTTTCGCCGTGATGGGGTGGGATCTGAGTGTACGGAGCCAAAACCGAAAACATAACGTTTGGGCATAATCCGCCAATTTCGGCCATATCGATGCTGGCCAATGCTGCGGCTGTTTGAGGACAAGCGGCACAATTGACCTCATCTCGCATGCCGCCGCGCCATAAAGACAGGCTGGCCCATCGCTTAGAATGATTCAGCTCCAACCATTGGTTGACCGGGTCGCCGGGACGATAGGTTATGTAAGGAGTAAAGGCGTCTTCTCGGTCCCGCAACATCGCTTCTAATTCTTGCTTGATAGCCTCTGTTTTAGCTTCAAGCGCCTCCACCCAAGGGAAGTGCGACGGATCAAAGAATGGGATGGCCGGTAGCCTTGGTATGTGCAATTGATTGCAATCAGCATGATACGGCTTGGATCGACCTGCCATTATTGACACAGTTTCTAGCCATTTAGGATCAAGGACATCCTCGCTGAGTGCGCGTGATAATGCGGTCATCATGCCAGCGCTGTGAGCGTCCGCCGTCGCGCGTGCATGCAACAATTGGTTGCGCAGCGAATCCGGCCAATTGGCTTCTGGAGGCGCAATCTTGATGACGTTTTGATAGGTTGTGGCGGCCAGTTTATGCTGGCCAAGCCGCTCTTGGGCAGCGCCGCGCGCCAAAAGGGCTGGATAAAAATAAGGGTCCGCCGTCAATGCGGCTTGAAGGGCCGCCAATTCGCCCTCGATCTGGCCCATTTCACGGCGAACATTTGCCAGCATAAGCGCAATCATCGGCTCTGGTGGCAATAGACTCCATGCTTTCATCAATGCCGCTTCGGCTTCCACAAATGCCCCGCGTTGAAACGCATGAATCCCAATCCGATGGTGGGCACGACCGTAATCGGGGGCAAGTCGCACGACCTCCAGCCAAAGCCTCTCAGCCTCATCCCATTGACCGTTGCCAGCCGCCTGTTCGGCTTTGGTGACCAAGATTGTCACGTCATTGTTCATAATGTGTCCTGCTGCACAGAGCGAAAAAGAGCGCCCTTGACCAAAGCTCGCATCATAGGCTTTCGACGCTTCATAGCCAGATTTCGCCCATAAAGAAACGGCGGGCCCCATAAGAGCCCGCCGCAGATCCGATTTAACCGACCTAATTAAGATTAGAACTTCACATTGATACCCAGACCGTAAACGCGGCCCAGCACGTCAAAGTTAGATGGGAAAGTGTTACCAGAGTTGTAGCTAGTTGTTCCAATTGTATTACCCACGATTGGTGGATCTTTATCGAACACATTGGTCACCGAAGCTGTTACTGAGATCACGCTCGAAACGTCCCACGAAGCCGACAAATCAATATAATTGTAGGCGTCAATTTTTTGGAATGCTGCGAAAACGCCAGCTCTTTCCGCTTCTTCAACTTTAAGTGCACTACTGTAACGCCAGTTATATGAGAATTGGAAGTCACCAACTGACCATGTTGTGCGTTGAACAGAGCGGTAGCTATGTGTTGGGTCGCAAGTTGTACCATAAAAACCGTTGCAATCGATGACATTCGATGTTGGGTTTGTGCGCGACTCCTGTGCCGTATAGAGGTTGGCATTGTAGCTAAACGTAATGCTGCCCCACTTGCTGTCCAGCCCCAAGCTTTCAAGATCAAACTTCGTGCTG
>JBEINE010000109.1:0-10550 GCA_040378245.1 Hyphomonadaceae bacterium | reverse complement strand
TGAACCGACCTCTTATTTTGCACCTTGCCAATAAAAGGCAATAACCATAACAGATTCTTGGCACTCATGCTCATGTAAATCAATAGAAGTGTAACCCTTTGGTACGGTGATTGCGATGAAATCGATAGAAGACATTATAGACTTAGCGCCAATGTACACAAATAACTTGATCCAAGATGCCAGCAACATTGATAATGAAATAACCACGCGATTAGTGCGCGCCATTTGGAAGGCGCTGAGCGTTAGCAGCCCCGAGCTCCGCAATCATCTCAATAGTTTTTTGCAAGAAGAAATTGAAGTTATCTTGTTCCAACAAGAAATCGGGCAAAGCGACAGCCACGCGATGAGCGCATCGGTCGCCGATATCTTGAAAAATTACATCATACCGACGGAGTGATCTTGGTGGGCCTGTCTGGTTCTCAGCCCTCAAAACCTCATCAAGCCTTCCGCTCCAAAACACGCATACAAAAGGCATGGTTATCATTGGGACCGATAGGAAAGTCATCACGACTAGTTTCTTGCCACGCCCTCATATCGAAGTCCGGAAAATAGGCGTCCCCCTGCGGCTTGGCATCAACATCGGTTAAATAAAGGCGATCAGCCCGATCAATGGTTTGAGCATAAAGCTCCCCACCGCCCAAGATGCACACTTCATCAACGCCAGCGCTTTCCGCCATAGCCACGCCAGCAGCAATGGCGACCTCGGGGTTAGACCAGACAGTCGCGCCCGAAGCCGTAAAATCAGCGTCGCGCGTGACAACGAGGGTCGGGCGGCCGGGCAAAACCCGCCCGATCGATGTCCAAGTCTTGCGACCCATAATCACGGGCTTGCCCATAGTTATGGCTTTAAATCGCTTGAGATCGCTCGATAGCTTCCACGGCAAGGCGCCATTTGTGCCAATCACATTATTGGCACCCCGCGCGGCGACAAGGACTAGGCGCACGGTCATTTTAGCCCACAAATGCCTTCTCATAAACAAATTGGCCGGGCTGGCTGATGCTGCCTTCGACAAAGTGACGCGCTTCAAACATGGCCTTGCAGGAGGCCAGCATGTCCATAGAGCCACAAATCATGCCGCGGTCTTCACTGGAGTTAAATGGAGGCAACCGGTGGTCGGCAAAGAAGGAGCCATCCGCCACGCGCGCGGTGATGCGGCCCGTGTGAACATGTGGCTCACGCGTTGCACTGGTGTCAAAAGTTAAGCGGCCTGCCCCGACATAATCTCCGACAAGGGGATCATCCTTCAAGCTGGCGACAAGGTCTTCACCATATTTAAGCTCATCAACCTGACGACAGGTGTGGGTCAAGATAACGTGCTCAAACCGTTCATAGGTTTCAGGATCGCGGATCAGACTGGCGAAGGGCGCGATGCCTGTGCCTGTCGCCAGCATATATAGGCGCTTGCCTGAAACGAGCGCGTCACAGACCAAAGTGCCGACGGGCTTGCGGCCGACTAGGACCTCATCGCCCACTTGAATATCGCAGAGTTTCGACGTGAGGGGACCGTCAGGCACCTTGATCGAATAAAACTCAAGCTCTTCATCCCAAGAGGGGCTGGCGATCGAATAGGCGCGCACCAAGGGCTTACCGCCAATTTCAAGGCCGATCATCACAAACTCACCACTGCGAAAGCGGAATGCGGGAGCACGCGTCAGCCGAAAGCTGAAGAGACTTGCGGTGTAATGAGTGACTGCCGTCACAATTTGAGTACTAAAGGCGGACACTGTGATTAACTCTCGAAAAGCAGGATTGGCGCAGGGTCTTGTGGCCGAAGTTTCCTATCTTGAACACTAACAGATACATTCAGGCAAAGTTGAAGCTAATCGCGACGGCACCACCCTCTCCCCTTAAGCGCATATGACAAGCCAATAATGACAAATCATCGCGCGTTCGTGCATAAAGGCCTATGACGAAAC
Source organism: Hyphomonadaceae bacterium (assembly GCA_040378245.1). Taxonomy (GTDB): domain Bacteria; phylum Pseudomonadota; class Alphaproteobacteria; order Caulobacterales; family Aquidulcibacteraceae; genus Aquidulcibacter. The sequence goes on along the minus strand of JBEINE010000109.1, from coordinate 8,633 downwards.
CACAACCACACCGACTCAAGCCTTGGAACATCGAAGACGTCATTGATGGCAATCGACTTCGTGTTCAGCTCAGTGCCGCGGCGCTTGATTATCTGAGCAATGAGAAGGCGAGCCGCGCCCGCGCTTTAGACCTGTTAAAGGCCGCTTTGTTCCGCGGACGCTTGATTGCGCAGGAGCGACTGGAATCAGGTGCGGGCGGTCTGGATTGCTCAAGGCTTCTTGCGGGCGTGCAGGATCAAGTTATCTCAGCCCTTTATGACTTTACGACGACGCACGTTTTTCGCGCTCGTAATCCTAGGGCCGCCGAACGCGTCAGCGTTTGTGCAACAGGGGGCTATGGCCGCAATTCTATGGCACCCTCATCTGATGTGGATTTATTGTTTATCCGCCCCATGCGCGACGCGCCGTGGGCCGAGAGTGTTATTGAATACATGCTCTATATGTTGTGGGACATGGGGCTAAAAGTTGGCCACGCCTCTCGCACCATTTCAGAGTGTTTGCGTGCCGCCCGCGAAGACATGACCATTCGTACCTCAGTGCTTGAGACACGTTACGTGTGTGGCGATAAGTTATTGTTTCGCGAGCTGGAAATCCGCCTACGCAAAGACGTATTTGATGGCACAGCGGCTGATTTTGTCGCCGCCAAACTGGCTGAGCGCGATAATCGTCACCGGAGATTGGGTGAAAGCCGCTATATGGTCGAGCCCAATATCAAGGATGGCAAAGGTGGTCTGCGCGATTTGCATACGATGTTCTGGATAGCCAAGTATATTCATGGCGTAACCGAAACCAGCGAGCTCGTTCTTAAAGGCATATTCACCCCCGCCAATATCAAGCAATTCAACCAAGCGTCCGAGTTTTTGTGGACTGTGCGGTGCCATTTGCATTTCCTTGCTGGCCGAGCGGAAGAGAAACTGACCTTTGACGTGCAGCCTGAGATGGCGCGTCGCATGGGCTATGGCGATCGTGCCGACAATCCAGCGGTTGAGCGCTTTATGAAGCGGTTTTTCTTGGTCACCAAAGAAGTCGGTTCACTGACACGGATTTTGTCAGCTCGCCTTGAGATGGATCGACAGAAAGCCAGCCCGCGCGGGTTATCGCGGTTTTTCAGCCCCCCCGCGCGCCCGCGTTCGCTCGAAGACGACCGCTTTGTGGAAGATCATGGCCGCATTGGCTTTGCCTCTGCGCAGGTTCCAGAAGCGGATCGCACCGCACTGATGGACGTCTTTTTGGTCGCCGATGAGATGGACCGCGATATTGACCCCGAAGCCCTGGCCATCGTCAGTCAATTCGCGATCAAAGGCCGAGCCCTGCGCGATGATCAAAAAGCCATTTCAAGTTTTCTGGGCATTGTCGCATCCAAACGTAATCCAGCCCGCGTGCTAGCGCTCATGAATGAGACAGGATTGCTCGGAAAATTTGTGCCCGAGTTTGGCCGGATTGTCGGGCAGACGCAGTTCAACATGTATCATCACTTCACGGTGGATGAACACACATTGCGCGGCATCGCGACAATTGCCGATATCGAACAAGGCCGCCTTGTCAAGGATCTCCCCATTTCAAGCGAATTGTTTCCCCGCATCGCCAATCGCCGGGCGCTTTATCTGGCGATGCTGCTGCATGATGTCGGCAAGGGTGAGGGCGATCAGCAAATCGAGGGTGCCAAAGCTGCACGCATCGCCTGTCGTCGATTGGGCCTAGATGAAGAAGAGATTGATTTGGTCGCATGGCTCGTTGGTCATCATTTGATCATGAGTGAGGTCGCTCAGCGCCGCGACATTGGTGATCCCAAGACTGTGGCCGATTTTGCCGAGGAAGTGGGCACTCTAGAGCGTCTACGTCTGTTGCTGGTTTTGACTGTCGCCGACATCCGCGCGGTGGGGCCGGGGGTTTGGAATGATTGGAAAGCGCAATTGCTGCGCGATCTATACCAGCTCACTCAAGCGACTTTGCGGGGTGGACGCGGCGATGTCAGCTTTGTGCGTGCTAAACTGGCTGAACAAGCGCAAGAGCGTCGTCAGAAGGCGCTGTCAGACCCTATCTTGTTAGACTGGTTTTCTTCAATGGAGGACGCCTATTGGCTGGGTTTCGATGACGGTCAACATCGCTGGCACGGCGAGGAAGTTGCCGCCGCTTTGCGGGCGGGTGCCCCAAACTGGGTAGCTGCGCGTCCGGCGCCTGGACGTGGCTCCACAGAAGTCTTGGTCCTCAGCGCTGATAGACCTGGCCTTTTTGCCGCTCTAGCTGGGGAGTTTTCCGCCAGCGGCGCGCATGTGATCGACGCGCGCATTCATACCTCACGCGTGGGCCAAGCCTTTGACGTGTTTGCTTTGCAGGATACTAGCGGGGCTGCCTTTGGTGAGGGTCGAGGGGATGTTCTGGCACGTTTGCTGGATCGTCTACGAGATGTGCTAGCGCCCGACTTTGTGCCAAGGTCTCAGGATAGCCTGCCCACAACGCGCACATCCAACAGGGCCGCCGCCTTTACCATCGATCCCTTGATCATGTTCGACAATAAAGGCGCGGAGAACGACACCATTATTGAGGTATCTGGTCGTGATCGCACTGGGTTGTTAGCCGATTTGGCGCATGTTTTTGACGCAGCCGCCCTCAATATAACCTCCGCCCATATTGATAGTGCCGGCGAACGTGTTGCCGACGCCTTTTACGTGCGCGACCGCGGCGGGCTGAAGCTTATCGACCCCCGGCGGCTGGCGAGCCTGCGTCAACAATTGACCCGCGTCCTGATGGAAGCCGAACATGCCGACGGTCCGACCCTGGTCGCACGACGACGTCTAGCCCGCGCCCGCTCAAGTGTGCGACGATGAACCGGCGCGCCTGTTGACCCTATCTTATCCATCGACCCGCTCAGTCAAAAAGCAACGGCCCTGCCGATCTTCAATTTCAACGATCCAGATATCATGGTCTTGGCTGGCGCGCTTGTGTAAATAGGCATCAATGCTGGCTTCATCGGGGCCTGCGGTTTTCCCAGTCAGATCGAGATAAATCAGTTGTCCTTCGCCGTCGCGAGCCGGCACCAGCAAGCGCGCCTGTCCATCAAGGCGGGAAACCTTAACCAGAACTGCACCGCCGTCATTATCGCCGCGCCGCACAACATAACCCATAGCGCCTTGGCTTTGCGCACTTCGCAAAACGGCTTGAACCCAGATTTCTGTGCGCAATTCACTGTTAGCCATAGCCTGACATGCCCATTGCTTAAGACGAGGGAAAGAGGAATTGCTGTAGAGTGTCCTTATGGTCATAGCGATTCTACTCTTTGCCTTTCTATCGACGAGCCCAGTTTCCGCTCAAACAAGTCCGCTGGAACGCGCCTATGGTGAGCGAATGGCGATGCGCGCACTCGACCAGCGCTGTAATTTCTTTGAAACAGGGCCCCGTCGAGCTTTGGCAGGTTTTGCGGCGCAAGCCCGCGGCGCGGCGCTCCGGGCTGGAACAAGTGCCGACTTATTGTCGCTCATCGCTCGGCAAGCCACCCAAAAAGCCGCCACAAAATCTTGTGTCGATCCTGCCATTCGCGCTGAGGCCGCGCGCGTGATTGAAGCGCACAGAGGCTGGCGTGGGCAGATGTCAAGCCAATATCCGGGCCTGGCCCGCACCTGGCATGTTGACCGCTCTGGCACCGATTCTTGGCGGGCTGTTCAGGAGACAGGAAGCGGCACGCGCGCAGGCTTCATCGCCTCACAGGCCACACTGGCGTTTGCCGTAGAGACGCCAGACGTCAATGCGGCAGGGGCTCGTTTGTTCCTGCGCGATGTCGGCCGACTGGGCGCACCAAAAGCGGGTCAGAAATTGGTCGTTCCTTTACGTGTCGGCACCAATACTTTTGTGGCCTCGCAGCGCCGCAATGCCGACTCTCGAGAACGCTTTAATGGGCCACCCAGGCCCGGCACGATGCTGATCTTTCCAGATGAGACGACGCGCGCAGTCCTTCATGCCGATCCCCGCGACAGCTTTGAAGTCGAGATTACCAGCCGGACCGGACAGATTACCCGCATGGTGGTTGAGGTTGGCGATATTGTGGCCGCTTTTGCCTTTGCGGCTGAATTTTAGTCAGCCCCTTACCCAACGCCACCGTCTTTCGCTTCAGCGGAAAACGCTTTAGCGTCCTTACTAAAGCGCCGGCGAGCGCTGACATCGGGAGGCGTCAATGTCAGATTTCCAGAAAATTAGGTTTGAGCGGGACAATGATGTCGCCATCATCACCATGGATGATCCAACGACCTTAAATGCCTGTGGGGTCGACATGGCTGAAGAGCTGACCAAGGCCTTTCAAGAGGCGGCTCGAACCTCCCGTGCGGTGGTCTTAACGGGGTCAGGGCGTGGTTTTTGTTCAGGGGCCAATCTTTCCAATCCGACGATGGCCGCAGGTGGATCGGAAGCCCGAACGTCGGACTTGGGCGCGTCTCTTGAGAGCACCTATAACCCATTGGTCAGTCAAATTCGCGATCTGCCCATCCCACTTGTGACGGCGGTTAATGGGGCTGCAGCGGGTATCGGTTGCTCCTATGCTCTATTGGGTGACATGATATTGGCCGCCGATACGGCTTATTTCCTGCAAGCCTTTCGCCGTATTGGCTTGGTACCCGATGGCGGATCGACCTATCTGCTCTCGCGCGCGATTGGGCGGGCACGCGCCATGGAAATGATGCTGATGGGCGAAAAGATATTCGCCCCGCAAGCCCTTGAATGGGGCTTGATAAATCGCGTGACTTCAGCTGAAAACCTCATGGATCAGGCCAAACAATTAGCCCATGAGCTAGCCGCGGGGCCGACCCTGACCTTGGCCATGATCCGCAAACTGGCTTGGGCGGGCCTAGACAATCACTGGGATGAGCAATTGAAGCTGGAGCGCAACATGCAGCGCGATGCGGGCCGCACGGGTGACTTCAAAGTGGGCGTATTGGCGTTTTTGTCCAAGCAAGTGGCGAAGTTTACGGGAAGCTAGCCCTTTGCAGGCATGTGTGCAACCTCGCATTACGACTGGCGTTGAGTGGCCAAATCAAACCGATATTCAGCAATGCACTTTTTTGCGGAATATGAGGCAATATTGGGTAGAAGCCCGCTTTGGGTCAGTTGTGTTTTGTCTCAATGTGAACGCGAGGATTTGCTGAATGCCCTGATTGCCAGCAGCGATTGGGTGGCGATACACTTTCTTTGGCGCCCAAACCTGAGTGACGAGGCCGACAACCATGTGCTTGAATTGGCGGTAGCAGGGGGAGCCCGCTCTATCATAACCGCTAATTTCCGTGACTTTATGCGTGCCGAATTGTTGTTTCCAACCGTAAAAATCCAGACACCCGCCGCATTTTTACAAGAAAGGCAAATCCCATGAGCGTCCTTACGATCCGCCTACCAGACGACCAACACGAGCGGCTAAAAAGCCCTAGCCGCCTATCGCAGCATCAGCATGAACAAATTAGTTGAGGAATTAGCAACCGCTTTGCTTGCCTTGAAGCCCTTCCACGATCGTTGGCTGCCAGCCCAGCCGCGTCAAGGCCCCATCAGCAAAGCGTGCCTTTACAGCTTCACTCAGACATTTCCACAATCAAGACAAGGTTTTGCGTGACCACAAAGGTCACCAAAACCGATCCAAAGCGTTCTTTTTTTCTTTGTTTAGTTCGCATCATTTCACCCTATTGAGTCCAAACGGCGGGGCTGCATACAGCAGCGCCAAGCAGAAATGTACGTTACGGAACGCTGCGGGTTTCTAACACGTCCACGCCGTTTAACTGACCAAGCCTTCGGTCAAAGGTTACGGTCTTGGTGCACCCGAACGCGACACCGACTTCGTGGATGAGTGCATCGCTGAATTGAACGCGCGCGTGGCCAAGGGCTGCCCGCACGGCACTTGGTCGCTCAACGCGAATGACTGACGTCTGCAAGAGTTCATTGATAATGTGAGCAATTTTTTCGGGCTTGGCGCCATATGCGCTTAGCATAACCCAATTGAGTTCAAGCAACACGGCTAGTGAAATGAAGCCCGGCTTATCTGCGCTCAAAGTGCGCTCGAGCAGAATGTCCGCAGCTTGCGATTGTTCTTTATGATCTTGGGCAAAATAGCGAACCAATATATTGGTATCGATAGCGATCATGTTTGGCGCTTTTTGAAGTCTTGCGCGGCACCTAATGCGATGGCGCCGTCCATTTCATCTAAACTTACAGTGGGGCCTTTATAATCAAGAATGCCTCTCAGGCTTGTAATATTGCCTGACTGGGCTTGGATTCGCCAATCCCCATCGCTGACTTCGACGAACTCAACCTTGCTTCCCGCCTGCAAGTTCATTTTGTTCCGCAATTCGATTGGCAGCGTCAATTGACCTTTTGATGTGAGTGTTGCAACGACCATATCGAAATCTCCCATTCCTTACATATCGTAAGGCAGCCAGTTAATCAACACGCCCCCGCCCTTTACCCGCCTAAAGTGGCGGCCACAACGTCGAAACGCCCGCCGTCTGAGTGAAGCTGTCAAGGCCCTCAAGCGAAGCGACCCTTGACAGCTTTACGCAGACATTTCCACAATCAAGACAAGGTTTTGCGTGACCAGAAAGGTCACCGAAACCGATCCAAAGCGTTCTTAGCGGTGGTGGGGTGAGCGCAGAGTCGTAGGGCGCGTTCCAAGCGGGAATGCACCCGACGCGCGGAGCGTATTGTTCAGCTGCCTTTCTCTTCGTGAGAGTGAGCTGAGGTATCAAATGCCAATTGTGAACATATTTACAGGAGTAGCTTTCTCTGTGGTAGTGGGATAGCGGAGACGAGAGCAAACTCGAGATCAAACCTATGGCCAGTACCAACTTCCAGACCAATACAATGACATTCCGTCAGTTATTCGGCAACGGTACGACATACGCCATTCCGCCGTTTCAGCGTGACTATTCTTGGTCAGCCGACGAATGGGAAGACTTGTGGCAAGACTTACACGAAGCCTTCAAGGAAGAGGGAGATCCCAGTCACTATATGGGCTATCTGGTTTTGCGAGAGGTCAGCCCAAAGGAATTCGAGGTGATTGATGGTCAGCAAAGATTGACAACAATCACGGTCATAGTGCTGGCCGCCTTGAACCAGCTCAAGCGACTTGCCAACAATGCGGACGATGAAGGACGGTCGTCGCGGCGATCGGAAGCCTTACGCCAATCCTATGTTGGGTATCTTGACCCTGTATCTTTGCTGCCGCGGTCAAAGTTGAAGTTGAATCGAAACAATGATCGGTTTTTTCAGGATTGGCTTGTTGCTCTGCGTGAGCCACTCCCACAGCGAGGGCTAAAGGCTTCGGAGAAAAGGCTTCGCGACGCTTACAATTTCTTTGATCGAAAAATGGCCGATCTAGTAAAGGGCGTGGACGACAAAGGTGCGGCTATTGCACAGTTTATCGATCAAATGAGCCTTACATTGGTATTTACGGTCATTACCGTCACCAACGAACTCAACGCTTATACCGTTTTTGAGACGCTTAACGCACGTGGCGTCAAATTGTCGTCGACTGATCTCTTGAAGAATTACTTGTTCTCGGTTCTTCATCGCGGCGAAGCTGATCCTAATGAGCTTTCACGACTAGAAGAGCGTTGGGAACGTATTTTGGGTCATTTGGAAAGCGAAAGCTTCCCAGTGTTCGTGCGCGCTCATTGGATGAGCCGGAATGGCTTGATCCGTGAATCTGAATTGTTCAAGACAATTCGAAGCAAAGTGACGGACCGTGTAGCAGCCTTTGCCCTTTTATCAGGGATGGAGGATGACGTTGAGGTATATCTGTCGCTCAGTAAGCCTGAGACTTCAGGCTGGGCCCCTGACGACAAAACTTCAGCCAGCTATCTGCGCCTATTCAACGTTCGCCAACCATTTCCCGTCTTAATGGCAGCGAGGCGGCGCTTTCAAGCCAGCGAGTTTACCACTTTTATCAAGGCTATGGTTACACTTAGTTTCCGGTTCAGCGTAATTGCAAACGGTCAAAGCAGTGATTTGGAATCAGCCTTTAGTATTGAAGCAGCACGTATTGATCGAGGGGAAACAACAACAGCGCGTCAAGCCATTATCAATTTGCGCAACGTATACATACCCGACGAAAGATTCCGTTTAGACTTCAGCGAAGCTAGTTTTGACACAACTAAAACCGCTAAACGCAAGCTCGTTCGCTACGTATTAAGTAAGCTAGAAACTCATTCTGGCGGTGTCCCTGTCAATGCTGAAGATGAGTCTGTGTCAATCGAACACATCTGCCCCACGAATCCCGATGAGGGATGGGATGCGTTCAGCCAATTGGAGGTTGAAGCCATGGCCATGCGCTTAGGTAATTTGACCCTAATGCAACGAGGTGCCAACAATGGTCGGGGTAATGCGTCTTATCAAGACAAACTGAGCGACTACCGAAAGAGTGCGTACTTGCTAACGCAACGTTTGCCCGATACCTATCCCGAGTGGTCCCCAGCAACACTTGAAGCTCGGCAAGAAACACAGGCGCGCACAGCAACAGCGATTTGGCGGATTGCACAACTCGATCCTGTTTAGTTTGGCCTAAATACCAATTCCCACGGGAATCGCTTGAACGAAAAGGCAGTCACAGTGCGGCGGCTTTGAGTGCACCTTTGAGGGCGGCTTCAAGGTAGTCTTGGTTCCATCCC
>JBEINE010000009.1:0-30696 GCA_040378245.1 Hyphomonadaceae bacterium | reverse complement strand
CGGGACAGACCCTCGAGCGCGTCTGGTTCTTTTAGAACCAGGTTGCGCGTCGAGGTATTTGATCTAGGGTCTGTTTATCCCGTCTTTTTTGATTCAAAAAAGTCGGGACAGACCCTAGTGCTGGGCGCTCCGCTGCCAGCGTCCACCAAGCACCAAAACCCCACATACCAGCATCACCCCCAACCCCGCCAAACCAACCCCGCTCCAATAGCCGCCCAGCTTATAGGCGTCATAAAACACCCCCGCACTGATACTGGCGAGGCCCATGGCGGGTGACATGATCAGCGACGATGAGAGTTGCTGGCCGGTTCCGCGCTGTTCGGGTGTAATCTCACGTTCCATGAGCCACATAAGGCCAATATGTGTGGTCGCAAAAGACAGCGCATGGAGGGCTTGGATGACCAGAGAAGGTGCTAAATCGAGGCCAAAACTCATGGCACTCCATCGAATAAGGCTGCCCAAGCCGCCAATCAATATCATCACTTCGGGACGGATGTGCTTAAAGTGAGCGACGCCAAAAGCCAAAAACAAGACCTCTATCCCGACGCCTAAAGCCCATAGCAGGCCGACTTCAGTGCCTGTAAAGCCTTGGCCTAACCAGAGTGTGCTCGAAAAGCCATAGTAAAAGGCGTGGGCGGATTGGATGAGGCCGGCCGCTATCGTTGCGATCAAAAATCCCGGCTTGGCAAATAGTCCAAATCCACCCCTAAGCCGTTGCACCAGCGGTTTGCCAATCGCGCGATGCTGGGGGTCAGGCTTGATCCAGAACGAACATAAAAATGTGCAAAAGGTTGCTCCTACGAACCAGAAATAAACGGCTTCGACGCCAAACGACTGGACCACGGCCCCTGCACCAAGGCTTGCGACAGCAAAAGCCACTGACCCCATGGCGCGGGCCCGGCCATAGGGCCAAGAGATGCTGCGTGCGGTGGCATTAAAGGTCGCGGCTTCAGCAAAGGCTCCCAAGCATTGTGCGGCAATCCCAACACAGAAGCATGCCAGGGCAATCGGCCAAAATGGTCCCAATAGTGGGTAAATGAGATAGCCTAAAGCCATGCTCATCGAAAAAACCACCAAGGGCGTACGACTATCGGATCGGCCCTCCGCCCAAGCGGCAGCCAATGGGCCCATGATAATGCGGCCAAAACTCGATGAAGCCAGAATGATACCAATTTGAGCGCCGCTGAGCCCTTTGGTCACACCGAGCCAGACCGGCAGATACGGTAGGATCGCGCCCAACGATAAATGCACAAACATGATAAAAATAGTAATGCGTGCAATATTGGGCATGTAGGCAAGCTTAATGTGAATTGCGGACTATTGTCTATGCTGTGCTGAAAAGGAGGGCGCAGCGCTAGCTGCGCGCTTCCTTCCCCCTTAGCGCGGCATCAGCTCCGCCACTAAACGATCCGCCTTATAGACTTTGATCAAGGCCTCGGTCATCGCCGCGGTGGTCACTGACACTGTGCGATTGAGACGCTCATCATAAGCATAATCACCGCCCAATGAATGGATATTGCCATCAAAAGCCGCGCCGACAATGCGGCCTTGTCGGTCAATCAAAGGGGAGCCGGAATTGCCACCGATAATGTCATTGGTTGTTGAGATGTTGAAGGGCGTTTCCAAATTCAAGCTCGTGCGGGCCGCCGCCCAGCTAGGCGCGACAACAAAGGGAAACTCTCCTGTGCCGCGCTCAAAATATCCCGCGATTGTGGTGACGGGTGGCACCGTCACGCCCGCATGGCTCCAGCCTTTCACAATCCCATAAGACAAGCGTAAAGTGAAAGTGGCATCGGGATAAACACTATCGCCATAAACCGCAAAACGGGCTCTCGCTATTCGCTCAGCAGCGCTTGAAATAGGGCCATTGACCCGTTGGTTCATTTGAACATTTATAGCACGTGCATCAATTTCAGCGCGCCGAGCCAGCACGATCAGTGGATCGGTTGAGGCGTCAATCGCGGCCTTGCCACCCTTAATCAGCGCCGCGCGTTGGGCCTTCTGATCCAGTTTTGTCCCCGCAATGGCGCGGCTCGCTAGGCCCTCAGGGCTTTGCCCGTCGAGTAATCGTTTGATCGCTGGATCGTCAGCGGTCAGATATTCACGCGCTTTGGATAACCATAATTCCAAGCCAATCAGCTCTTGATCCTTATAAACCGGGACCTCGCTCAGGATTTGACGCTCGAGATCAACAATCGCGCTATCGGAATAGCCTGCCAGTCGATCAGCAAGGGGTTTAGCGCGTTCGTTGGCCATGCGGACAAGCTGCCGCGCCGCGCCATACAGACTGGAGATGGAGCCGGCCCGCGCCTCCAGAAACTCATTTTGCAAGAAGAGCTCGCGTTGAATAATCAGTGCTGCATCAATCTCCGACCACGGATCGCCAATGTCGCGCGCCAGAGCCTTGTTGGCACGGACGCGACGCTTAAGCTCGGCTTCTTCACGCTCTTTGATGGCAAAGAATTCCGGGTCCATCAAAGCACGCTGTTGGCCATACTGGGCCTTGTAACTATTCTCGACGCCAAACAATATGTCTCCGGCGGCGCGCTTTTGCTCAGCACCCTTGGTGCGGTATTCCACGAGGCGACCGCGCAGTTCAGAGCGGACCAGCTGGCGGGTATGCAAGACATAATCGCGCTCAAACTTCAGTTGCGAAATCGTGCGTAGACGCTGAGTTGATCCAGGATTTCCCGCGACGAACACAACATCATTTTCCTTAGGCGTCTGCGTCGTCCATGTCAGATGGACAGGCGTGGCGACGGGCGCGTCATTTTCATAGGCACGTAAGAAAGCCCCATCAAGATTATAGCGGGGAAAGTTGAAATTGTCCGGATCGCCGCCAAAGAAGCCCATGGCATTTTCGGGCGAGAATACCAAGCGGACATCCTTATACGTCCGATACTTATAGACCTTGTATTGCCCGCCCCGGAACAGCGAAATGACGTCACAGCGCAACTTTTCCTTGTCGGTTCCGGCACAAGCCTCTTCTTCAAGCCGTGCGATCGCCACATTGCGCGCTTGGGCCACTTTGTCGAGCGTCACACCCTGAGTGGCGGCTTTGACCTTGGCCGTGACATCGCTGATCGACACCAAAACTTCAGCTCCGGTGCCGGGGCATTGTTTTTCATCACTGAGTGCGGTGGCCAAAAAGCCACCCAGACCATAATCCTTTTCCGCACTCGACAAATTAGCCACACATTCCGAAACGCAATGCCAATTCGTCATGATGAGGCCGCTGCCACTGACGAAACTGGCTGAGCATCCAGAAGTTAATCGCACCGCAGATTGCTGAACGCGGTCAAGCCAGCGCTGGTCGGGCGCAAAGCCATATTTGGCCTGCATTTGAGCGGCAGGGAAAGCATCAAACGTCCACATGCCCTCATCAGCACGGGCGGGGCTGACAGCAACCAGCAAGGTGGTCAACAAAATGGCTTTCTTCATCAAAAATCCTGCCTCAAAACTCGCATGACGAGTATCAGCAGGAATGCGCAGTGCTGTAGAAGATGTCAATATATCGTGGAGTCCTGTGCCAGCAGAACAGTGCAATGATCCTATGCCGTGCCAGTTTCCCTTGACGTTCGCGTAAGGGATAGGCAAGGCAGTTTCGAAAATTGTTTCAAACCTGATGCTGAGGAGTTGACCTATGACGGACATTCGCTTTGACGGCCAAGTGGCAATTGTAACCGGCGCTGGTGGCGGCCTTGGTAAGCAGCATGCGATAGAGCTCGCACGGCGCGGCGCAAAGGTTGTTGTCAATGATTTGGGCGGTACTTTGGATGGCTCGGGCGGCAGTTCAGCCGCCGCAGATGCCGTCGTTGCAGAAATCTTAGCCTTCGGTGGGGAAGCCATTGCCAATGGTGCATCAGTGACTGATGACGCGGGTGTCGCGGGCATGGTTGAGCAAGTGATGGCCAAATGGGGCCGCATCGATATTTTGATCGCTAATGCAGGTATTTTGCGCGACAAGAGCTTCTCAAAAATGGAAGTTGCCGATTTTGAAGCGGTGATGAATGTGCATCTGATGGGAACCATGAAGCCCGTCAAGGCCATTTGGGAAATCATGAAGACCCAAAATTATGGCCGCATTGTTGTAACGACCTCATCCACCGGGCTTTATGGCAATTTCGGACAATCCAATTATGGCGCGGCCAAGCTCGCTTTGGTCGGGTTTATGAATACGCTCAAAATTGAAGGTGCCAAGAACAACATTAAAATCAATGCCATCAGCCCGGTTGCGGCAACGCGCATGACCGAGAATCTGATGCCTCAACAAATGCTTGATCTTCTAAAGCCAGAATATGTCACGCCAGGTGTGATTTATCTGGTTAGTGAAGATGCACCTACCGGCACCATTCTGACGGCAGGCGCTGGCGTGTTTGCGATCGCGAAAATCTATGAAACTGAGGGTGTTTTCCTCAAAGAAGGTGGCCTCAGTGCCGAAGAAGTGCGGGATAATTGGGCCCGTATCAGTGATGCTGCCGGTCACGAGGCCTATGATCAGGGCGGCGGCCAAGGCGCTAAGTTCATGCGCAAAGTCGGCGAAGGCTAAAGACTGAGGCTAAACCCAAGGCCGCGTCATAAATCCCTGCACTCGGTCTTGGCCGCGCAAGCCCCGCACAGCTTGGATGCTCTTTACATAGGATTCCATCCTGTGGTCGGCAAACAAACGCCGGTTGCCAAATAGCAAAAACGCCAGCCCCACTAAGGTTTGACCTATTTTTGACAGGGGGCTTCGATCACGCCTCATGATCGGGCGACCAATGCCTGTCAGGAGACGAGGATCGCCTGTGTGACGAAACGGCGTTAACAAAGGTGGTGGCAGGGTGGTGACTAGGTCCCAGCCGTTCACAAGTCGGTAATGGGGGCACGTCACGAGGGCATCAAAGGCCATATCGCCCAAACGGGGTGAGCCATAAGTGTAACAAGCCGCGAGATTATCTCGCTCTAATGCCACTGAAGCAATCTGGGCCATGGCCGCACCGAACGAATGACCTGTGATATACAGACCCAAACCATCGGGTATTTTGGAATTGACGTCGGCCAGCACTGCCTCACCGATCAAATCAAAAGCCCGCTTAAAGCCTTCATGGACCTGAACCTGGCCAAGGCGGGTCGTCAGGGGCACGCTGCGACTGTTGAGATTGGTGCGCCAGTCTGCAAAGCTATCGGACCCGCGAAAAGCCAAAACCGCAAAGTCCGCCGTTTTGGCCAGAAAACCCTGACTGACCTCATTGTCATAGACAGACAAAAGCTCAAACCCACCCAACGCCAATTGGCTCGTGAGCGCATCTATATCGGCTTCGTAAGCCAGCAAGGCTAGTTTAGCCATGAGCTCAGCCGTACGCTCGGAGAACGCCGCCCGCCATGTTGGCAGTTTTTGGGCCTCTTGCGGATTGAGTGTGTAAGATGGGGTCATGGGGTGATCATAAGGTGCAAAATCTATATGCGGGATAGATGATGATCTTTATCTGAACACGACCGTTCGTGACCCCGCCAGCAAGATACGCCGTTCAACATGCCAGCGCACGGCGCGCGCCAGTGTCGTACACTCCACGTCGCGTCCAATCTCTATCAAATCTTCGGGTGTATCGGAATGACTGACACGTTGGACATCTTGCTCAATAATCGGGCCTTCATCTAGCTCGATTGTGACGTAATGAGCCGTTGCCCCAATCATTTTGACACCACGTTCATGGGCCTGATGATAAGGCTTGGCTCCCTTGAAGCCTGGCAAAAAGGAATGGTGGATATTGATACAGCGCCCCTCTAGCGCCTGCACCATCTCCAAACTCAGCACTTGCATATAGCGCGCCAGAACAAAAAGGTCAGCGCCATACTGATTCATGGTGTCTAGAAATGCCCTTTCAGCCTCAGCTTTATTCTCCTTTGAAACCGGACGGTAGACAAAAGGAAGTCCATACCATTCGACCATCTCGGCCAAATCCTCGTGATTTGATACCACAGCAACTATATCGGCCCGCAGCCAATTGCTTTTCCAGCGCTGCAGAAGATCGCTTAGGCAATGACTAAATTTGGACACTGCGATCACGACTTTGGGCTTTACACTCGTGTCGTAAAAGGCCCACTTCATAGCATATCGGCGGGCGATGGGGGCAAAGCCCGCTTCAAGCTCTTTGATGCTGGGCGCGATAATGCCATTGACCGCAGAAAATGCGGTGCGCATGAAGAATTGACCCTGAAGGTGATCATGGAAATGATCCGCCTCCACGATGGTCAAATCGCGGTCAGCCAAGAAGCCTGCAGCGGCGGCGACGATGCCAGTACGGTCAGGGCACTGGACGGTTAGAATGAATTGAGTTGGTAGGGACATAGGCGTGGAGCATTAGCGATTTTGCGTTCCCCATGTAAGGGGGACCACAGTCCGCCATGACATCACAGCCCCAACACCATCTTCGCCATGATGTTGCGCTGAATCTCATTGGACCCCGCATAGATAGAGGTTTTGCGGTAGTTGAAATAGGCTGGCGCCACCGCGACCGCATAATCGGGTACAGGAAAAGGCTCATTGGAGCGGTCTTCAACAATCGCCCAGCTGTCGGCAACAAAGGGGATACCGGCCTCGCCCACGGCCTCTAAAGCCAATTCTGTAATGGCCTGTTGCATTTCGCTGCCCTTACATTTGAGCATGGAAGAGGCCGCACCAACCGACTTACCAGACGACAGACCCGAGAATATTTTCATCTCTGTTGCGTCCAAAGCGCTGATCTGGATTTCCAACTCGGCAACCTTACGCGCGAAATCGGGGTCTTCTGCCACTACTCCTGCCCCCGAGGCCTCAACCGAGGCGATACGCTTGACTTTCTTGAGGGCGTTTTTGAGGCCCGGCGCATAGGCATTGCCGCGTTCAAACTCAAGCAAATATTTCGCATAGGTCCAGCCTTTGCCTTCTTCGCCGATCAAATTGCTCGCCGGCACGAATACGTCTTCGTAAAACACCTGATTGATTTCTTGTTGACCGTCGACAGGGCCATCCAAGGTTGGCAGGGACCGCACCGAAATACCGGGCGTTTTCATATCGACCAAAATAAAGCTGATGCCATTCTGGTTTTTGTCTTCAGTACTGGTGCGCACCAGATTAAACATCCAATCGGCCCACTGAGCATGGGTCGTCCAGATCTTAGAGCCGTTGAGGACATAGCCCTCAATGCCGTCACGGGTGGTTTTTTCGGCTTTCATTTGCAACGAGGCCAAATCCGAACCAGAGCCAGGCTCGGAATAGCCTTGGCACCACCAAATTTCGCTGGCCAAAATCTTGGGTAAGTGCTGCGCCTTTTGCGCTTCATTGCCAAAGGCCATGATCACAGGTGCCACCATCTTCAAGCCCATGGGCGAAGGCGTCGGGCAGCCAGCGGCCGATACTTCCATATTAAAGATATAACGCTGCGATGCTGTCCATCCGGGGCCACCCAGCTCCACCGGCCAATCCGGCGCTGCCCAGCCCTTAGCAAAAAGCGCCTTCTGCCATTCAAGCTGGCCCGCCTTGTCCAAGTAGCCGTTCTTCGACAATGCCATTTTAGCGCGCATCTGCGGCGTATATGTTTGGCCGATCCAAGCGCGGACTTCTTCCTGAAAGGCGAGATCTTCGGGGGTGAAAGACAGGTCCATTAGTTTACCGCAGGCCCCTGAGTCAGTTTTGGGGGGGCCGCTAAATACGCGCCGATTTGACCAACCAAGGCCGTCATATGATCGGTTTTGCCATGTGCGGCGAGGGCTTCGGCATTGGCATAAAGCTCAAGCATAAAATATTCATCGCCGTTTTTTTCATTCTTGCATAATTGATAGACAACGGCACCTGGCTCAGTGGCCTTCACTTTGGTGACAAACTCGCTCAACAAAGCCTCAAACTCAGCATTTTTGCCTGACTGGCAAGTAAATTGCGCGCAAATCCCGATCATTACGGCCTCCCCAAAGTGGTGTTCTGACGCGCACTATAGGGCGCATTCGCCACGAGAAAAGCCCCTCGCGTTAGGGCAAGTGGCAGGTGGCTTAGACCTTGCCGGCAAAATGCCCGTTAGCTTCAGGCCTTATTGAGCTACCGCAGGAAACTAATCTCTTGCACCTGACGGCGGCCTTGATTGCGTTCCAATTGCACGATGATATCTACGACGCTGCGCACATAGGCCAGAATGTCGGAATGCGTCATCGCGGTGCCCGTTTGAAGCGCCATCAATGCCAATTGCTCTAGCGCCCCAGAAGGCGTGTCGGCGTGCAGCGTCGTGACCGATCCCGGGTGCCCAGTGTTAACCGCACGCAAGAAAGTGAAAGCCTCTTTACCGCGCAATTCCCCAACGATGATGCGGTCAGGTCGCATGCGCAGAGCGGCCTGTAGAAGATCGTCGACATCGACACGCGCTTGGCCCGTCTCACCCTTGACCGCGACAAGCCCTAGGGCGTTCTCATGAATAAGACGGATTTCAGCCGCATCTTCGATCAGTACCAGACGCTCCTGATTGGGGATCTCCTTCAAGAGCGCATTGAGGAAAGTTGTTTTGCCTGTACCCGTGCCGCCTGACACCACAATATTGCGCCGCTGGACCACAGCCAGTTTCAAGAAACCCGCCACATCGCCCGTATTGAGCAAAGCCCGCAGCTCTAAATCCTTGCTGGCTGAGGCTTTGGTGCCGCCAGCCCCAACAATATGAGCCATCGCGCCGGTGTTGACATAATCATTCAAGGTAAGGTCTGTCAGAACATGTTTGCGGATCGCAAGGGCAACGAAGCCGCGGGTTGCAGGTGGCAAAATGATCTGAATGCGCTCGCCTGTTGGAAGACTGGCCGACAACAAGGGATGCTCACGGCTGACCCCCTGCTTGGATATGCGGGCGATCTGAGCGGCGAGTCTTGTCAGAGTAGTGGTGGTGACATCAGGCGCATCATGTCGCTCAATCTTGCCCAAGACACTTTCGACCCAGACTTCGCCCGGTCGATTAACCAGAATATCAGTCACATCCAATCGGCCAAGCCACTTCGAAAACGGCTCCAGAAAGGCCGATAGATAAACGCCACCGACAGCTCCACCCTTTGGGCCTTGCGATGGAGTCACAGGGACGACAGCGTCCGTCATGGCGTAGTGGAGCCAATCGGTCGCGTTGGGTTTGAAAAATCAAGATCGCGTGCAACAAAAACTTGGATCGCCGTGCCTTGGGGCACCGTTACTGTTGGCTTAATCGCTTCGCCCTGAGAGGTTGCGCCGACGGCCGTTTGGGCCGTGCCAATAACCAGTTGATTGGACCTATTTGAGCGGCTTAGCGCCGCTGTTACCGCTGTTGTCAAAAGGCCTGGACCAAAGCGCTGGAGGTAATGACGATCTACTTTACCGTCCAAGCCCGCGCGCCCCAATGGGTCAGTCCCTGGGGATGCCAATTGTACGGACACCCCATCCGGCCGCAACAAACGGGTCCAAATGACAAAAGCGCGCGATTGGCCGAGGGCGACCTCGGAACGATACTGACCGACAAGTCGCGATCCACGTGGGATCAAAACCCTTGAACCGTCAAAGCCCGTGACGTCGCGACTGACAATGGCGCGTACAAATCCCGGCAGGTCGGAATTAATCGCGGTTTCAAGAACCGCTGAAATCATCGCGCCTTGAGGCACGACGGACTTGGGGTTGCGCAAAACCCCAGCTCGGGCGCTGCCAGTTTCAGAGCCAGCCAAGCGCGCCGCAAATGCGTCATTATCGCCACTCCCACCGGCTTGGGGCGACGCCGCTGCGGTGCCGTCAACGGGGGGCGGTACAGTGGATAGATCAACAATGAGAGCAGGCGAACGCATGCGCTGACCCAGATCGGCGGCGGGGCGCACGACGGGTGGTGGCGGCGGCGGCGATGGAATCGCCACAAAGGGATTTGGCCTCGCTTCAACCACGGGCGGCGGCGGAGGTGGTGGTGGTGAAGTCCAATTAGGGGATACATTCGGCTGTGGTGGGGCCGCGTTATCTGCATTCATCTCCGGCACAAGCGGCGGGGGCGGCGTGACGGGGGCTTGGGTCGCGAAAAGTTCGGGCGGCTCGGGAATGGGTGCGCCAAGCCCAGTGTCATTCGCTGCAACCCTTGTAGGTATAACACCACCTATCGTGCGGTCCTGCTGCCCCCTTATCAGGGTCACAAGTACCAACGCCCCCAAGGCAATTGCACCAGCAAGACCAGCAACCATAACCCAGGGTCGGTCAGGATAAGCGACCGCGGGCGCTGCATCGACAACCAAGTCCGAGGCGGGATCGTCAGTGGATGTAGGGGTGCCCATGGTTGCAGCCGCAATATCAGCTGTCATTTTTGGTTACTCCCGGACTTGGTTCCACCAAAAATGGTGCGCCGCGGCTTAGCCTCGGGCGGCCGCGGTTTGGGACCGCGAGGGTCCAAGCGCGGTGCATCCGGCCCCGGCAAAGGCTCAACCCAGCCATTATTGCTAACAAGCGTCGCCTCGCTGCCATTGCGCAAGATAAACGACGGGCCGACCCGTTCGACAACCATCACATTGCCGCGCATGATGAAGTTAACCACGGCTTCTTGACCATCGGGCCCAATGGCAAAGACGGCGGGCGTCGCTACACCCCTCGCCCACTCAAAATAAGTTGAGGTGCCATCGTCATAGATACGGGCGGGGACGATTCGGGGGCTGCCAGAAACGGAATAGTCGGCATTCTTTACCCCGGTCACAATTGCCTTTGCTTCAGGTACGGTTTCGTTTGGTTCTGGCGGGAATATGAATTTGACGCGGTAGATGACGTTAGGATCGGCTGGACCTGTTGGATCCTCGGCGCTGAGTTGGAAAGAATAGCGGCGCTTATTGGTAATGACCGCCATATTGGTTGCAGCGTTTAACTCAATGGGCTTGAGAAACAAGGTGTCGGCGCGGCGATTGGGCGTAACCTGCCATGCGAGGCTATCGCCAATTGAGACATTTTCAATCCGCTCGTCGGCACCAAATTCAACGCTCATCTGATAGCCGTAATGACCCCGCAAGGAGACGATAGAATCTTCTTTGTAGTTTACGGTCTGCACACGCGGATCGACGGCCCCAGAAATAGGTACTTGCAGTTTTTGCGCGCGCGCAGGGCCAGCTATGATCATCAAGCCACATGCCAGCCATGTTACGGCGCTGAGATGTCGAGCCAGCCTGATCATTGGTTTGGAAACTCCTCACCATTCGGGTTACCGGTCTTTGGTTTTTGATCCGGCGGTGGAGACGGAACTGGGGCAGCGGTTGAAGCGGGAAGCGCGCCGGGGGCCATCCCTGTCGATGCAGCCGCGGGCGCCGCCGGAGCACCGCTAGGCGTCAAACCACCAGCGACCGCGCCGGTCATAGGGCTTGGACTTGGGGTTAGGCTGGGGCTTGAGGAAGCTGGAAATGGGGGCGCTGCAACGGGAATGGGTTGGGTTGTTTCGCTGTCACGACGATAACTTGCAACTTGGAACCCCAACGGGTTCAGATAACGATCCTGTTCTGAAATCGGCTTGCCAGAAAAACTATAGCCAATGCTCGCGACCCAAGGCTGACGCATCCCGCCGCTTGATGGCCCTTCGGTTTGCTCGGTATCAAAGCGAACCAA
Organism: Hyphomonadaceae bacterium; assembly: GCA_040378245.1. GTDB lineage: Bacteria > Pseudomonadota > Alphaproteobacteria > Caulobacterales > Aquidulcibacteraceae > Aquidulcibacter. The sequence continues at coordinate 19,124 of JBEINE010000009.1, read as the reverse complement.
TGCAGAGCGGGGACCCAATATCGTCACGCTTTTGACTGTGACTTTAACCCGCGTAGTCGGTCGATAACGTTGCGCAGCACCATTTGGATTGCTCTGATCCCAATCGCGGGCATATTCGGTTTCCGCCCCGCCTTGTGACCACATCATGGTCTTGCGGTAATTTTCTCGGTAATCTGTTGCCTCAAAAGTCTCTCGCGCCAGGACATATTGAACAATAAATGACTGGGCTATGGCGTCGGTTTCAGACAGATTCCCAAGATTGACGCCCCGCGTTGTTTGTACATATCCGGTCTCCCGGTCCACCGTGATGGTGTAGGGCACTGACTGTTTCAATGGCAAAAGGAAAGCGATGGCAATGGCTTGCAAACTCGCCACCCCGATCGTTACCCCAGCAATAATCCAAGCGGTCCGTCGTGAAGACCTAAGGGCTGCATGCGTATCCTGCGCCCAAGAACTGGCCGCCTCATAATAATGGGCACGCGCGGCAATCCCATTTGCAGGCGGGCTCAGATTGGGTTGGAACGGATTATCACTCGGTGGCGTCATGACTTGATTCCATTGGCGGCACGAAACTCTTTAGCCACAAAAGTGGTGGACTGGCTATCGGGACGTGCTCTTGCGCGGGCAGGGTTAGAGCGCTTACGCCCGTTTTGACCGAGCCGACCGCTGGTGTCTGAAGACCCTCGCTCTGCACCCAGACCGGTGGCGGACGATAATTCAGTGCGTCGATCCATCGTCGTACTGGGGGAGACAGCACCCATAGTGGATGCACCTGCACCCGTAACAGAGGCCGCCAAGCGGGCGTCACGTCGATCACTACCGCCATCCCCGCCACCATTACCACCAACCAGTGAAGCCAATCGTGCGACGCGATTATCGCCGGCTGTCTGTTCTGCCAATAGTCCAGACTGGCGTCCCTCGCCGCCGCTTTGTGCGACAGCATCAGGCTCGCGCACTTTCGCGTCGGGCAGGCGAAAGCCCGCAACAAGCCGTGTGCACAGCCCGATCACGCTGCCAAAGACAGCCGTGAAAGTCAAAACGATCACAAGAACCGTCAACACAGGTTCAAGGGCATAACGATTCTCAGCACGCGCCGCAGCGAGGCCCGCAAGGCTCGGCTCCAATGATGCCAAAAGACCTGCCATAAACACCACGGTTGCCAGAGGCACTAAGGCAAATCCAAGTGCTGTCCGCAACCATCCTTCAAAAAAGCCCTTGGTGGTATCAAACAACAACAGCCCTACGAACAAGGGCCCAATTGCCAAAAGCAATCCCAGCATCAATTTGGCCAGTATCAACAGGCCCAAAGTCGATACTAACAAGATGATCGACGATAGCCACAGAGCCGTGGCTCCAAAGGCTGGCCCACCCTGTAGGGCTGAGCGCATCTGAATGACGGGTGACAAGCCTTTGAGCAGGGCGGGGTCGGTTCCCGGTGCCGCCTGTAACACGAGGCTACCCGCCGCTAAACCAGCACTCGCCGCAGTTGGCCCCTGCCCCGGTTCGTCATTCACCAACGCCAAAGCGCTTGCTGATTGGGTAAGCTGGTCAAATGTATATTGCAAGCGAGCAAAAATATCGGCGGGTCCGACCGTCTGGGGCATAGGCATAGCCGCAAGCAAACTATTAGCAATCTCTGCTGGGCCATCAAATAACAGAGCAAACACTAGGCTTTGATAACTGGCCCAAGAGGTCGTCAGCATCACCACCGCGCCCAGCTTAATCGCCATCATCGGCAAATCACCAACCCGCAAATCGGTTCGACCAGTCAGAAGCCGAAAGCCCAACAACGCGACATAAAGGGTCAGCAAAATCGTGATGACGGCGCTCAGGCTGGAGCCGGGCCCGAAAAATGCGTTATAGCCGCCCTGCACCCCTTCGCGAATATTGCAATCGACGGTGTCTAACAGGCCGCGCACGAGGCCGAGTTCAGCGCGGGGGGCGGCGCACTGACCAATCATCGCGGGCCTCCTGTTGCCCGGCCCGTTAAAAGCGGCAGCCAGATCGCAGGGTCATCGCCATGTTCAGCGCGCAGCGCATCCAGTCGCCGCACACTGGCTTCACGCCCCGACAAAACCGTCAAAATATCGTTCATGCCATCCAAATTAAGGCGCGCGACGACGCTATCGGTGCCATGCTTGATAACAAAACAGCGCGAGGTGTCGGGTAGGGCGCGCACAAGATCGAGCTCATGGTGTGTCAAACCAAACCCACGACAATATTCATCCTCCAGCGCCTTGGGATTGGGCATGAAGATCTGGGTTGCCGCTTGCTCTATGATCGCAGAGGCAATTTGCGACGACAAAGCGTCAGATGCGCTTTGGGTGGCAAAACCAACAATGCCATTGCGCTTACGAATCGTCTTTTCCCAGTCACGGATACGGGCGACAAATACCGGATCATCGAGCGCCTTCCAACCTTCATCGACCACCAGAATCGCTGGTGTTCCGTCCAGCCTTTGTTCGACACAGTGGAACAGATACATCATAGCCGGGGTACGCAATTCGGGGTCATCTAGAATTGACGTCATGTCGATGCCAAGGGTTCTGGTATCGAGATCAAGGCGGTCGACTTCATTATCAAACAACCAGGCACGGGCGCCTTCATTAATCCAAGGCTCGAGGCGTGATGCTAAGTCCCCAGAAACAGGTCGGCGCACCCCCGCAAACAGCTCCGCGACATAACGCAGGCGGCGATACTCAATGGCTTGATCATAATTCGCGGCTACCGCGTCGGCAATTTGAGCCTGCTCATCGGTTGTTAGTTTCTCATCCCCACTGGTGACCAGCCGCGTGAGCCACTGGGTAACAAAAGCGCGATTAGCGGGCGTATCGGGCAGCGCCAGCGGATTAAGGCCTGAGGGTGAGCCGTGACGCAAAGTCTCATAACGGCCACCTATCGCGCGAATGAATATTTCGGCACCCCGGTCCTTATCAAACAAAACCAAGCGCGGATTAAACTTGGCAGCTTGGGCCAAAAGAAAGTTCAACACCACTGTCTTGCCCGATCCCGAAGGCCCGATAATGGTGAAATTGCCAAGGTCGGCTTTGTGGAAGTTAAAGTAATAGGGGGTGGCAGATGTCGTTTCTAAAACACTGACCGCTGGCCCCCATAGATTGCCGCTTTCCTGACCAACTGGAAAGTTATGAAAACTCGCAAGGCCCGAAAAATTGCCTGTGGAGATCAAGGCCCGGCGCGCAATGTCTTTGAAATTGCCGGGGAATTGTGCCCAAAATGCCGGCTCTAGATTGACGTCTTCGCGCACCGAGATAATGCCTTCTTCCGTGAAGGCCGCTTGGACGTCTGACGCTGCGCGATCAAGCTCTGACAGTGTGGCGGCCTTGATGCACACACTCATGTGATGCTCACCAAAAGCGGACCGGCCGGCAGACACATCATCCTTGGCAATCGTCAAATCACGGCGCAAACTAATGGCATCATCATCGGCGGCCCGCATGCGGCGCAGCGCCAAGTTCATGCGATCGAGCGCAATTTGGCGATCTACAAAGGCAAAGCTCTCGGTGACCGTCATTTCAACAGGCAGCCTCATCAGGTCGTCCAGCATGCCTGGCGCCGTATGAGGGGGATAATCCTTGATCGAGATCATGGCACAAAATTGCTGAGCAAGGCCCGGCGCGCGATGCAATTGCACGGCCTCAAGGCCAAAACTGATGCGCCTGTAGGGAATGTGATGACCTAAATCGGTATCGGGCAGGAGAACGGGTCGCAGCTCACCATTATAGAGGCTGGAAAGGAACTCCAAAGGCTCCGAACAGGGGCCGAGACGTGTGTCATAGACGCTGAGCAACCTCGCGCCATAAGGCGCTAAGGATGCCATCATGGAATCACGGGCACTGTCGAGTTCGCGCAGATCTCTGGCCCGTTGCGCGGCGGCTTCCTCGGTTGACGCGCCGCGCAACACATCTAAGGCCCTGTCTACGAGGCCCATGCGACCTGAAGCCGGACGGCGGACAATGGTTAGGAACAAATCATTCACAAACATCGCCCGGCCATCGAGGCGCTCACTCCATTGCCGGTCGAGTTCAGCCGAAAATGCATCGGGATAGATGCTGTCCAAGGATGGCTTAACGGGCGTGCGCATCACATGATGAACTATGGCGAACCTTGCGTGTGCGATCGAACGCAGCATGGTTTCACGAATTGTTTTGCGGTAATTGAGGTCTTCGGTATCGGCTGTTTCAAATGCCAGACCATCAATCTTGATAATCTGCAAGATCATCCCGTCACGGGTTTCAATCGTCGCGTCGTCAATATGGCGCGCATAGGGGAGACGAGCACCGGCTGGAGCTTCGCGATGGGCAATCTGTGCCAAGGTAGCCAATTGCTTTTGAGGCGCTTTTAGTCCAGCCATTTTATCCTACCTGCTGCACCCATTAAGGTGCGTAGGAATTGCAGCGCCAAAACGAAAAATTTGCCACACGCGGCGACCGCGACATGCGCGTGATCCAAAGGTCAAGAAAGCGAGGCTCATCACGCGCCGCAATAACCCCAATTACATGCATGACAATCGCCGCTCCAAAGGCCCAAAAAGACTTGGTCACCAAAAATATCTCGGCGGTGATGATCGCGTTGAGGATGAACCAATTATAGGTAACACCAGCAAACATCTGCGGACGCGTTAGAGCCGAAAAAACAGGATCGCGTTCAAGTTGAGCCATAAAAGCGCCTCCTCAATATCCTTGGGCGGCACCACGAATACCGCCAACAATCGCAGAAGCGCCAAACAAGATGAAGCACCCTAGAATCACCATGCCGCCATAACGCCAGTTCATCCGCCCCGTCAGCATCATGAAACCGCATCCGGCCACAGCTATGACCGCCACCGCGGTGGCCACAGCCCCCAACAAGGTGCCTTGCACCCAATTGACGGCACCCAGAATGACGCCCGAACCAGCGGGGTCAAGATTCGCGCTTTGCGCCAAGGCCGGTCCGCCTATTATCAGCGCCCAAAGGCAAGCCAGATAAATCAAGCTTTTTGAGGTATCAGTTGGGAGATTCATTGGGCCCTCATCTCATTTCATCAAGGTAAAGACAATCGCGCCGCGATGGACTTCACATAGTTTTGCGTCTCGCGAAAGGGCGGTATCCCACCATAACGGCTTACCGCGGCAGGACCGGCATTATAGGCCGCCAACGCCAATCGCACGTCACCATTAAACTGTGTCAGAAGTGCGCGTAAATAGGCAACACCACCATGAGCATTTTGTTGGGGGTCATACGGGTTCACTCGCAATTGCGCGGCGGTGGCGGGCATGAGCTGCATCAGGCCAATGGCACCTTTGGGTGAAATGGCATCTGTTCTAAAGCGTGATTCTTCCCATGCGACGGCCCGAACCAAGGCCGGATCCACATTATGGCGGCTGGCCGCGTCATCAAGATAGCCAGCGAGGATTGGATGGATTTGGCGGGGGAAACTTGGCTGGGTGTTGCTCGTTGCCACGTTTGCGGATGGCGTGGCTTTGGCCAAAGAGGTCGTAGTTGCGCCCACAAATTGGGTCGGGCCGCTATAAGTCGTGACACTTCCGTTAGGCCCAATCTCAATAACATAAGCGAGAGCTGGTGATGTTGCGCTCAATAGTCCCGTAACAAAGACACTGGAGGCCCAAAGCGTAACAAGGCTTCGTCGCCTCCCGGCACTGCTTTGGCTCATTTGTTGATGCATGCAGCGCCGCTCCTTAAAGTTTACGTCCTACAGAAGCCTGATCTATCCAACGCGATCTTAGTGCGGGGAATCGGTCAGCATAACAAGCGTGGGACGCACAACATCATCACTTATCCCAGCTCCACCATCACTTCGTCGGCTGCCACCGGCGAGCCTGCGACCACATTGACCTTCATGACCCTACCATCGCGTTCAGCGCGGATGATGTTTTGCATCTTCATGGCCTCAACAATGGCCACAGCCTCGCCAGACTTTATCTCTTGCCCTAATTGGACATCCACACTCACCACCAGACCTGGCATCGGCGACAGGATCATGCGCGAGGTGTCAGCAGCCACTTTTTCAGGTAATTTCGCATGCAGTTCCGCGTCACGCGGGGTCGCGACGATAACAACCGCTTTGGCACCGCGATAGGAAAACTCATAGCCTTGCGTGCGGTCTTTGAACTTTACTGAAAAGGCTTCGTTCTCAAACACGCCTTTCGCAAATGCGACACCTGTAATCAGGCGATCACCGGGACGATAATCACTTATAATCTCGATGGTATCGCCACTTTCAAATCGCACGTGCGAGCCAGTTGGCGTGGCCTCAATATGAACGGGATGATAGTTGCCTTCGATCCGCACAACCCAATCCGCCCGCACCTCCTGGGGCGGCGTCATGCGGCCAGAAATCTGGGCATCACGCGCGAGTTTCACACGGTGCACCAGAGCGCCAACGCCGGCAAACAGCCGCTGAATCCTATCGGTTAAAGGCGCACCCTTAAAGCCGCCTGGAAACTCATCCTTGATATAGGCCGTCGTGATATCACCAGAGCGAAAGCGCGCTTCTTCCATAACAGCGGCCAGAAACGGGATATTATCCTGTATGCCCTCAATGACGAAATTATCGAGCGCCGCGGCCTGCGCATCAATAGCGGCCAGTCGTGTGGGTGCCCAAGTCACCAGTTTTGAAATCATCGGATCATAATAGATCGAAATCTCGTCGCCTTCGCGAACCCCCGCATCATTGCGCACTTTATGGCCGTCAAAATCACCCTCGACAGGCGGGCGATAACGTTTGAGCCGACCGATGGACGGCAGGAAGTTACGGTAAGGATCCTCGGCATAAATCCGGCTTTCAATCGCCCAGCCCTTAATTGCCAAATCACTTTGCTTAAATGCCAGTGCTTCACCGCTGGCAACGCGCAACATTTGCTCCACCAGATCAAGGCCCGTAATGGCCTCCGAGACGGGATGCTCCACTTGCAAGCGGGTGTTCATTTCAAGGAAATAAAAGCTCTTGTCCTCGCCGCTGGCGACAAACTCTACCGTACCGGCACTATCATAGCCAACAGCGCGAGCCAGAGCCACCGCCTGCGCGCCCATAGCCGCGCGGGTGGCTTCGTCCAGCAAGGGCGAGGGCGCTTCTTCGATAACCTTTTGATTGCGGCGCTGGATGGAGCATTCGCGCTCAAACAAATGCACAACATTGCCATGCTTATCGCCCAGAATTTGAATTTCGATGTGGCGAGGTGCCAGAATGAACTTCTCAATGAAGATGCGGTCGTCGCCAAAAGCGTTTTTGGCTTCTGCGCGCACCGCTGGGAAGCCTTCCTCAACATCTTTTTGGTCGTAAGCAACGCGAATGCCCTTGCCCCCACCTCCCGCTGATGCCTTGATCATGACCGGATAGCCAATTTCCGAGGCAATTTTGACGGCATGGGCTGTGTCATCAATCTCGCCAATGTGACCTGGAACACACGATACCCCAGCGGCGGACGCGGTCTTCTTGCTCTCGATCTTATCGCCCATTGCGGCGATGGCATGGGGATTAGGCCCGATAAAGACAATGCCTTCATCGGCGCAACGCTGCGCGAACTCCACCTTTTCCGACAAAAAGCCAAAGCCCGGATGGACGGCCTGCGCACCGGTTTCTTTGACTGCGGCGATGATCTTATCAATCACTAGATAGGATTCAGAGGCCGGTGCTGGCCCGATAAACACAGCCTCATCAGCCATCTCAACGGCCAAAGAATCGCGGTCCGCTTCGGAATAGACAACAACCGTCTTCACGCCCATCGTGCGACACGTCTTGATAATGCGGACGGCAACTTCGCCGCGATTGGCGATTAAAATCTTCTCAAACATCGAGGCCCCTGCCACTCATTGCCAGTCGACTGGCGTTTTGACTGTCGAGCACTCGTTAGAGGGCAATGGCGCGTGATGCAACGTACCACACCCATGAGGCGCATTAGGACTGCGTTTATAGGGGCTAACGGTGCAATACCCGCCCGGCCACGGCGTCAAGTTTTGCCATGAAAGCAGGGTCGCGCGCCTGTGGACTGGTGATCAAAGCAAAGTCCAAACATGTATCGATAGGAGAGGGTTCGCGCTTTATGCCCGTCAGCGCACGGGCTAAATGCGCGATCATGACCTTGGCTTTGGTTGAATTGGCGTGCATCACCTCTAAAATATTGGTGACTTCCACGGCCTCATGCTCCTCGTGCCAGCAATCATAATCGGTGACCATACACACTGAAGCATAGGGCAGCTCGGCTTCACGGGCCAGTTTAGCTTCTGGCATATTGGTCATGCCGATGACGCTACAGCCCCACGCGCGATATAAACGGCTTTCAGCCAAAGTCGAAAACTGAGGCCCCTCCATCACCAGATACGTGCCACCTTCGGACACATTCGCACCCGCAGCGCGTGCAGCTGCGGCCGCCAGACCCGCCAAGCGCGGACAAATGGGATGGGCCACCGAGACATGACCGACAAGGCCCGAGCCAAAAAAGCTCTTTTCCCGTGCAAAAGTGCGATCAATATATTGATCGACAACAACAAAATGCCCAGGCGGGAGCTCCTCCTTCAGTGAACCGACCGCCGATACTGACACAATATCGGTTACCCCTGCCCGCTTGAGCACATCAATATTGGCGCGAAAATTGACCGATGAGGGGGGAATGACATGTCCCCGGCCGTGGCGGGGCAAAAAAACGATACGTTGGCCATCTAACTCACCATCAAACAGCTGATCGGAAGGCGCGCCCCAAGGACTGTCGATAGTCCGCCATGTGCCCGTGAGACCTGGAATCTCATAAAGGCCCGATCCACCGATAATGCCCAACACCCATTCGCTCATAGAAACTCCTAACGCTCACCACGCCAAGCCAATACATTGGCACGGCATGCGTCCAAAATCGCCAGTCGGCGCTGCATGACCACATTGGGTGTCTTCGAACTGGCCAGCTCGCTCTGACCGCGGCGCGCAACAGCATCATAATCGGCCCGAAAACGGGCTTCAGTTTTGACGGTCGACGCCGCTAACACCATAGGCTGCATGCCGTCCTGCAGCGCACCGATGGAGCGCGCCACCCCTTTGATTTGGGATGTAGCACCGGGCCTTGACGCTTGAATGCGGGTTACCGCGCCCATGAAATCGGCGGTGCCATAGCATTGTGTCAAGCGTGCATAATCGCGGGTGACGTTGAAATTAGGGGCTATTTGTGCGGCAATCTGGGTAGGCGTCAATTTCACAGGTGGCGCGACAGGCGTGATGGGAGGCGAAGCTGACACTTTCTGTGGGTCAATCAGGCCAGGTGGCAGATCAAATTCCACCTTCGGCAAAGGCGCTAAACCTGAAAGTGACGGGGTTTGGCCACCAATATTGACTTTGATTTCAGGCTGCTCTGCTGGAGCTGCAACTTGGCTCATAGCCAAAGCGGGCAGCAGTGCCCAGCCTAAGGTGAGACCAAAGATCAAATGACGATGCATACTCACTCCATCACATAGCGGATCGGCAGAGATTTCAGCCCGCCGACGAAATTGGCTTCCGTCAACTTGGGTTGCCCTGACAATTCGACCGATTTGAGGCGTGGCAATAATTCTTCCCAAAAAATCCGCATTTCCATCTTCGCTAAGTGTTGGCCCAAACACAAATGAGCGCCGTAACCAAAGGCTAAATGCTTATTGGGGCTGCGGTCAATTCTAAAGGCATAGGGGTCTTCAAACACCTCTTCATCGCGATTGCCCGATGGATAGGCCAAAAACAACCAATCGCCCTTTTTGATGGTCTGGCCCCGCAGCTCATAGTCGCGGGTGGCTGAGCGCATGAAATGCTTCACGGGCGTTGTCATGCGGATCGATTCGTCTACGAGGCCAGCTATTAGACTGGGGTCAGCCTTTGCTGCAGCAAACTGATCAGGGTTTTCAATCAGGCCATAAAGGCCCCCGGCGGTTGATGATGAGGTGGTATCATGGCCAGCCGTGGCGATGATCGTATAATAGCTCACCGCTTCAAACGCCCCGATATCTTGCCCATCAAGCTTGGCGTTTGCGATCACAGTCGCCACATCGTCAGTGGGCATAGCGCGGCGGGCTTCTGTGATTTTATTGAAATAAAGAAAGAAATCCATCAACACGGCCTGAACATCAGCCAGTGCTTTTTCGACATTGCCGCTACCGTCTTCACCCGAGCGATTAACATCTCGGTCTTGGGCGCCAAACAATTCCTGCGTCAGCTTTAGCATCCTAGCCTCATCCTCCTCAGGTACACCGAGGATTTCCATGATCACACGCAGCGGAAAATAAAGAGCGATATCATTGAGGAAGTCGCACGACCCACCAAAGCTCGCCATCTTATCGACATAGGCTCTGGCAATTTCACGCACGCGGACTTCCAGCTTTTTCAGATTTTGCGGCATGAACCAGGCTTGGGTCATGACTCGATACTTGGGATGATCAGGCGCATCCATTTGCACCAAGGTGCGGATCAGATGCGGGGAGCCCCCAGTTTGGCCCCGCACTATCGCATCGGCGGCTTTTGTTGTCAGCGTCGAGGCTAAATCGCCATTGAGGAAGATATCATTCTGACGGCTGATTTCCAATATATCGGCATGCTTGGATACCACCCAAAACGGGCTGAAATCAGAGATATTTGTCTTGGCAAGGGGAAACTCCGCGCGAATACGGGCAAAGGCCTCATCCAGTCGCGCCTGATCGGCATAGGTTTTGGGACTAACCACTGCCCATGAAAGTTCATCTGGCAGGATGGGTTCGGCGGTGGATGTCATTGAGGATCTCCGAGCGAGTATAGGGTTTATGATCAATGTAAGAGTTCACGCCTGTGCACAATGGTGGCACACAATAAATCGTCACCGCGTCGCAATCAGCGCCTCAACGACACTCGGGTCGGCCAAAGTCGAAATATCGCCCAGATTTGAGACGTCATTCTCGGCGATCTTGCGCAGAATGCGGCGCATGATTTTGCCACTTCGCGTTTTGGGTAGGCCCGGTGCGAAGTGGATCACGTCGGGCGTCGCTATAGGACCGATTTCCTTGCGTACCCATTGAATGAGGTCTTTGCGCATATCGGCGCTCTCGGCCGCATCAGCATTGAGGGTCACATAAGCATATATTCCCTGCCCTTTGATATCGTGAGGGAAGCCAACAACGGCGGCTTCTGCGACTTTGGCGTGAGCGACGAGCGCACTTTCCACCTCCGCGGTTCCAAGTCGATGACCCGAAACATTGATGACATCGTCAACGCGCCCCGTGATCCAATGATAGCCGTCTTCATCGCGCTTGCACCCGTCGCCTGTAAAATATTTGCCCGGATAGGTCGCAAAATAGGTTTGAAAGAAGCGCTCGTGATCGCCCCAGACCGTGCGCATTTGGCCAGGCCAACTATCGGTCAGGCACAAATTGCCTTCACCGGGCCCTTCAATAACATCGCCCTGCGCGTCCACCAATTGGGTCTTAACGCCAAACATCGGCAAAGTCGCAGAGCCGGGTTTTAGCGCCATAGCACCGGGTAAAGGGGTGATCATGGCGCCGCCGGTTTCGGTTTGCCACCATGTGTCAACAATCGGGCAACGCCCCTCGCCCACCACATGATAATACCATTCCCAGGCTTCGGGATTGATCGGCTCACCCACACTACCCAACAGGCGCAGGGACTTGCGCGATGTGCGCGTGACATAATCGTCGCCCTCGCGCATGAGGGCGCGCAAGGCTGTAGGCGCGCCATAAAAGATATTGACTTGGTAGGTGTCACAGATTTGCCAAAAGCGGCTGTGATCGGGATAATTGGGTACACCTTCAAACATCACAGTCGTCGCGCCATTGGCCAGCGGCCCATAGACCACGTAAGAATGCCCCGTCACCCAGCCGATATCGGCGGCGCACCAATAGATGTCACCTTTTTGATAATTGAAGACATAAGAAAAGGTCATCGCAACCCAGACAAGATAGCCCCCGGTCGTATGCAAAACGCCTTTGGGTTTGCCCGTGCTACCAGACGTATAGAGGATAAAAAGCGGATCCTCCGCATTCATGACTTCAGGTTCGCACTGATCCTGCACGCCTGTGATAAGCTCGGCATACCAATGATCACGCCCCGACGTCAGGGCAACGTCCTGGCCGACATGGCTGATAACGACAACATTTTGCACCGACGGACATGTCACCAAGGCCTCATCAACATTGGCCTTCAGCGGCACGAGCTTGCCGCCACGCATGCCCGCATCGGCGGTTATAACAAGGCTTGAATCGCAATCTTGAATCCGTCCCGCGAGGGCTTCAGGCGAAAAGCCGCCAAACACGATCGTGTGGATCGCCCCGATCCGCGTGCAGGCCAACATAGCCATAGCGGCTTCTGGTATCATCGGCAAATAAAGGGTCACGCGGTGGCCTTTACCGACCCCTAGGCCTTTCAGGGCATTGGCAAAGCGACAGACATCGCGGTGCAGCTCTTTATAGGTGATTTTGCGCGATTGCCCCGGATCATCGCCTTGCCAAATGATGGCAACCTGATCGCCGCACTCTTTGAGATGACGGTCGAGGCAGTTTTGCGACACATTGAGAGCACCATCCTCAAACCATTTAATGCCAAAGTCGGCTTCGTTAAAGCTGGTGTTCTTGACTTTCGTAAACGGAGTTATCCAATCAAGCCGCTGTGCTTCCTTGCGCCAGAAGCCATCTGGATCCGTGATGGACGCCTGATAGGCGGCACGGTAGCCGCCCTCTGTTATCAGTGCCTTATCGGCCCATTCCTGAGGTATGGGATACACTTTCGCCATTACGCCCTCCCAGTCGCGCCGGCTTCAAAGCCGACTTATAAAGCGCACCTCTCTTGGCCGCGCTCGTCGCTTGAAACTGTAACTCGCCGCGCTTCAAAGTCTATCGCGTGGGGTTTGAAACTGCAGGAAATCATGCATCGTCAAAAAACTAGACCCGCCCAAATGCCCAACCTTTGGTCAGAAATGCCTGACGTGTATCGAGCAGTTTGAAACCTGCCCCTTCAAAGAGGGCCAAGATGTCAGTCGTGAGCCAAGAGGTAAAAAAAGGTTCGTGAAAGCCAATTGGAAAGGCTTCGAGCAGCCGATCTAGATTAGGGTCATCGCCTTCCTGCAGCGCGTCAGCCAAAACAAATATCCCGCCGGGCTTGAGCACGCGCGCCGCCTCACTTACGAGGCGGTTACGGATTCTGGGCGGCAATTCGTGGAATAAATATATGCAAACGGCGCGATCTAGGCTGGCGTCCGCAAAGGACATGGCTTCGCCTGCCCCAACATGGACACGCGCTTTTGCGAAGGGCTTGAGTGTTGTGGCCGCTTTGGCCGCATAGGCCGGCGACATGTCAAAGGCCGTCAAATTGAGGCGCGGGAAATTGCGCATAATTTCAGCGGCGAATTGACCTGTGCCACAAGCGATCTCGGCACAGACTATGTCGCGCTGGTCCTGACCCTTCAAACTTTGCGCCAATAAAGCCAAAGCCGTGGATCGACGCATGGCACCAGCCGCACCTGTAAAAATGGTCTCAACCTGAAAGTCATAAAGATTGGCACTTTCTGGCGTTAACCAGCCCCCACTTTGCCAATGGAAGTTTTGCCGGAAATAAGCTGGATAGCCCTCGCTTATCGGGTTATCGCGGACTTCAGTACCCCGCCCGGCCAAGCGCCGCGCATCGATGGCGCGTACATCACGAAGATAATCCAAACTCCTAGCCGTCTGGCGGATTTGACCGCCCAGATCAGGGGCCAGATAAAGCCCCGCCGCAATATTGTCCTTATCTTGAGTGAAGGCCGACATAAAAGCGGCGCTGAGCATTTTGCGGTCAGGCACGGGTTTGTCTGACTTAAATGACGCATCGCCCGGCCGGACAAAAGGGGCCGAGATGGCTCGGCTCAGCCCGTAATGGGCCCCGTAAAACGCCAGTTTAGCTGCGGCACCTGCGGCGTAAGCAAGGTTTGAGATCGGGTTCATAATAAAGATATAAGCCAGATTTGAGCTAGGACAAATGCGCCCTAAAGATCAAACAAAGCTGGATCACCGCCTTGGGCCATGATGTTGACACTGATAGACCGTTCATTGGCATAGCGTAGAAGTGCATGTGGGCCGCCAGCTTTTGGGCCTGTCCCTGAAAGCCCAACGCCACCAAAGGGTTGCACGCCAACAACAGCCCCCACCATGGAGCGATTCACATAGATATTGCCTGCGGGTACCATGGCCTGAACCTCGTCGGCAAAACGTTGAATCCGGCTGTGAATGCCCAATGTCAAGCCATAACCACGCGCCGCTAATCGCGCGCAGACTTCTGGCAACCCCTCTTGTTTATAAACATAAATGTGCAAAATGGGCCCAAAAATCTCATGTTCCAAAAAGTCTGGCGTCGGAACTTGGGCGATGAGGGGCGCAAAGTAATGGCCATTCAATTGGCTGTCGGGCGTCTGCCCTGATGCGATAATCTGCGCGCTTTGTACCAATCGATCCTGATGGGCGGCCAACATGGCCAGCGCACTTGCATCAATCACTGGACCAATATCAGTCGCAGGGTCTAACGGGTCGCCACAGCGCAAGGTGGCCAGTGCACCACGCAAGCCCGCGATGATCTCCTCGGCACTTTCAGCCGGCAGATAGAGCATGCGTAAAGCCGAACAGCGCTGCCCCGCCGACCCGAAAGCCGATTGCAGCACGTCTTCAATCACTTGTTCCTTCAGCGCTGTGGTATCAACAAACATAGCGTTCAACCCGCCCGTTTCAGCGATGAAGGGGATGATTGGGCCCGCTCTAGCTGCCAGAGCGCGATTGATAGCAAAGGCCGTTGTCGTGCCGCCCGTAAACGCCACGCCACTTATGCTGGGGTGCGCGACCAGCGCTCCGCCGACCCGCGCGCCATCGCCGGGTAAAAGAGCCAATAGGTCAGGGTTGAGGCCCGCTTTGTGAAACAGCGCGACGGCGCGGGCAGCGATCAAAGGCGTTTGCTCTGCGGGCTTTGCTAAGACCGCATTGCCAGCGGCCAGAGCCGCTGCGATTTGGCCTGTGAAAATCGCCAAAGGAAAGTTCCACGGGGAAATGCACGTAAATACGCCCCGGCCCAAAAGTTGCCAGTGATTGGCTTCACCAACAGGACCACGCAGGATTGTCGGCGCCCCAAATTGGTCGATGGAAAGGGTCGCGTAATAACGGCAGAAATCCACGGCTTCGCGAACCTCCGATACGGCATCACCATTTGTTTTGCCCGCCTCCCATTGTAACAAAGCGATCAAAGCATCGGCGTCCCCCTCTAATGCGTCCGCCATGGCCAGCAAAATGAGCGCGCGCCCCGGCCCACCCAAACGATCCCAAGTGGGTTGTGCTTTCACGGCCAAAGCTGCTGCCGCATCAATGTCATTCGGGTTAGCCTCCGTAACGCTGCCTAATTCGACATGGGTTGCGCCTGGTGCGTAGATTGGGACACTATCGTCACTGCGCATACTGCCACCAATGATAGGCCCGCTTTTCAGTGCCAATGTCAAAATGGCTTGTTGATGGGTCCGTGCATTGGTTTGGGTTGCGCTTTGCGTGATGTCCCGGCCCAACGGATTGGCACGATCGGGGCCATATAAGTCCTTTGGTAATGGGATTTTGGGGTGGCGGCTCGGTGTTGCAGCTATCAGATCAAACGGGTCTATGACGACGTTTTCTGGCGGGACGCTTTCGTCCAATAATATGTGCACAAATGAGCTATTAGCGCCATTTTCGAGTAAGCGCCGGACCAGATAAGGTAGCAATTCTTCATGCCCGCCGACGGGCGCATAAGCGCGCACAATTCCAGGATCAGCTGCCGCATAAAGCGCTTCGCCCATGCCGTGCAGGCGCTGATATTCAATGGGAACCCCTGCCGCTTGCGCCATGTGCCCCACCGCCACCAAAGTGTGGGCATTGTGGGTGGCAAATTGGGGAAACAAAACCGGACTGGCGTCAATCAAGGCCTTGGCACAGACGAGATAAGACAAATCTGTCGCGGCTTTGGTGGTAAACACCGGATAGTCGGGATGACCGGCAATTTGGGAACGTTTGACTTCACTATCCCAATAGGCGCCCTTAACCAAGCGCACCATGATCCGCCGATTGGACCTTTTGGCTAAATCCGCGAGAGCCTCAATGACGGCCACACCGCGCTTTTGATAGGCCTGCACCACCAACCCGAGGCCTTGCCAATCGCCAAGCTCTGGCTCGTGCGCTAGGCGCTCAAACAGTTTCAAAGAAAGAACGAGCCGATCAGCCTCTTCGGCATCAATTGCAAAATTGAGGTCATAATGGGCAGCTATCAATGCCAACCGCTTGAGTTGTGGGTATAATTCATCCCAAACGCGGCTTTCTTGCGTGGCTTCGTAACGGGGACAAAGCGCCGAGAGCTTCACCGACACCCCATGACCAAACTCTGGCCCCGCTCGATTGGTCGCTTCTCCCACGGCGCGTATGGCTGCGGCATAAATGTCGCCATAGCGTTGCGCGTCCTCAGCGGTTTTAGCCCCCTCCCCCAGCATATCAAACGAGCACAATAGTTTTTCTTTGGCGGCACGTTTCAGCGCTTGATCAATATTGCGCCCTAAAACAAACTGCTCGCCCATAATTTTAACGGCGGCAATGACGGCTTGGCGCAACACCGGTTCACCCAATTTGGTGGTGAGTTTCACGAGATAACCCGCTGCATCATTTTTGGCGTCATCGCTGACGTCAATGAACTTACCCGTCAGCATCAGACCCCACGTGGACGCATTGACAAATAACTGATCGGACTTGCCAAGATGAGCCGACCAATCGGCACTGCCGATCTTCTCCGCTATCAAGCGGTCGCGGGTCTGGGCGTCGGGCGTGCGCAGGAGTGCCTCAGCCAAGCACATCAGGGCCAAACCCTCACGTGTCCCTAATGAAAACTCCTTCAAAAAACCTTCGACCACACCTTGTTTCTTGGCGGATTGGCGCGTGGCACTGACAAGATCGATAGCCTTGTGGCGGATCGCTTTTCGTTCAGAAACATTGAGGGGATTTGCTGCAAGCAATTTTGCTACCGCCTCGGCCTCTGGAGCAAATTTAGAGGCGTCAAGGTCGTCCCAATGGCTACCGGCAATCATGGCATATCCCTTTATCGTCGAAGCCGCTCGGTCAATAGGCGCTAAGCGCCTAACGGTTCGAGTCATTAAGTCGCTTAAAGACCCGCCGCCGCTATACGCCTTTGCTGGCGCCCCTCGCGAAGGCCATGGGCGATCGTAAAGGCTAATTCAATGGCTTGGTCGGCATTCAGCCTCGGGTCGCAATGGGTACGATACCGGCTTGAAAGCGCTTCTTCAGTAACCGGGGTCGCCCCGCCTGTGCATTCGGTCACATCATCACCGGTCATTTCAAGATGCACGCCGCCAGGATAGGCCCCTTCAGCGCGGACAATGTCCATAAAGTCGCTGGCTTCCGAGACAATGCGCTCAAACGGCCGAGTCTTATAGCCTGAGGCGGTCTTCAGAATATTGCCATGCATCGGGTCAGACGACCAGACAACGCTGCGGCCCGCGTCTTGGACTTTACGAACAAGTTTTGGCAATGCCCCCACGATCTTGTCGGAACCAAAACGGGCAATCAACACAATCCGACCCGCTTCGTTTTTAGGGTTGAGAACATCCAGCAGGCGCAGCAAATCATCAGCTTCAAGGCTTGGCCCACATTTGACGCCAATGGGGTTAGCAATACCGCGACAAAACTCAACATGGGCGTGATCAAGCTGGCGCGTGCGGTCGCCGATCCACACCATATGGGCGGACGTTGTATAATAAGCGCCAGATCCAAACAGCATATCCTGGCGTGTCATAGCTTCTTCATAGCCCAAGAGAAGCGCCTCATGGCTGGTGAAAAAATCAACCGTATCAGTGGCGATGCCGGCAGGACCCGACAAGCCAAGCCCGTCCATAAACTCAAGGCTTTCTTCGATACGGTGACAAAGTTTGATGTATTCCGCCGAGGCTTTGCCCTGCTTTTTGGCAAACTTGAGGTTCCATCGATTGACATTCTCGAGGTCCGCATACCCACCCGTCGCCAAGGCGCGCAAAAGATTGAGGGTGGAGGTGCTTTGATTATAAGCCTCCATCAAGCGCTCGGGGTCGGGTAGGCGACTTTCAGCCGTGAACGCCACGCCATTGATGTTATCCCCACGGTAGGACGGCAAAGTCACGCCATTTATGGTCTCGACCGGCTCACTGCGCGGTTTGGCAAATTGCCCCGCCACGCGGCCCACTTTCACAACCTGCTTGCCCCCCGCGAATGTGAGCGCGACGGCCATTTGCAGAAATACACGAAAATAGCGCGTGATCCGGTCGGCCTCAAACTCGACAAAGCTCTCAGCGCAATCCCCGCCTTGCAATAGGAACGCCTCACCCCGCGACACGCGCGCGAGCTCTGCCTTGAGTTTATTGATCTCTGAAGCGACAACCAAAGGCGGCTTTTTCGATAGTCGCGCTTCAACAGCCAAAACGGCCGCCGCATCTGGATAGTCAGTTGGGATATGCTTGGCGGGCAGCGCGCGCCAAGATGAGGGTGTCCAAGTCATTATCGGGTCCGGTCGTTCGGGAAGTTTTCAGGCTATGTAGAGGTTTGAGCGGGTTTTGTCGAATGGCATTGCGTCGCATTCAAAAGAGGATGCCGAGCGGGCGACAAGGCTCTGCCAAAAAGCAACTTTGTGTTATGAAAATAATGCCGCTAACACTGAAACACTTTCGCCGAAGGCTTGCCTTTCGACGCAAACTTCAATTGTAGTTCAGACATTATCTCGATTGGATCCGGTGCTCGACCCTCTCGCAATGATGTCTCGACGTCATACCACTCTGTAAAAATTGGCTTTCCATCCTGCATTTCATATCGCTCCTCGACTCGAGCCAAAGGATAGACCAACCATGTCAACTCACTATTCGCCTGCGTTGTCGTTCGAAATTCGGGCAGTGATTTGAAGAACTGACTATCAACGACAACAAAGAATTTCTTTCCCCATCGCCGAAACACTGGTACCTTCAATTGTAATTGCGGGATAAGTCTCTTTTGCGCTGAAGAACGAAAATCCGGACGCCGAAAAATATCTAACGTACCGAAGTTTTGGTTAGCGATAAAGTATTTTAAAGCACTTCGGGTTTCAGTTCCCGAGAAATAGGCGGCTT
>JBEINE010000218.1:0-4176 GCA_040378245.1 Hyphomonadaceae bacterium | reverse complement strand
GCGGGCAGGTCAATGCGGTTTGGGGCGATGTAGGTCAAGTTCATGAGAAACAAATATCAAAAAAGCGCCAGCCCGTAAAGTGACGGATGCGTCATTTTTTCGGGCGGTCGGCACTGCGCCACCCCCACTTGCCAGTTTGTCTCCGTTATTGCACAAAGAATATAATGTTTTGGAGGCGGTTCGATGCTGAAACTGTGGCATTTGGCATTGGTGATGTGCAGCGTATCGGCATTGTCCCCCTATGGGGCCGTCGGTCAGACGACTGGCGCTGCTACGCCCGCCGATCCCACCAAAATTGCTGCACCTCAAGAGCGCGTACCTATCGATATTCGCCGCACGACGATTATCGTCCGCGATATAGAGCGATCCTTAAAGCTTTATCGCGACGCTCTGGGCATGAAAGTCAATTATGATGCTGAAATGAAGGTCTCCAGCCTTGGCTTTGCTCAAGGCGGGGCCCCGCGGCCGATCCGTTTGGTGCTGCTGAACGCTAATGACTCGTGGATCGGTTGGATCGGCCTCATCCAATACACCGACAATCCCAATCGACCCAATGTGCGGGTGCCGCGCGTCTTAGGCCCAGGCAGTCATATCATCGTAGCCGCGGTGGCTGATGCGCACAAGGCGTGCGACGCGGCGGTCAAAGCGCCGGGGGTGCGGATCATGAGCCCGCTCAAAATCTCGGAATATCCGCCAAGAACACCTGGCGCTCCGGCGATACGTGTGTTGGGCTGTCATTTCTTTGATGCTGATGGCGCTTATCTGGAGCTGAACCAGACATTACCGTGATGAGGCGGGGGGCCGATATTGACATCAAGCCAGTCATCGGGCGCGCGCATTTGTCCGGTTAATTGTCTGCCTCAAGACGTAAAGCGGCCGCTTTAAGAAGCACGCAATTCGACTCAAAATGGCGCAAAAAATGTCGCTAAAGTACCTCTAGCCTCTTGACCTAATCGGCTGTGACGGCATTGATACGGGATGGTAGAATTTCATCGTCGTCATCTGATCGCAGGCTTTGCAGCCACTCCTGTCATAATGTCGATGTCGGCATGCACGAAACGCCAAGCCGATGCCGATGTGTTGCGCGTCGGCATGGTGGGACCACCTGATTCGCTGGATCCTATGAAGGCGGAGTTCGCGGCATCCGCGTTGTTGTTCAGGCAGTTTTGGATGCCCGTTATCGGATATGGGACCAATGCAACACCGGCTCCCGCTATGGCCATGTCGTGGGAAGGCAGCAATGGGTATCGGACTTGGACATTCAAGATCACCCCGGGTCTGACCTGGTCAGATGGGCGGGCCATCACCTCAAGTGATGTTTTAGACTCGTTACGCTATAGTGCCAATAAAGCTAACGCTTATGCCGATGCGTCCGAGCTTTATATGATCGCTGGCTATAGAGACTGTATTGTCGAGGGCAAGGACCCCAAGACGATTGGGGTGTCTGCACCCGATCCCGAAACCATCATCATTGAGCTTAATGTGGCCGATGCTGAGTTCTGGAGCCGGATGCAAGAGTTTTACCCAGTTCCCTTGCACGCCATCGCTCAAAATGGCGAAAGCTGGACAGACGTCGAAAAGATTATCGTGTCAGGTCCTTATAAGCCTATTGAACGCAGTCCAACGCGTCTGGTGCTTGATCAAAATCCCCGCGGCGGTTGGACGACCGGCATGCCGCGCCAGATTATGGTTGAGGCCATTGAGGATGCCGCCACGCGGCTGCGGATGTTTCAATCGGGCGATCTGGATCTGGTTCAGGACCCGCCTTTGCTGCGCGCCAGCGACCTGTCTAAAGAGTTTGGTGAAGGCTATCAGCGTTTTCCCGCCCCTCGTTTGGTCTACACGAGCTTCAATACCAAACGGCCCCAATTTCAGGACCCGGCAGTCCGGCGCGCACTTGCGATGAGTATCGACCGCGATGTGATTGCCTCCAAGGTCATGCGTGGATCGGTCGAGACGGCAGGACGTCTAGTGCGCGGCCAACCTCAACCCAAATATGATCCAGAGGGTGCCAAGGCGATTTTAGCGTCTAAAGGGTATAACGCCACCAATCCGCTCCGGTTTGAGCTTTTGGTGACCAAGGATGACCGCGAACGCGCGGCGATTCAAATGGTCGATATGTGGAAGCAGATCGGCGTGGAGGCGACTTTATTTGCGGCGGATTCTAGCGCTATTGTCGCGCGGCTCAATGCGTTTGACTTTGATGCGTCGGTGACGCGCATCGATAAGGGCATGAAATCAAGCCCTATTGACCTTATGGCGTCATGGGGGGCAGGGGGCACAGCCTATTCCCACCAGTGGAAAGATCCTGCCTTTGATCAAGCTTTGAGCGAAGCCCGCGCCGAGGTCGATGGTGCTGCGCGATTGGCCAAAACGCTGGAGGCCGAGAAAATCCTCTCAGATGCCACCCCGGTTACTGGTATTTGGTTCTTCCCATCGTCTTGGCTTGTGAACAAACGCATAGAAGGTGGCATTGCGGGCATGCCATTGGTGATTTGGACGACATTGAAGATTAAAAACTGAGCATCACTGTTTCTTTCAGGGGCCGATCACAGCTTGTGAATTTACACGATTGTATTCACATAAGTTCACGTTAGTGTGAGGGATGAATAAGAATTTCACCCTCTACATTATCGCCGCAATGGTCCTTGGTATTATTGTTGGTTTTTCCATTTATAATTTCAATCCAGACCCTGTTGTTCATCAACAATGGGCGGATAACTTCAAAATCATCACCGATGTATTTCTGCGTCTGATCAAAATGATCATCGCACCACTCGTTTTTGCGACTTTGGTGGCGGGCATTGCTCATTTTGGCGACACCTCGGCCTTGGGGCGCGTTGGTCTTAAGACGATGGGCTGGTTTCTGGCGGCATCTTTAATGTCGCTCAGCCTTGGTGCGTTGATTGTCTCCATCCTAGAGCCCGGAGTCGGTTTGAACCTGCCCTTGCCGCCATTGGACGCGGCGAGTGGCGTCGCCACCAGCGAATTTACCCTGAAAGACTTCATCACCCATTTGGTACCGAAATCTATCATTGAAGCCATGGCCAATAATGAGATTTTGCAGATTGTTATCTTCTCCATCTTCTTTGGCGTGGCGGTTGCGGCGTTGGGTGAGCAGGGCAAGCCCTTAGCCAATCTGGCTGAGCTTGTCTCACAAGCCATGTTAAAGCTGACGGGCTATGTCATGTCGGTCGCGCCCATTGCGGTGTTTGCGGCTGTGGCGGCGGTCATCGCGACCAAGGGCCTTGGCGTTTTGGTGACCTATGGCGCCTTTATTGGTGGCTTTTATCTGGCCCTTGCGGTTTTATGGGCGTTACTTCTGGTCGCGGGCTTTGCGGTCATCGGGCCACGTATCGCCACTTTGATCGCCCGTATCCGAGAGCCCACCATCTTGGCTTTCTCGACCGCATCATCGGAAGCGGCCTATCCCAAGACGATGGAGCAATTGGAGAAGTTTGGCGTCTCGCGCAAAATCTCCAGCTTCGTGCTGCCGCTTGGTTATTCGTTTAATCTTGATGGGTCGATGATGTATTGCACGTTTGCAACCTTATTCATCGCGCAAGCCTATGGCATCCATCTCAATCTCACCCAGATTGCCACGATGCTCTTGCTATTAATGGTGACGTCAAAAGGCATGGCGGGGGTACCGCGCGCTTCGCTGGTGGTGATTGCCGCGACCTTGTCATTCTTTAAGATCCCAGAAGGCGGCATCTTGTTGATCCTTGCGGTGGATCATTTCCTCGATATGGGCCGGTCAGCCACCAATGTCATCGGCAATTCGGTCGCTACAGCGGTCGTCGCCAAGTGGGAAGGTGAGCTGGGCGAGGATGTGGATGAGGCACAGACAGTTAAGACATGAAAGGAAGGCGCGATTGCATCGCGCTCTGGCGGCTGTCAAGCCTCTTTGGCCGACTTTTGATACCTAAATTCGACATTTGTGGAGGCATAAAATCGCTCCCATTGCCGAAATTTGGTCGAATAGGTTTGTTACCTGTCTAGGGTCTGTCCCGTCTTTTTAGATAAAAAAGCTGGATAAACAGACGCTAAATCAGAGATCTAGACGCGCTCTCGCGCGATGAAATCGAGCGGTCAGATCAATTCGTGACGAGAGGCCCTTATAAGCACAAAGCTATTAGCTGTGCCCCAAACAACTGACCGCAGCCCACGTTAGCG
>JBEINE010000208.1:0-4572 GCA_040378245.1 Hyphomonadaceae bacterium | reverse complement strand
GCCATGCCGCGTCCATCTATGGCGGGGTCCGGAAGCCTTGGAGATCTTATGTCGGTTCCTGCACTTTTGTCGCACTTGCGGATACCCGTGATTGGCGCGCCACTCTTCATCATTTCGACCCCAGACCTAGTCATCGCGCAATGTAAAGCCGGCGTTGTCGGATCATTTCCCGCCCTGAACGCGCGTCCAAGCCCGGTTCTGCACGAGTGGCTGGACCGGATCACCACTGAATTAGGCGAATGGGATATCAAAAACCCCGACCGCCCCAGCGCCCCTTTTGCCGTCAATCAGATCGTTCACAAAACCAATGATCGCCTGATGCATGATGTTGAGGCCTGTGTGAAGTTTAAAGTGCCTGTGGTGATTACCTCTTTGGGTGCACGTGAAGATGTGAACCAAGCCATCCAATCCTATGGCGGTATTACGTTTCACGATATCATCAATAATCGCCACGCCAAAAAAGCGGTTGAAAAGGGGGCAAACGGTCTGATCGCTGTCGCGGCTGGCGCTGGCGGCCATGCTGGCACCTTATCCCCTTTTGCCTTGGTGCAAGAAATTCGTGAATGGTTCGACGGGCCTCTTTGTGTCTCAGGCTCAATCGCCAATGGTGGCGCGGTTTTGGCGGCGCAAGCTATGGGGGCGGATTTCGGCTATATTGGCTCGGCCTTTATCGCCACACAAGAAGCCAATGCCGACCAAGCCTATAAGGATATGATTGTCGACAGCAGTGCCGATGACATCATTTATTCAAACTTGTTCACCGGCGTTCATGGCAATTATCTCGCCCCGTCGGTGGTGGCAGCGGGTCTCGATCCGGCCAATCTACCCGAGAGCGATCCCTCCGCCATGAACTTTGGCTCTGGCGGCAATACGTCCAAGAAGGCATGGCGCGATATCTGGGGCTGTGGTCAGGGCATTGGCGCCATCAAGTCCGTCGATACCACAAGCCAGCTTGTTGACCGCCTCGTGCGCGAATATGATCAGGCCAAAGCGCGCATTCTGGGCACGGCCTCAATGGCGATTGCGGCGGAGTAAGCAAAACAATTGCAAAAGATTTTTTGGTTTTTCAAATGTTAATTAAGAATGGATACATTTGGTTAACCAAACCCATGGAATGAGTTTAGTATGTTCGACCATAACATCTACACAATTGGATACGAAGGCACCAATATCGAACGGTTCATAGAAGCTGTAAGAGAGGCTGGCATCTCCCTAATCGTAGATGTTCGGGATCGCGCGCAGTCGCGGAAAAAAGGCTTTTCTAAAACTGCACTTTCATCCACGCTGAGAAATGAAAACATCGAATACATTCATATGAAGTCCTTGGGCGATCCAAAGCTTGGCCGTGACGCTGCTCGGGCCGGCAACATCCCAGAGTTTGAAAGAATATTTGGCGAAGTTTTGAAGACCAAGTCGGCGCTCGAAGCCGTTGGTAAGTTAGCTTCGCTGATCGGTACAAAACAAGTTTGCCTGCTCTGCTATGAACGTGAAGCTGCGCAATGTCATCGGTCGTTAATCGTCCAATTCATGGCTCGATACATGAACATCCAACAAATAGACATTAAGATCGGGGAACAGGTTATCGACTATGCTACAGAGCGACAAATGCCTTATCCTTATCAAAGCGCTGCCGCATAGAAGCAGCAATTATTTTGAAACCGTTTGTTGCGCAGGGATTGGAGAGGACGGCAAGTGGCGGCGCCAATACCCTGTACCATTTCGAATTTTAGCTGACAGTCAGTTATTTGGGCGTTGGGATTGGATATCATACGACTTCGTTGAACCTCGGTATGATAGACGAGTAGAAAGCCAAAAGGTGCTGCCTGAGTCCATTAAAGTCTTATCAAAAGCAACCACAAAGACGAAATTCAAGAATATTCAAAGAGTTATTCGCAGCAGTGTTGCCGAAGCTGCGGCTAAAGGCGAGTCTCTGACATTGGTCCGACCAAGCACCGTCGAATTTCTTTGGCGTCGGAAGAGGGCACCACAGATTCTGTCTGAAACTCTAAAGCATAAGGCTTTAGCGGATCAATCGTCTTTTTTGACAAGGATGCAAAACCGCTAAGACCGTGCCCTTACACCTTTTATTTTTTGTGGGCGGATCAAAATGGTGAAAAACATAGACATACCTGTGATGATTGGGAAACTACAGCGACATTTTTTAGAAGATCAAAGTCACTAGGGTCTGAAACAGCGGCCCTTGAATCCATGAAAAGAACCTTTGAGATCGAATACTTAGCTAAAGGGATGGTCTTCGGACTCGGCACGCATGCACGCAGAAAAGACCAATGGTTACTTGTAGGTGTGCTACGGGTTGACATTGATCCAACGCCGGACTTGTTTGGCTGAGTGAGTGGGCGTTATCGATCTGGGCAAAGTCTAAAATCTGAAGAAACCAACGCTCTAATTGTGCAGGCAACCCTGCCTGCCATGGCGTCTAAATTGAAGCAGCGACTGCCAGTCAGCATTCGTTCATCGTTCATGTGGCAGGAGTCACTGTATCTGATGCAGGTGCAAATCTTAGCCAATTCGCGGCATTTTTGAGAGGTTATCATGAGTTCGCTTTACATCAAGGCCCTTATAGGGCTTGCCCTTTTAGCTCCATTACCCTCGCTGGCTCAACACGCCGGTCCCGGTCAAGTTGAAACAGTGGCGATTGAGTATAATCTCATCGCTAAGGGCATTAATGTTGGCACAGGCCGCTATAGTTACAAGTTTGCTTCCGATAGCTATCAGGGCAATGCCTCCCATCGTTTAACCGGCATAGCCCGCCAATTGGCTGGAAGCCGTCAGGATTTCACTTATAGCGTCAGCGGCATCATAACTGACGAGGGCCTGTTGCGGCCTCGAAGCTATCGCCATCAAGGCGGGAAGCGCAACCGTGTCGTGACTGTCGATTTTGGCGACCGCGCGGTGATTATGACCGCAAATCCGCCCATGAGCACGGGTACGCCCTCTGCAACACCAGCCCAAAAGTTGAATACTGTCGATCAAGTGACTATGATGGCCTCGATGATGACGGTGGCGAGTAACCCATGTGACCAAAAGGTCCGGGTCTTCTTGGAGGGCCGTACGCGCTTTGACCTCGACATGTCGCCGTCGGGCAGCCAAAAAGTCACTCTGGCGGGCTATCGTGGCAACGCAATCCGCTGTTCAGTGCGTTTAACCCCGATCGCGGGGTTTCCAGACCCCATGGACGTAACGAATCTCAGTTTCCTCTTCGCGCCAACCAATGGGCTATTTGTACCCGTACAAATCCAAATGCCGACCGATGAAGCCGGCGTTGTGCGTCTGGAAGCGCGCGCTGTCTCCATTGTCGGCAAACGCTGAATAAAGCCCTTAGGCCTTCATGCGCCAGCCAGTCCTGAATACAGCCCAGCATGCGAAGACCAGGATCACGCTGATGACGCCAGTTGATACCGCACTGATCATGACACTCGCGTCGGCGTGCCCCGTGAAGCCGTAGCGAAAGCCGTCGATCAAATGAAACACCGGATTCCACAAGGACAATGTGTGGAACGGCTCAGGCAGAACTTTGATTGAATAAAAGGTGCCTGACAAAAAGGTCAGAGGCGTAATGAAGAAGCTGGTGATGAAAGCCAGATTGTCGAACTTATCGGCCCAAATGCCGCCCAATACGCCAAACGCACTAAACATGATGGAACCGGTTAGCCCAAAATAGAGGGCCCAGCCCCAATGGACTGGGATCACATTGGCAAAAATCGTCACCGCCAGCGCCATAGCGACAGCCACGCAAAGACCGCGCGATGTTGCCCCCGCAATAAATCCAGCGGTCAATTCCCCAGGTGACAAGGGCGGCATCAGAAAATCACTCGTTGTGCCCTGCATCTTGGCAACAATCAGTGACGAAGAGGAATTGGCAAAGGCGTTTTGAACAATTGATAGCATAATCAGGCCCGGTGCCAGAAAATCGGGGAATGCGATACCGCTCACCATGCGCTTATCGGCCCCAAAAGCCATAACAAACACCACCATCAACAACCATGTCGCCACAACTGGTCCAAATATGGTTTGGATTGCAACTTTCCAAAATCGCCGCACTTCGCGCAAATAGAGGGTTTGCAGGCCGATGAAATTGATGGCGCCATAGGCACGCGGCGTGGGTGGGGTGGCTTGTGTATGCATGGCCCCTGTTTGCGCTGTTACGCACCCAATGTGAAGCTGGCTTGGCAGAAACCTGCCAGTTGAGCCTGTGCAGCGACCACAAAGCCAATTAGACGGGCGGCAATGAACCGACTCTTATCTGCCCTCTCAACCCGCGCCCGCCCCCTTGTGATGGGTGTCGTCAATGTGACGCCGGACAGCTTTTCTGATGGGGGCCAATTTAACAGGCCCGGCGTGGCACTTGATCATGCAATGGCACTCATCGCGCAGGGCGCTGACATACTCGATATTGGCGGCGAGAGCACAAGACCCGGTGCCGATCCCGTCGACCTCGATCAAGAGCTTGAGCGCACAATAGGCTTGATCGAAAAAATTCGTATGAGGACGAATATTCCCCTCTCAATTGATACCCGCAAACCCCAAGTTGCGCGCGCGGCGATGACGGTC
>JBEINE010000275.1:0-2447 GCA_040378245.1 Hyphomonadaceae bacterium | reverse complement strand
GATCAATCGCCCGCCAATGACTTGGATACGGTCCCCCGGCAAACCGATCAGACGTTTGATAAAGTCCTTCTTATTGTCGCGGGGAAATTTAAACACCACAACATCGCCTCGGTCAGGGTCCCGGCCAAGAATACGACCAGAGAATAATTTCGGCTCAAACGGGATCGACATCCGGCTATAGCCATAATCCCACTTCGACGTCCAAAGATAATCACCCACAACAAGGCCAGGACGCATCGATTCAGAGGGGATGTTAAAGGGTTGAAAGAGGAATACCCGCAAAACAAATGCTACACTGAGTGCAAAGATGATCGTTTTAACATTTTCAACTAGGCTGTCGCCTTGAGGCGGCGTTTTGGTTGCTTTCAAAGGGGCGGAAATATTGTCGGTCATACTCATCTAACTCTTTACATTGGCACTAAGGCATTAAGTGCCAAAGGTTTCAGGCTAATAACCACAAAAGCCATCGCATAAGGATGATCGTCGCTCAAGCTCAGGTGGATATCAGCTTCAAACCCCGGTGGGGTCAATTCTTGTAGACGCTTTAGCGCGCCACCGGTCAAACGCAAAGTGGGTCTGCCAGTTGGAAGATTAATGACCCCCATATCCCGCCAGGCGACGCCAGAGCGCATCCCAGTTCCCAGCGCCTTGGCGCAGGCTTCTTTAGCGGCAAAGCGCTTCCCATATGTAGCGGCTTTCATTGACGCGCGGCGGTTGGCACGGGCTTGCTCTGTCTGCGTAAAACAGCGCGATTCAAAGCGTTTGCCAAACCGGGCCAGAGTCTTTTCAATGCGATCGATACGACAGAGGTCTGACCCCACACCCATGATCACGTGCGGGCCTCATCCATTAAAGCGCGCATATGCTCAATAGCGGCGCTGAGCCCTGTAAAAATGGCCTCACCAATTAGAAAATGCCCAATATTGAGCTCAATCAATTCAGGGATGGCGGCAATAGGTTTGACATTATCAAAAGTTAGCCCGTGGCCAGCGTGAACTTCTAAGCCCCGCGAGGCTCCAAGTCGGGCAGCAACGCGCAGCTTTTCTAAAATCTCAGCACAGACATCCCCCTGCCCTGCTAAGCTAGCTTCTGCATAGGCACCTGTGTGAAGTTCGACCACGGCGGCCCCCATGGCTTCTGCGACAGCCAATTGAATCGGGTCAGGCTCTATAAACAATGACACACGTCGCCCAGAATCGGCCAGTTTGCGCACCATGGGCGCTATGGAATTGTGCAGACGCGCGACGTCCAATCCGCCTTCTGTCGTGCGCTCTTCTCGCTTTTCAGGGACGATACACACGGCGTGTGTAGGATAACGCAGCGCAATATCGAGCATTTCTTCTGTTGCCGCGAGTTCAAGGTTAAGCGGCAAAGTCACTTTTTCAATGAACAACGCCAGATCCTCGTCACGAATATGGCGGCGGTCTTCGCGTAAATGCAGCGTGATGCCGTCAGCGCCGGCGCGCGCAGCAGCCTCTGCGGCCCGCAAAGGATCAGGATGAGGCCCACCGCGCGCATTACGAATGGTGGCGACGTGATCTATGTTCACGCCGAGGCGCAGTTTGTGGCCGCTCATGAAGGAAGGCCCGCAAGTTTTGATAAATCACGACTGCCCGGCTTGATGGCGGGGATTGCTTTGAGATCGTCGGGAAGCTCATCAGCAGAAAAGCTCTCAATATCAATGGACGCGAGGCTTATAAGGTCGCACCCGACGTCGGCCCGTCCGGCGGAGCGATCAACGAGGACAGCGGCACCCAAGATAACACAAGGCGCATCGGCAATAGCGTCTAGGGTTTCACGCACTGAAATGCCTGTTGAAATAATGTCTTCAACAATCACGACACGCGCTTCCGCGGGCAATTTAAAGCCACGGCGCAAGCGGAACTTGCCCTCTTCGCGCTCAACATAAACCGCCTTTGCCCCCAAATGGCGCGCTGTTTCATAACCGGGGATAATCGCGCCAACCGCGGGCGACACGATAAAGTCAATTTGACCCCATTTTTCAACAATCTTGGCGGCCAGAGCCGTGCACAGTGCCTCCGTCGCTGTGGGGTCCATGAATACAAAGGCTTTTTGTAAAAAGGATCGACTGTGTCGGCCAGACGTCAGAATGAAATGGCCTTCAAGCAACCCCCCGGCAGCTTTGAAGATTGAGAGGACTTCGTCGTTGTTCATAGATAAGCCTTAGCACTTTTTGACTGGGCGTGACCAGTGTCAGAGCCAAATGACGATCAGATCGAGCTTGGCTGCTTGAATGTGCTGCGGGCGCGTTTTCGATTTAGGGTGGGGCTCATATTGATGGCAGCTCAGGTGCCAAATTATCGGTGGTTCAAAATCATAGGGCTGTGCTTCTTTTTCAGGCGTGTGCTGTGCAGATAGCTGCGCAAAGAGACGGTTATGGGCTGCGTCACACCCGAAGCGGGGCTATCGGCGGTTTATGCACCCCG